>NZ_JBEYSJ010000061.1:0-34205 GCF_040704195.1 Amycolatopsis sp. NPDC047767
ACGCAGGCGCTCTGGATCGCCGACGGGTACGGGTTCGCGTTGGCCGGGCTGCTGATCACGGCGGGCAACGTCGGGGACCGCATCGGGCGGAAGCTCGGCGCCGCTTCTGTGCGTCGGGAGGGTCAGGACACCGCGATGCGACCTCGGAGCGGGAGATCTGCCGACGAGGTGCCCACGCCGACGGAGTAGCTGCCCGGCACCACGGTCCACCCGGTGCTCGGGCTGAGCCAGACCGCGAGCTCGGCGCGCGGCACGTCGAGCGTCACCGTCGTACTCTGGCCCGGCTTCAGCGTCACCTTGGTGAACGCCTTGAGCTGCTGCGAGGGTTCCTGCGCGGCGTCGGGAGCAGCGACGTAGAGCTGCACGACCTCCGAGCCGGTCCGCCAGCCGGTGTTGGTGACCGTCGCTTGAGCACGAAGTCCGTCCCCCGCGCGGGAGACGCGCAGACCGCCGAGGCGGAAGGTGGTGTAGGACAGACCGAAACCGAAGGGGAACAACGGCTTTTCGCCGGAGTGCTGGTACCAGCGGTAGCCGACGGCCAGCCCCTCGTCGTAGTACACCTGCACGCCGTCGCCTGGGAACTCGACGGTCGTTTTGGCGGGCCCCTGCTGATCGGTCGCGGGGAACGTCTCGGGCAGGCGGCCGCCCGGCTCTTCGTCGCCGAACAGCATGGCGGCCAGGGCGTTGCCCTGTTCCTGACCGGCGTACCAATTGGCGATGACCGCCTTGACGCTGCCCAGCCACGGCATCAGCACCGCGCCGGAGGTGTTGAGCACGACCACCGTGTTCGGGTTGGCCTTCGCGACCGCGGCGACGAGCTCGTTCTGGTCGGCGGGCAGGGCGAGTGTCGAGCGGTCCATGCCTTCGCTGGTGAGGTCGGCCAGCACAACGACGGCGACGTCCGCCGCGCGCGCCGCGTCGGCCGCCGCCTGGTGGAGCTTGTCGTAGCCGGCCTGGAACCCGAGTACCAGCGACGTGCGCGGTGCGCGCCCGCCGGCCGGCGCGGCCGACACGTAGGTGACCTCGATGGTGTGGTTGCCGGCGGTCAAGGTCACCAGGCCGTTCTGCACAGCCTCGCGACCGGGCAGAGCGGTGACCACCTCCTTTCCGTCGATGCTCAGCGTCGTCACGCCGCCGACGCTGAGGCTGAAGCGGTAGCCGCCCGCTTCAGTGGCGGTGAGGGTGCCCGTGTACCGCGCGGACCAGCCGTCCGTCTGGGCCGCGACCGCTGCCGGCGTCGCGGTGACGTTCAGGGTGGACACGGTCTCGGTCCCCACCGGGTCACCGGTCAGGTCGGTGGACGCGTAGTAGGTGGCCGTCAGGCCGGACCCGAAGGCCGCCGCGGGTACGACCGGCAGCGCGGCGATGCCGAGGGTGCCTTGCGCGTAGGTGACCGGGGTGGCTCCGGCCCGCGCGCGGATCCCGGCCAACGGGGTCACGACCGTGCCGTTGGCGTTGACGCTGCCCGAGCCACCGCCGTGGGTCTGCGCACCGGCGTCGGCGGCATTGCCGATCACGGCGATGCTGCGGGGCCGAGCCAGGGGCAGCACGCCATTGTTCTTCAGCAGCACGCTGCCTTCGACGCCGATGCGCCGGGCCAGTGTGAGGTGCTCCGGCGTGGACACAACGGTGCCGACGACCGTGGCCGGGTCCGGCAACGGGTGATCGAACAGTCCGACTCGGATCATCGCCGTGAGGACGTGGGTCGCCATGGTGTCGAGCTGAGCCTCGCTGACGCTGCCGTTCTGCACGGCGGCTTTGAGCGCGTCGCCGAGGTAGGTGCCGCCGGGCATTTCGGTGTCCGAGCCGGCTTTGGCGGTCTGGAGTGTGCTGTGTGTGCCGCCCCAGTCCGACATCACCATGCCGTCGAAGCCCCACGCGTCGCGCAACGTGTCCTGGACGTTGACGCGGTTCTCGTGGGCCCAGGTGCCGTTGACCTTGTTGTAGGACGTCATGACGGCGCCGACCTGGCCCTGCTGCACGGCGGCCCGGAACCCCGGGTAGTAGATCTCCTGCAGCGCGCGGGCGGAGACCACGGCGTCGATCGAGTTGCGCAGGATTTCCTGGTTGTTGGCGGCGAAGTGCTTGACCGTCGAGATGACGTGGTTGGTCTGGATGCCCCGGATCGTGGCGGCCGCGAGCTGTCCGTTGAGGAACGGGTCTTCGGTGTAGGTCTCGAACGACCGCCCCCAGTGCGGGAGGCGCAGGATGTTGATGCACGGCGCCAAGGCGACGTTGTGTCCCTTGGCTGCCTGCTCGGCGCCGTACGCCTTCCCGTAGTCGGTCGCGGTCGCGGGGTTCCAGGTGGCGGCCAGGGCTTTGGAGTCCGGCCACTGCGTGACGCCGGTGGATCCGTTGCCGACCCCGCTGGGCCCGTCGGCCAGCCGCAGGGCCGGGATACCGAGCCGGTCGTTGGCGGGGATGTGCCCGGTGAAGCCCTTCGTGGCCGGAATGCCGTGGCAGTAGGCGATTTTTTCCTCGAGCGTCATCTTCGCCACGAGCTGCCGGGCCTTCTTCGCGGCTGCCTGAGCCTGAGGTGACGCCGGCGGTGGCGTGGCGAGCGAGCCGGCCGGCGCCGTGGCCGCGGGGTCGGCCGCCGCCAGGCCGGCGGGGGTCACCGCCACGACACCGGCGGCGGCGACCCCCGCTCCGGACCACTTCAACATCGCACGACGGGTGACGTCCATCGAGTGTCTCCTTGGGGGTGGGGTTATCAGGGAGAGCGGTGTCCGAGGTGGCCGGCCGGCCACCTCGGACACACGATCAGTTCGTCGCGGTGAACGTGTACTGCCCGGCACCGACGGTGTAGACAGCGTCGGCGACGCGGCGGGCCCCCGGTCCAGAGGACTGGACGTTGCGGCCGGCGGCGGCCGGGACGTGCACGGTGGCGGTCGCGCCCGGCGGAACCGTCACCTGGAGCCGGAACCCGTGCGCGGAGTTCGTCCACGCGCTGCTGACCGTGCCGTACGGTGTCCGGTAGCTGCCCTCGGCGTGGGTCAGACCCCCGACGACCGCGGGCGCGATGGTGAGGTCGCGGTAACCGACCGAACCGTCCGTCTGCTGGATTCCGGCGAGCCCGCGGACGAACCACGCGTCGACGGCGCCTAGGAAGTGGTGGTTCTGCGAGCCGCCGCCGTCCAGGCTCTCCGACAGCGTGGTGTGGCCGCTGGCGATCAGGTAGCCGTAGCCGGGCGAGGTCGGGTTGACGACCATGTCGTAGACGACGTCGTCACGGTTGCCGGCCTCGAGCGCGCGGAAGAGCGGTCCGAGGGCGACCGAGCCGGTCGTGATGTGGTTGCCGGCCGTGCGCACCGACGCCACGAGGCGGTCGAGCACCGCGGCGCGCTCGGCCGGCGCGACCAGCCCGGCGTCGAGGGCCATCGCGTTGGAGGCTTCGCTGTCACTGCCGTAGTAGACGCCGGTCGCGTCGACGTGGCGGAAGCGCGTGGTGAACTCCGTGGCGAGCTGGGCGGCCAGAGCCGTGTACTTGGCGTGGTCGGCCGTCTTCCCGAGGACCTGGGCGACGTCGGCCATGTTGTCGGCAGCCGTGTAGTAGCCGGAGAGGATGGCCAGCTGCATCGGCGTCGTGTTGTCCGTCGCGGACCAGTCACCGAGCCCGGGAATGTCACCGTTGTTGGCGGCTTTGTTCTGGGCTTCGTAGTCGAGCCAGGCCACCATGTTGTCGTAGTAGGCCGCCATGGTCCGGGTGTCGCCGTAGGTGAGGTAGAGCTGCCACGGGATCCGGATCACGGCACCACCCCAGTTGACCTCGTCGAGGAACTCGATGGTGCCCTGGGGCTTGGTCTGCGTGGTGGGTGCGACGCGGTGGAACTCGGGGGCGATGTTGGCGATCAAGCCCGGCGACACGTCACCCGGCTGCCGCTGCGCGGTGGCCATGTTGCGCACGAGCTGCGGTTCGAAGGCCGACATGTCGTAGTCGGTGAGCAGGGCGTCGAGGTTCTGCAGGTTGTCGCCGGTGTAGGGACCCTTCTCCCGATCCGGGCAGTCGGTCATGACCGACATCATGTTGCTCTGGATCGCCCGCTCGGTGATCGCGTGGATCTGGTTCAGCACATCGCTGGACGAGCTGAAGTCACTCGCGCTCGGGTTCGCCGCGTGGATCACGTCCACGGTCACGGTGTCCTTGGCCGGCGCCGTGCGAAGACCACTCACCTGCAGGTAGCGGAAGCCGCTGTAGGTGAACTGCGGGTGCCACGTCTCCTTACCGTGCCCGGAAAGCGTGTACCGGTAGGCGATCTGGCTGCCGGGCTTCGCGCCGGTGCTGGCGATGTCCAGTGTGCCGTCGGCAGCCAGCTTCTCCGCCGGGATCATCGTCACGGTGTCACCTGCGCGTCCCGAGACCGAAACGCTGGGCCAGCCTGACCGGTTGGCTCCGAAGTCGAGGATGTACGAGCCGTCGGTGAGCTTGCGGATGGTGGTCGGCTGCACGGTCTGCGCGACGGTGACCGGTGGGCGCGGGTTCGCCCGCAACGGCGTGGTGTCACGCGGCGTCGTGGACTGGGTGAGGGTGACCGGGCTCGCCTGCTGCCAGCCGGGGTTGTTCAGCGCGGCGGCCGAGGTCGGTGACTGGCTCGCTCGGCGGGCGTCGTACTCTTCGCCACTCCACCACGAGGAGAAGGTGGTGGCACCGAGCGCCGTCCGCCAGGTGCCGTCGCTGGAGACGATGTCACGGCGTCCGTCCTGGTAGGTGATCTCGAGCTGCGCGATGACTTTGGGCTCGCCGTACACGGTATATTGCTCGAGGGTGCCGCCGAAGAAGTACCGGCCAGGCGTCTTCACGCGCTGGTAGGTGCCGCTGCCCGTCTCCATGCCGATGGTGTTCGTGCCCGGCCGGAGGGCCTTCGTGAGGTCGTAGGTCCGGTAGTCGACCTCCGCGGAGTAGGTGGTCTGGCCCGGTTCGAGCACGGCGTCGCCGACCTGCCGGCCGTTGACGGTCGCGGCGTACAAACCAAGCCCGGTCGTGTAGAGGCGGGCCTGCTTAACCGCTCCGTGCACGGGGAAGGATTTACCGAAGACAGGCAGCGGAGTTTCCTTGCCGTCCGGCTGGGCGTAGTCGTACGACGGGTTCTCGATCCAGCGCGCAGACCAGTCGGCGGCGGACAGCAGGCCCATCTCCCAGCTCGCCGGATCACTCCAGTTCGAAACACGCCCGGTTGCGTCCCAGGTGCGGACCTGCCAGCTCACGTGGTCGCGCGAGTGCAGCGCAGGGCCCGCGTACTGGACGTTCGAGGTGCTCGTGGAGCGGACTTTCCCGCTGTCCCAGAGGTCACGTTTCCCGTGCTGAGACGGGGACTCCAGGGTCGAGCGGATTTCGTAGGCCGTCTGGCCGGTCGAGCTCTTTCCGGGCACCCAGCTGAGCAGTGGCTTGCCGGCGTCGATCCCGATCGGGTCGGCGAGGTTCTCGGTCTTGAGTGAGGTCGGCTTCGCCGAGCTGCTCGGAGCGGCGGCAGCGGTCGCCGATCCGGACACGGCCAGCAGCGCGACGGCGAGGAGGGTGAGGACAGGGCGCCGGCGGTTCATCGGAAGTCCTTTCAGCCGGAAGCGGGGACGGGCGGGTTCTTGTTCTGCGGCGCTACGCACGGTTCACGATCCGGACCGGCCCGAGCAGACCCGCCGGCTTCAGTTCCGTGCCGGCGGCGATGTTCTTCAGCGGCGGTTGCACGTTCGCGACCGGCGTGGCCCCGGGCTGCTGATCACCGACCAGCCGGTTGAACCAGCTGTTGGTGACCTTGACCTGCAGGGTGTTGCGGCCGCCGCGAAGCGCACCGGTGATGTCGAGCCGATAGGGGGCCCGCCACGCGATGCCCGCGTCGGCGCCGTTGATCGTGACCTGGGCGATGTCGTGCACCTCCCCCAGATCGAGGATCACGCGGCCGCCCACCTTGGTCCAGTCCGCGGGCGCGTCGAACGTCGTCGAGTAAGTGGCGGTGCCGGAGAAGTACTTGATCCCCGCGTCGCTCTCCTGCGTGAGGGAGTGGAGGAACGCGAAGTTCGCCTTGGCCGGTGCGCCGCGATCGGCCGGGAAGTCGACCTGCCACGCACCGGTGATCGCGCCGATCTGCCGATCCGCGGCCACCGCCACGGTCTTCGACCCGGGCTTGCCGTGGGAGATAACGAGGAAGATCGAGTCGGCGGGGCCGAGGTCGACGGTCAGCTGGGTGGCGCCGCTGGTCGCGTCGAACGTGATGGATGCGGTCTGCCCCGACACCGGATCCCAGCTTTCCACCGCGCTGCCCGCGGAGCGCAGCGTCAGGGGAATGGTGGTGCGCACGTTGCGCCGGTTGACGATGAAGTAGATGTCCGCCGAGTCGGTGCGGCGATGCGTCAGCCACAGGGGTTCGTTGGCGGTCAAGGGATCCATGGCGTCGAGCCGGAAGGTCCAGTCGGGGGTGACCCCGAGCTCGGCGAGCGCCTCGGCCGCGGTCACGCCGCTGAAGACCCGACCGGCACCGACGACGCGATCACGCTGCTCGCCATCGCCCCACAACCGCGCGGCCAGCTTCTGGAACTCCGCGTCGTCATCCGCCAAGCTCGGGGACCCCAGCGGTTTCGGGCCGGCGATCGCCGCGCCGGCGTCCACGAACCCGGCGAGCTTGCGCAGCACTGCCAGCGTGATGCGCTGAGCATCGCCGCCGAGCTGCAGGAGCGCGTACGCCTGACCGGTCCGGGTGACGATCCGGCCGTCGCGCACCGACAACTCGTTCAGGATGACGGTGCCGTTGACGAAGTCGTAGTCGTAGCCGACGGGCTGGTCGGTCTGCCGGAAGCTGCGGCCCCACACGCCCGTGGCGGGCGCTTCCTGTCCGTAGAAGTATGCGACGTCGGCGACGTGCGTGCCCCGAGACAGCAACCAGCTGCACCGCGACAGGTACGTCGTCCACGGCTTCGCCACCTCGGCCCAGGTCTCCAGTCGCGTGAAGAACGAGCCGATGCCGTTCAACGTGACGCCGGGACCGCGGTCGAGCGGCTGGTGCACCGAGGTGTGGATCATGAACCGGGTCGCGCCCTGTGCCAGCATTTCGTCGGCCAGCGGCTTGAGATCCTTCGGGGTGAAGCCCTGCGGGGTAAAGGTGAATGCCTCGACTGCGGCGTGCGGACGGCCGTAGATGTGCGCGACCGACGCGGCGCCACGGGTGTCGACCCGGTAGGTCTCGAACGACTGGTCCCCCGGTGCGAACGCCTCCCCCGACGCACCCATCGGGAAGTCGGCGTACTGCCGCATCTCCATGTCGTCGCCGAACCAGCCGCGCTTGTCCTCCTGCGCCTCGGCGTAGGTGCGCTGCAGGCCGCGTTTGTGGGCTTCGGCCGGGATGACCTGGTAGTGGTTCTGGGCCAGCAGCTCATTGAGCGTGCGCCGCCAGTCCCACAGGAACTTGTCGGCGTCGGCTGCGCTGTCGACCGGCACCCCGGTGAGCACTGGCAGGTGCGGTGCGGGGTCGTAGCCGCGGCGCTTGCGGAACTCGTCCAGCAGCGACTCGGTCCAGTTCTGGTAGCCCGCCTCGTAGCTGTCGTTGAGCAGCCCGGTCAAGCCACGGCGGCCGAAGAGGTCCTTGCCGGCCGCGTCGGCGAGCATGTCGAGGTAGGTGTTGAGGTACTTGCGGACCCGGCCGGCGTCGAGCTTGTCGACCTCCAGTCCGGTCGCGGCCGTAGACGCCGGGCCGTTTTGGTGGCCGGTGAGGCTGTACCCCAGGCGGACCACCACCCACGTGCCGGACGGCGCTCGCCAGTTCAGCGTCCCGTCCGCGGCCATCCGCCCGGTGAGGTCGACGACGTCGGACCGGCGGACCGCCGCCGCGCCGCCCTGCGAAGGGGTGGCGATGTGGTAGTAGTTCGCCGTCTGCCCGAACCCGGCCTTCACCTCGAACTCGTGCACCGTCGCGACGGTGCGCAGGATCAGGCTCGACAGGGCGATTGGAGCCGACGACGGCGCCGTGGAGCTCTGGCCGAAGACGACCTTGAAGTACTTCGCCGTGGTCTGCGGCACGAACAGCGTGCGCTGCACCCCGCTGTAGATGCCCTGTGTCAGCAGCGTCCACTGCCGGCCGTCGCGGCTGCTGTAGACCTGCGCCGACGGCCCGTACTCCACGACGTCGTTCCACCCGCTGAACGCCGCGCCGGTCGCGATGGTGACGCCGGTGACCGTGACCGGGCGCTGGTATTCGAAGCGCACCCAGGTCCCGCCGCCGCCGGGCGCGGGTAGGTACTGGGCATCGGCGACCGAGGCGTTCGACAGCTTCGCAACGTCCAGTGGGACACCCTGGTCGCCGTTCGAAGTCGGAGTCGCCTTCGGGTCGGCCTGCAGCCCACTAGCGAAGACCTTCGGCGCAAGCGCCGCTTGGTTCTGCGTTCCGTTCGGGACGCGGTAGGCGAACACGCGCGCGTCCCGGTAGAAGGCAGGCAACGGCGTAGGGGTGGAGGAGGCCGCCGCGGCATCCCCGAACTGACCCGCCACCGCGGGTGGTTGCGGCAGCTTCACCTGGCCCTGCCCGCCCGACACCCAGGTCTCGGTCCACACGTACTTCTTCATCGCATCTTCGGCCGTCACCCAGGGTCCACCGGTTTCCGACCACCCCGGCGAACAGGCGACGTCGGCCTCCAGGCCCAGCCGGTCGGCCTGCTGCATGGCGTACCGGAAGGCCGCCTTCCAGCCGTCCGACATGTACGGCAACGGATTCGGCACCACCACGGGCACCCGGCCCGCGCCGTCGAAGTTCACCATCCCGCCGATCCCGGCACGCTTGAACCACTCGAGGTCGGCCTTGATGCCTTCCTGGGTGATGTTCTGGTTCATCCAGTGCCACCACACCCGGGGCAGAACCTCCGCGGGCGGCGTTCTGAACCCGCCCAGCACGTCCGAACCGTCCAGCGCCGAAGCGAGCCGGGGAACGGCAAGACGCGCCGACCCCACTCCGCCTGCTTCAGCGGCGCCCAGACCGGTCGCGGTTTCCAGCTCGCCGGTCGCAGCCGCTGCCGCGGTTCCCGGTAGCGCCGCCACACCCGCCGCACCGATGGCCGCCGCGGCCGCGCCCCGAAGGAACCCTCGTCTGCTCGTCGACATCTTTGTCCTCGTTCCCGATCGACGGACGCACGCTCACGCGCATCCGGTACGCGATTCGAACTTGTTCGCCCGCTCGAAGCTGAAACGATTCATGATCAAGCTAGACCGAATGGGAACCGTCGACAATCCTTCGAAAGTTCTGAATCCTCGCGACCAGCCGAACACTTACGTTCAAAAGCCTATGCGGGCATACAAAAATCCACCCCACTGCCCAAACGAACAAGGCGATGTCGGGGTGTTGTCATATTTCGTCAGCCGCCGACGAACGTAGCGTCGGCGAGCCGCCAAGCAGGTGATGTCCGCAATTCGGGAGGACCACGAAGACGAACACTGTTGCGCACAGCAACTCCCGAAAGGCCCACCGCAAGGCGGCTTGGATTCAGCAATGAATCGTTTTAACTTCGGCTGAGGTTACGAGGATTTCACCTGGGAGACAAGAGGTTGTCCGGATGCGGACAGCCCTCGCGCGACAGCCTGTTGACAATCGCCAAAACCAGTCGAAAACCTTATATCGGACACATGTCGGGTGGTCAAACCAGCCCGCGCCGCGCCGCCCAGACAACGGCCTGTATGGGCGTGGCCAAGCCGAGCCGATCACAGATCGAGCGCATCCGCCGGCGAACCGTTCGATCTGAAAGCTCCAGCTTTCGCGCGATCATGTCCAGGGGCAACCCTTCCGCGAAGAGTGCGAGCAAGGCGATGTCTTCGCGTTCCAGCGTTGCGTTCATCGGCCCACCGTCCTCTGTTCAGTCGGCGACCAGGATGACGTGCAAGGTCCGCGGTCCGTGAACCCCTTCCACCCGGGTCAGTTCGATGTCGCTCGTTGCGCTCGGTCCGCTGATCCAGGTCTGGGGTTTCAACGGGTCCAAGATCGCCACGGCCTGTGGCACGCCGGAGACGATCTGGCTTTCGCGAACCACGCAGACATGCACGTCCGGCACCAAGCTCAACGCTCTTCGCCCCTGCCCCGCGCCGTGGTCGAGCACCAGCGTTCCGGTCGTCGCGATCCCCAGTGCAGCAGCCGTGACAACCGCGTCGAACGAAGCCAGGTCAGCGTTGCCCAGCGCGTCGGATGCCACCGTCGCCTCAAGGTTGCTGCCAATCACCTCGACTTCCAGCCCCGGTGGGAGGAGAACCTTGCGCGCGGTCCCCATAGCTGCGCGAAGCGAGCTTTCGAGCTCCGCACGCTTGCACCTCGTGAGGGCAGCGCGATAGTCAATTACGCGTTCAACGAACAGCTCCACGAACTCCACAGCCGTAGCCGCCCGATAGGTGCGCGGAACCGTTGTCTCAGCACGGTTGGCATCGCGAAGTGCGTCACGGACCGCAGCCAGAATTGCTTCACGGGCGGTCATCGCCAGCCTCCTTTTCGCCACCACGCACGGAAGGACTCGGTTGGCGGTGCGGGCAGGTCGCGGGCGCCGGTCCACAGCGAGGCGGGCCAGGGCAGCCGCCGCACCGCCCGCCGGCCGCCGGGCAGGACCGCGCGGCCGAAGCGGTTCAGCGCCTTGCCCGCCGCGCCCATCCCACGTTCGGCGAGGGTGAGCCGCCGGGCGTCGGACAGCACCCAGGCCGCGGACTTCATCGCCACGGCCTCGGGTTTCGGTGCCCCGCCGCGGTGGGCGTCCACGACCTGGGAGCGCAGGTGGACCAGCACTTCCGGGATGTCGATGCGGACCGGGCACGCTTCGAAACAGGCGCCGCACAGGCTGGAGGCGTACGGCAGCGAGTCGGTCTGCTCGTCGACGCCCACGCCTTTGAGCAGCGGGTTGAGGATGGCGCCGATCGGGCCCGGGTAGACCGAGCCGTAGGCGTGGCCGCCGGTGCGCTCGTAGACCGGGCAGACGTTGAGGCACGCCGAGCAGCGGATGCACCGCAGCGCCTGGCGCCCGACCTCGTCGGCCAGCGCGCGGGTGCGGCCATTGTCCAGCAGCACCACGTGCATCTCCTGCGGCCCGTCGCCGGGCGTGAGCCCCGACCACGCGGAGGTGTAGGGGTTCATCCGCTCGCCGGTGCTGGAGCGCGGCAGCAGCTGGAGGAACACGTCCAGATCGGCCCAGGTCGGCACGACCTTTTCGATGCCCACCACCGAAACCAGCACCTCGGGCAGCGTCAGGCACATGCGGCCGTTGCCCTCGGACTCGACCACGACCAGGGTCCCGCTGTCGGCGACCGCGAAGTTCGCGCCGGACACGGCCATCTTGGCGCGCAGGAACTTCTCACGCAGGTGCAGCCGCGCCGCGCCCGCGAGCTCGGCCGGTTCGTCGGTCAGGTCCTCGGGTGCGGGCCGGCCGGCCGCGGCCATCCGGCGGCGGAAGATCTCACGGATCTCCGCACGGTTGCGGTGGATCGCGGGCACGAGGATGTGGCTGGGCAGGTCGTCCCCGAGCTGCACGATCAGCTCGGCGAGATCGGTCTCCCACGCGGTGATGCCCTGCTCGGCCAGCGCCTCGTTGAGCCCGATCTCCTGCGTGGCCATCGACTTGACCTTCACGATCTCGTCGACGCCGTGGCCGTGGGCGATCCGCGCGACGATGTCGCACGCTTCGGCCGCGTCCCGCGCCCAGTGCACGGTCACGCCGCGCGCCTGCAGCGCGGCTTCGAGGGTGAGCAGGTGCTCGTCGAGGTGGCGCAGAGTGTTGTCCTTGATCGCCGCGCCCGCCAGCCGCAGCTCCTCCCACTCGGGCACCTCGGCGACCACGGCCACGCGCTTGGCGCGGATCGTGCCGGTGGCGTGCGCGAGGTTGCGGCGCAGCTGGCTGTCGGCCAGCGCCTCCCGCGCCGCCACCGGAAACGCCGGCATCCCGACGAACGTGGCACTCACGCGTCCTCCTCGGTCGAGGCCAGTACGTCGGCCAGATGCAGCACCCGCACGCCGGAGCGCTCGCGCGAGAGCAGGCCGCCGATGTGCAGCAGGCACGAGTTGTCACCGGCAACGAGCACCTCCGCGCCGGTGTCACGGACGTGACGGGCCTTGTCCGCGCCCATGGCGGTGGAGATCTCGGCGTTTTTCACCGCAAACGTGCCGCCGAACCCGCAGCACTCCTCCGCAGCGGGCAGCTCGACCAGATCGAGCCCGCGCACGTTGCGCAGCAGCCGCAACGGTTTGTCGCCGACGCCGAGCATGCGCAGCGAGTGACACGTCGGGTGATACGTCACACGGTGCGGGAAATACGCGCCGACGTCGGTCACCCCGAGCACGTCGACCAGGAACTCGCTCAGCTCCAGCACCTTCGGCCCGGCCTCGGCCAGCCGCGGCTCCCCCGCCCGCCGGGCCACCAGCGCGTGCTGGTGGCGCGCCGAACCCGCGCAGGAGCCCGACGGCGTCACGATGTAGTCGTAGCCGGCGAACGCGCCGGCGAAAGCCCGCACCACCGGCACCGCCTCGTCGAGGTACCCGGTGTTGACCATCGGCTGCCCGCAGCAGGTCTGGGCTTCCGGGAAGTCGGCGTCGACGCCGAGGCGGCGCAGCAGCCGGAACACCGCCTTGCCGGTGTCGGGGAACATCGTGTCGTTGATGCACGTCACGAGCACGGCGACCTTCACGCGTTCACCTCCGCGCGTTCATCTCGAAAGCGGGCTAGCCGCGCGTCGGCGGTCGCCCAGTCGCCACCTGCAGGTTCGTAGCGCTTCAGCGACTGCGTTCGACGGACCAGCGCACGCATGGCTGTCAAATCAGGAAGGTCCGCGGCGCCGAGTGCCCGCGCCTGCACCAGGACGTTGCCCAGCGCCGCCGCCTCCACCGGCCCCGCCAGCACCGGCACACCGCACGCGTCCGCGGTCAGCTGACACAACAGTTCGTTGTGGACACCACCGCCGACCACGTGCACGACGTCGACCTTGCGACCCACAAGATCAGCTGCCTGGCGGACAGTACTCCGGTACGCGAGGGCGAGGCTGTCCACAATGCACCGGACAATCTCACCCTTGGTCTCGGGTGGGCGCTGGCCCGTCTTTCGGCAGGCCGCCGCGATCCGCGCCGGCATGTCGCCCGGCGGCAGGAACTCGGGCGCGTTGATGTCCACCACCGCCGCCAGTGGTACCGCGTGCGCGGCTTCCGCCAATACCTCCGTCAGGTTCGCGCGTTCACCTCGCCCGGTCCAGGTGCGTAGCGTTTCCGAAAGCACCCACAGGCCCATCACGTTGCGCAAGAAACGGATCGTGCCGTCGACGCCGGTCTCGTTGGTGAAGTTCGCATCGCGTGCCGCCTCGCTGAGCACCGGCTCCTCGAGTTCGAGACCGACGAGCGACCACGTGCCCGAGGAGATGTAGGCGAAGTTCGCCGCCGGTTCAGCCGGCACCGCGACCACCGCGGAGGCGGTGTCATGGGAGCCGACCGCGATGACCGGAACTTGGGGCAGCCCGTTTTCCTGAGCGACCTCGGTGCGCAACGTACCCACCAGTTCGCCCGGCTCGCGCAGCGGCGGCAGCAACCGAACAGGGATTCCGGCCCGCTCGGCGAGCCCGGTCGCCCAGGTCCCGGTTCGCACGTCGTACAGCTGAGTCGTCGACGCGTTGGTGCGCTCGGCCCCGATCGACCGCGTCAGCCAGTAGCCGAGCAGGTCCGGGATGAGCAGCATCGTCTCTGCCGCCGCGAGCCGCTCGCCTTCGGCCACGAGCTGGTAGAGCGTGTTGAACGGTAGCTCTTGCAGCCCGGTCACGGCGAACAGCTCCCGCGCTGGGATGGTCCGCTGCACCTGCTGCGCGATCCCGTCGGTGCGGGAATCGCGGTAGTGCACCGGATCGCTGAGCAGCACGCCGCGAACATCGAGGAGCCCGTAATCCACGGCCCACGAGTCGATGCCGATGCCCGCCACCGTGCCCCCCTCGTGAACCTGAGCGATCCCCGTCAGTGCTTCTCGATAGATGCGGCGCGCGTCCCAGTACAGGGTCCCGCCCGCGCGCACGGCGCCGTTCGGGAATCGTCGTACCTCGTCGACCTGGAGGTGGCCGGGACCGACGGTCCCGGCCATCACGCGTCCACTCGACGCGCCCAGATCGACCGCCGCCAACCGCATCACAGCCGCACCGCGAGCCGGACGTCGGGCCGGTCGAGCGTGTCGGTCATGGTTTCTCCTTTGAGCTAGCGGAGGAACGCGGCGGCGACGCCGGCGTCGACCGGGATGTGGAGGCCGGTGGTGTGGGTCAGGTCGCCGGCGGTCAGCGCGAACACCGCCGCGGCAACGTGCGCGGGCAGGACCTCGCGCTTGAGGATGGTGCGCTGGGCGTAGAACTCGCCCAGCTTCTCCTCCGGCACGCCGTAGACCGCGGCCCGCTGGGCGCCCCAGCCGCCTGCGAAGATGCCGGAGCCGCGCACGACCCCGTCGGGGTTGATGCCGTTCACCCGGATGCCGTGCTCACCCAGCTCGGCCGCGAGCAACCGGACCTGGTGGGCCTGGTCGGCCTTCGCCGCGCCGTAGGCGACGTTGTTGGGGCCGGCGAACACCGCGTTCTTCGACGAGATGTACACGACGTCCCCGCCCAGGCCCTGGGCGATCATCGCCTTCGCCGCGGCCTGCGACACCAGGAACGAGCCCTTGGCCATCACGTCGTGCTGCAGGTCCCAGTCGCGTTCGGTGGTCTCCAGCAACGGCTTCGAGATCGACAGGCCCGCGTTGTTCACGACCAGGTCAAGGCCGCCGAACGCCAGCACCGTGGCATCGACCGCCGCCGCGACACCGGCCGCGTCGGTGACGTCCGCCGCGACCGCGATGGCCTTGTCCGGCCCGCCGATGCCACTCACGACTTCTTCGGCCGCCCCGGTGTTGAGATCGGCGATGGCCACACACGCACCTTCCGCGGCGAGCCGTTCGGCGATGGCCCGGCCGATGCCCGAACCCGCGCCGGTGACCAGCGCGATCCGCCCGGCCAGCGGTTTCGGCTTCGGCATCCGCTTGAGCTTGGCCTCCTCCAGCGCCCAGTACTCGATGCGGAACTTCTCGCTCTCCGCGATCGGCGCGTACGTCGACACGGCTTCCGCGCCACGCATCACGTTGATCGCGTTGACGTAGAACTCCCCCGCCACCCGCGCGGTCTGCTTGTCCTTGCCGAAGGAGAACATGCCGACGCCGGGCACCAGCACGATCGCCGGGTCCGCACCCCGCATCGCGGGCGAGTCGGCGGTGGCGTACCGCTCGTAGTAGGCCCGGTAGGACTCGCGGTACTCGGCGTGCAGCTCCTTCAAGCGCGCGACCACATCTTCCAGCGGCGCGGTCGCGGGCAGGTCGACCACCAGCGGACGCACCTTCGTGCGCAGGAAGTGGTCCGGGCACGACGTGCCCAGCGCCGCAAGCCGCCCGAGCTTCTCCCGCGAAAGGAACTCCAGCACCACATCCGCATCGGTGAAGTGGCCCACCTGGATCGCGTCAGTGGACGCGAGCCCTCGAACCACCGGCGCGAGAACAGCCGCACGAGCACGACGTTCCGCATGAGGGAGGGCTTCGAAACCGGGCACCACGGCGCCGAACGGATCGGCCTTGCCGCGTTCGGCCAAGAACTTCTCCGCAGTGCGGATGATCTCCAGCGAGTTCCGCCGGCACTCCTCGGAGGTGGCACCCCACGCGGTGATCCCGTGCCCGCCGAGGATCACGCCGATCGCCTGCGGGTTGGCCTCCTTCACGGCCGCGATGTCCAGCCCGAGCTGGAACCCCGGGCGCCGCCAGTCCACCCACGCCACGCGGTCGCCGAAGCACTCCTTCGTCAGCGCCGCGCCGTCGGCCGCCGTGGCGAGCGCGATGCCGGAGTCCGGGTGCAGGTGGTCGACGTGCGCCGCCTCGACCAGCCCGTGCATCGCCGTGTCGATCGACGGCGCCGCCCCGCCCCGACCGTGCAGGCAGTAGTCGAACGCGGCCACCATCTCGTCCTCGCGCTCCACACCCGGGTAGACGTCCACGAGCGCGCGCAGCCGGTCCAGGCGCAGCACGGCCAGCCCGGACTCCGTCAGCGTGCCGAGGTCACCGCCGGAACCCTTGACCCACAACAATTCGACGGGCTTCGCGGTGACCGGGTCGAGCATCTCACCCTTCGCCGAGGTGTTGCCGCCGGCGTAGTTCGTGTTCCGCGGATCCGCACCCAGCACATTGCTACGGGCAATCAGATCAGCCGCGACAGTCGTTTCGTTCGACACAGCTCAGGCTCCCCAACCGGCCTGCTGGCCGTCGGCTCGTTCGGCGATGATCTTTTCCTGGTACCCGCTGCGGTGATAGGCGGCGACCGGGTCCGGGTCGAGGCCCGCGTCCTCGCGCACCTCGGCCAGCAGCGGCCGCACGTCGGTGTTGTAGGCGTCCATGAGCACGGCGTTGGCGCCGAGCACGTCACCCGACTGCTGGGCCGCGCGCAGGGCGTCGCGGTCCACCAGCAAGGCCTTCGCCGTGGCCTCCTGCACGTTCATCACCGAGCGGATGATCGCCGGGATCTTCGCCTCGATGTTGTGGCACTGGTCCAGCATGAAATTGATGCCGTAGGACGGATCCAGCGCGTCGGCGCGCACGATCTCGTTCATGATCCGGAACAGCTGGAACGGATCCGCCGCACCGGCCATGAGGTCGTCGTCGGCGTAGAAGCGCGAGTTGAAGTCGAACGCGCCGAGCTTCCCGGCCCGCAGCAGGAACGCAACGATGAACTCGATGTTCGTGCCCGGCGCGTGGTGACCGGTGTCGATGCACACCGTCGCCTTCTCACCCAGCTCGAGGCAGTGCGCGTACGAGGTGCCCCAGTCCGGCACGTCGGTCGCGTAGAACGCCGGCTCGAAGAACTTGTACTCCAGCAACATCCGCTGGTTCTCACTGAGCCGATCGTAGGTCTCGCGCAACGCGGCCGCGAGCCGATCCTGACGGTCGCGCAGGTCGTCCTGACCCGGGTAGTTCAGGCCGTCGGCGAACCACAGCTTCAGATCACGCGAACCCGTGGCGTCCATGATGGAGATCGCCTCGAGCAGGTGGTCGGTCGCCTTGCGCCGGATCCCGGGGTCGGGGTTGGTGACCGAGCCGAGCTTGTAGTCGTTGTCCTGGAAAACATTCGTGTTGATCGCCCCGATCCGCACGCCCAGGTCCTCGGCGTAGGCGCGCAGCGCGGCGAAGTCGTCGACGCGGTCCCACGGGATGTGCAGCGCCACGCTCGGCGCCACCCCAGTAAAGCGGTGCACCGTGGCCGCGTCGGCGATCTTCTCCTCGGCCGTGCGGGGAACCCCGGCCTGGGTGAAGACCTTGAACCGGGTGCCGGAGTTGCCGAACGCCCACGAAGGGGTCTCGATCCGCTGCGCCCGCAAAGCGGACTTCACGGCAGTCAGGTCGGGCAAGTCGATCACGTCTCTCGTTGTCATGCGCTCGCGCGCGCCATACCGAGGCACAGGACCGTCGTCAGCCTGGTGAGCTGCACCCACCTGCGCGGTGGTAGGGATAGCCATCCATCGGTCCTCGGTGGAACCCGGCCGGACCACGACCCGCGGCCCGGCCGGGAGCTTGGTCAGAAGTTGTACTTGTCGATGTTGTCGGCGTTGAAGACCGTCGGCGGGCCGAGCACGATCTCGCCGTCCGCGCCGATCGTGTACTCGCCGAGCTTGCCGGCCTTGAACTTCTGGCCCTGCGCGCCGGTGATCTGCCCGGAGCTCAGCGCCACGCCCGCGTAGGCGGCGAGGTAGCCGATGTCGGCCGGGTTCCAGAGCGCGAACTCCTTGACCGTGCCGTCCTTCACGAACGCGCGCATCTGGTTCGGCGTGCCCAGCCCGGTGATCGCGACCTTGCCCTTGTAACTCGACGAGCTCACATACCGGGCCGCGGCCGCGATCCCGACGGTGGTCGGCGACACGATCACCTTGAGGTTCGGGAACGACTGCAGCAGACCCTGCGCCTCCTGGAACGACTTCTGGTCGTCGTCGTTGCCGTAGGCGACCTTGTCCAGCTTCAGCTTGCTGTTCTCCGGCTTGGCCAGCTCCGTCTTCATCACGTCGATCCACGCGTTCTGGTTCGTCGCGTTCGGCGTCGCCGACAGGATCGCGATCTCACCCTCACCACCGGCCAGCTCGTTCGCCATCTTCGCCAGCTGCTCGCCGATGCCCTGGGAGCTGGCCTGGTTGATGAACACATCACGGCAGCTCTTCGCCGCATCCGAGTCGAACGCCACCACCTTCATGCCCGCGCTGCGGGCCTGGTTCAGCGACGGACACACGGCGTTCGGGTCGTTCGCGGCGATCCCGATCACGTCCTGCTGCTGCTGGATCAGCGTGTTGATGTAGCTGACCTGCGAGGACGCGCTGGCGTCGTTCGGCCCGACGAGCTTGTACTCACCCTTGAGCTCATCCAGCGCCGCCTTGCCGCCACCGACCTCGATGTCGCTGTAGGGGTTGTTCAACTGCTTAGGCAGGAACGCCATCTTCACGCCCTGCTTGCTCGCCGCGTTGGGGTTCGCCGCCGCAGTGGATTGAGTGTCTCCAGCGCTGCTGCTGTCGTTCTTGGTTGTGCCGCCGCATGCCGCAAGGCTCAGCACCAAGCTGGCCGCGGTCGCCACGGAGAGCGCGCCGGTGAACAATCTACGGGACATCTTCGTCACCTTTCTGGATTTACTGTTCAGCACCGGCCAAAGCTCCGGCATTCGGGGAGGGAGACCTCCGCCTACGCCGCTGCAGCGCGGCGCTGGAGGAGGAGAGGATGTTGGGCAGCAGCACCGAGATGATCAGCAGCACGCCGGTCACGATGTTGAGTGCCTCGTTGGACACGTCCTGCAGCCGCAACGCGTTCTGCAGCGCGGAAAGCAGCACCACACCGCCGAGCACTCCGGGCAGCGTGCCCTTGCCGCCGAAGATCGAGACGCCGCCGAGGAGCACGGCGGCCACCACGGCGAGCTCGAGGCCGAATCCGTTGTCGGCGCGGGCGCTGGAGTAGCGCAGTGTCCACAGCACCCCGGCCAGCCCGGCGACGGCGCCGCTGACGACGTAGAGCCAGAACTTCGTGCGCCCGGTGCGGATGCCGGCGAACCGGGCGGCGGTGTCGCTGGCTCCGGCCGCGAACACGCCGCGCCCGATCGGGGTGGCGTGCAGCACCACCCCGAACACGATGGCCAGCACGATGAGCGGGATGAGGACGTTGGGGATCGAGCTGCCGCCGAGCGTCCCGGTGACCCAGGAGGTGTAGGACTGCGGGAAGTCGGCCACGGCGCTGTCGCCGAGCACCACGAACGCGAGGCCGCGGTAGAGCGCCATGGTGCCGATCGTGACGGCGAGTGAAGGCAGCTTCAGGACCGTGACGAAGAAGCCGTTCACCGCACCGAGGATCGCGCCGAGCACGATGCACAGGGGGATGATCGTCTCGATCGTCAGCCCGGAGTTCCACAGGGAACCCATGACCGCCGACGTGAGCCCGAGCGTGCTGGCCACCGACAGGTCGATCTCGCCGGTCACGATGATGAACGTCATCGGCAGCGCCATCAGCGCGATCGGCAGCAGGTCGAGCAGCAGGAACGTGTAGTTGCGGCCCGTGCCGAAGTTGTCGATGGTGCCCGACGCGACGAGCAGGACCACGACGGCGATGGCGATGACGGCGACGTCCCAGCTCGCCAACCGACCGAGCCACGAGGGCCGCCGACGCGCATCGGGCATAGGAGTGTCAGACATGGGAGTCCCTCTTCTTCAGTGCCTTGGCCACGCGCACCGCGACAAGGCGGTCGGCGCCGATGGCCAGCAGGATCAAGGCGCCCACGATCGCCTGCTGCCAGAACTGATTGATGTCCAGCACCGCCAGCGCGCTGCCGATCACCGTCAACAGCAGCGCCCCGAGGCTCGCCCCCCACACCGAACCACTGCCACCGAACACCGCCACCCCACCCACGACCGCGGCGGCCACCACATTCAGCTCATACCCGGTGCCAGCTGCGGCGTCGATGGTGCTGAACCGGGCTGCGAACAACACGCCGGCCAAGCCCGCCAATGCGCCACTCACCAGGAACGCCATCGTCGTGTTGCGCCCGACTTTGATGCCCGCGAGCTGCGCGGCCTGCGGGCTCGACCCCATCGCGTACAGCTCGCGACCACCGCGGTAGCTGCGCAGCACCACCCCGGCGATCACCATCACGAGCACCGCGATCAGCACCAGCCACGGCACGCCGAGCACCGATGCATCACCGAAGTCGACGAACGACCGCGGCATTTTGTCCGCGTTGATCTGCTGGCCCCCGGCCCAGAAGTAGCAGACGCCACGAAACGCATACAGGGTGCCGAGCGTGACCACCAACGCCGGGACTTTCCCGAAGCGCACCACCGCGCCGTTGACCAGTCCGCACAGCGCTCCGACGACGATGCCAGCCAACAGCGCGACGATGACAGGCAAGCCTGGGTTGTCGCGCAGCATCGTGCCGACTGCGAACGCCGACAGGCCCAGCACCGAACCCACGGACAGATCGATGTTGCGCGTGATGATCACGACCGCCTGACCCACGGCCAGCACCGCCAGGATCGCCGTGCCCAGCAGGATGTCGCGGATGCTCTGCCCCGACAGGAACCGCGGATTCTGCACCACGGTGAACACCACCAGCACGATGAGTGCCAGTACGATCCCCGACTCACGCGCCCGGAAGATCACACTGACTCCGGACCCTCGCACTTTGGCCAGCTCCCGGGGTGGAGGAGCCGCTACCTTCGTCGCACTCACGCTGCAGCTCCCTGTCCCATCGCCGCGAACATCACCGAGTTCTCGTCCGCCTCGGCCCGCGGGATCTCCGCCACGATCCGGCCCTCCCGCATCACGAGCACGCGGTCGGCCATGCCCAGCACCTCCGGCAGCTCCGAGGACACCATCACCACCGCGACCCCCTCGGCCGCCAGCGCCGACATGAGCCGGTGCACCTCGGCCTTCGTGCCGACGTCGATCCCCCGCGTCGGCTCATCCACGATCAGCACCCGCGGCGCCATCGAAAGCCACTTGGCCAGCACCACTTTCTGCTGGTTGCCACCGGACAGCGTGCCCACCGCGTCGCCGAGCCGGCCGTACTTCGTGCGCAGCCGCTCGGTCCAGCGCAGCGCTTCCCGCCGCTCACCGGGACCCAGCAACAGACCGACTTTCGACAACGCCCGCGCCCGCGGCAGCGTCACATTGCGCTCGATCGACAGGTCCATCACCAGTCCCTGCTGCCGCCGGTCCTCCGGCACCAGCGCCATGCCCGCCGCCATCGCTGCACGAGGCGAGTGGGCCTTGAGCTTCTTCCCGTTGAGCCGCACCACTCCGGCGTCGCGTTCGTCCACTCCGAACACCGCCTGGACCACTTCGGACCGACCTGAACCGACCAGTCCCGCGAAGGCAACGATTTCCCCGGCCCTGACCTCGAACGAGACGTCGCGGAACACTCCCTCGCGAGCCAGCCCTGCCACTTCGAGCACGACTTCTCCGGGTTCCACGTCCTGCTTGGGGAACAACGCGTCGAGGTCGCGTCCCACCATGCGGCGCACCATTTCCGCGACGGTGACGTCTTCGATCGCGTCGGTGGAGACGTGTCGGCCGTCGCGCATGATCGTCACGCGCTGGCACAGGTCGGTGATCTCCTCGAACCGGTGCGAGATGAACATGATCGCCGCACCCTCGTCGCGCAGCGCCCGCGCCACGGAGAACAAGCGCTCGACCTCCACCAGGCTCAACGCTGCGGTCGGCTCGTCCATGATCAGCACCCGCGCGTCGGCGGACAGCGCCTTGGCGATCTCCACGATCTGCTGGTCGGCGATCGACAACCCGCGCGCCGGGCGGCTCGGATCGATCTGCACGCCGAGGCGGGCGAACAGCCGCTCGGCCTCGGCGCGAATCGCAGCACGGTCGATCATCCCCAACCGGCCACGCGGGTGGCGGCCCATCACGATGTTCTCGGCGACGGTGAGATCGGGGAACAACGTCGGCTCCTGGTAGATCACCGCGATGCCCGAAGCCTTCGCGTCCGCCGGCGAGGAGAACGCGACCTCCGCACCGTCCAGCAGCAGCGTCCCGGCGTCGGGACGGTGCACACCCGCCAGCATCTTGACGATCGTGGACTTCCCGGCACCGTTCTCACCCACCAGCGCGTGAGCCTCACCGGCGTACAGCGGGAACGACACACCCGCCACCGCCGCGACCGCGCCGAACGACTTCGTCACCCCGCGAACCTCGAGTAAGGGCACTCGGTCGCGCTCCTGCCGCATCATCGCGACCTCCGGATTAAAAGGTTTCACAAACGGATGCGGCGAAGCTACTATGCTGTGTACCACCAAGTCAACGAGCTGCTCAGACTTCGCAGGTAAATCGTTCAAACTCTTCAGTCGGTTGACTTATTACGTTTCAAAACCCTAGCTTTACAACCTGCCGAGGAGGAACCCACGTGACGGCGCAGGACCCCACCGGAGCACGGCCCGCCGAGCTCCGTGCCGCTGGCATGAAGGACGTCGCTGCCGCCGCTGGAGTCTCGGTCGGCACGGTGTCCAACGTGCTCAACCGACCGAACCGAGTCAGCATCGCCACCAGATCGAAGGTCGAGAAGGCGATCGCCGACCTCGGCTTCGTGCGCAACGAGCTGGCCCGCCACCTTCGTGCGGGCCACAGCCGCGTGCTCGCCTACGTGATGCTCGACGGACGCAACCCCTTCTTCACCGACGTCGCCGCCGGGATGGAAGACGTCGCCGCACAAGAAGACCTGTCCCTCTTCCTCTGCAACAGCACGAACCTCGCCGTCCGCGAGGCGGACTACCTGAGCAGCCTCGAGCAACAACGCGTGCAGGGCGTCCTCATCACACCCGTCGATCCGAATTCGCCGCGGCTCGACGAAATCGCCCAACGCGGCACACCCCTCGTGATCGTCGACCGGACCCGGCGCGGTGACTCCCACTGCTCCGTGGCCGTCGACGACGTGGTCGGCGGCGAGATCGCAGTCCGCCACCTTCTGGAGCAGGGCCACGAGCGCGTCGCCTTCGTCGGTGGACGTTTGGACATCGGGCAAGTGCGTGATCGTCGTGAAGGCGCGCTGCGTGCGCTGCGCGAAGCTGGGCTGGAAAAAGACCGCCTGGTCGACATCACCACGTCGCAGATGGGGGTCGTCGACGGCGGCAATGCGGGCCGCCGGCTGGCGGGGCTGCCGGCGGCGACCCGTCCGACGGCCGCCTTTTGCGCCAACGACCTCCTGGCCCTGGGACTTCTGCAGACATGTGCGGCCCTCGACCTGCGTGTCCCACACGACCTCGCGATCGTCGGCTACGACGACATCGAGTTCGCCTCGGCCGCGACGGTGCCGCTCACCTCGGTCCGCCAGCCGCGACATCGCCTGGGGCGAACCGCGGCCGAACTCCTCATGCAAGAGACGCGAGAGCTGGTGCACACCCATCAGCAGGTGACGTTCACACCCGAGCTGGTGGTGCGTGCCTCCAGCCGCCGCCCGTGATCCGGATCCAGAGCTCCCCGCCCTAGGAGAGAGCCGGCAGCCCACGTTCTTCGGCAAGCTGCCGTCGGGTCGAGTCGAGCGCGAAGGTCACCGCGCCGACGACCTCCGCGCGTTTGCCCAGCGACGACCTCAGGAGCCGCAGGCCGTCAGCGATCGCAGGTTGCGCGTACCGCCGCAGGCTTACTCCCACGGCGTCGAGGAGCACGTCGCCGGCCGAGCTGACCAGACCGCCGAGCACGACCGCTCCGGGGTTGAGACTCGCGCAGAGGTCGGCGATCGCCCGTCCGAGCGTCCGCCCAGCATCGGACACGATGCGAGTGGCCAGCGGCTCGCCGTCGCGCACGAGCTCCACGACCCGGTCGAGCGTCAGCGGTTCCCGGCTCGTCGGTTGCAGCAACTGGATGATGCGCCGGCCCGAGGCAAGGGTGTCGAGACAACCACGGCTCCCGCACCAGCACACTGCGCCGTCCTCGTCGACGAGGACGTGGCCGATCTCGCCCGCGATACCCGCCGCGCCCTTGTAGAGCTTCCCGTTGAGGACGAGCCCGGCACCGATGCCGCTGGACACCTTCACGTAGAGCACGTCGTCGATTCCGTTGGCGGCGCCTTCCCACGCCTCCGCCAGAGCGCCGAGGTTCGCGTTGTTCTCCAGCCAAACCGGCAACCCGATGCGTTCTTCGAGCTCAGTCGCCGGCACCACTCCCGCCCAGCTGTTGAGCACTCGGCCGAGGGTGATGCTTCCCGTCGCGCGATTGACCGGGGCCGGCAGGCCGACGACCACCTGCCGGACCACACTCCGGTCCACTCCGGCCTCGGCGATCAGGTCGGTGACGAGCTTCGCGGCTGCGGACAACGACTCGGCCGCGAAGTCGTCGACCTGCATCAGGACCTGCTGCTCAGCGAGGATCCGACCCGACAAGTCCGCCAGTGCGGCCCGGATGTGCGTACGCCCGAAGTCGACGCCGACCACCGCGTCAGTGGTCTCGGCGAGCTGCAGGAGGCCGGGAGGCCGGCCGCTGTGGGAACCGCGCGCGAGCGGATCGGGGATGCCCTCGACGACAGCCCCGTTGGCGACGAGGTCGCTCACGACCGCCCACACCGAGGTCCGCGAACGCCCGGTAACCTCGCGCAACCGGGCCCGGCTCATCGGACCGTAGCGGCTCAGGGCGAAAAGGACGTGTTCCCTCTGCGACGGGCTCGGTGCCGGGCCGGGCTCTCGCGACGATCCGTTTGTGTTCACGTGTCCACCCCTAGCCTCCCCGATCTGCCAGCCTAACCGGATCGCTTTCAGGTGTTCGCGGTCGCGGCCGTCCGTTCGAACACCCCACGCTCTCCTGCCCACTGCTCGAACTCCGCGAGGTTGTCCGCGGTGATCACCCGCGGTTCGAGTCGCCGTTGGTTCCGCTCGAGTCGCGCCGGGTCGAAGCCCTGCAGCATGAGTGCGTCCCCGGTACCCAGGCGGGCGGCCATCGCGATCGCCGCGGCCGCGTAGTAGCCGAAGTAGTACTCGCGGATCCAGATGCTGGCGAACACGGATCCACGCCTGATCGCGGCGGCGGTCTCCGGCAGCATGTCGTTGCCGATGATGGCGACCTCCCCGGCACGGCCGGCTTCTTCCACCGCCGCCGCTTGGACAGAGGCGTGGTAGCCGTAGACGCCGTAACAACCCGCGACGTCGGGGTTCTCCGCCAACAGCCTACGGACGTTCGCGGCCGCGAGGTCCACGCGCTCGCCATCGTCGTCCCCGCCGACCACCTCGATGCCGGCTTCCGCCATCGCCTCCCGGAACCCGCGGAGCTTTCCCCCGGCACCCGGAGCCTTGGCAGAGCCGGTCTGTGCCAGGACGCGCGATCCGGCCGGGACCCGTTGCGCCAGCAGCCGACCGGCCTGCCGACCCAGCTCGATCGGCGTCGGCATGCCGACATACAGCGCGCGCCCGCAGCGGGGGGCGTCGAGGTCGAACGTCACGACCGGCACGCCGGCGTCCGCCGCCTCCGCGACGACCTGATCGAAGGCGGACTCGCGGGTCGCGACGAAAGCCAGACCGTCCGCGCCGCCTGCGACATGGCGCCGCATCGCCTCCACCTGGTCGTCGACCGACTCGTACTCTGGAGCCTCGAAGACCACGTCGAAACCCCAGCGTTCAGCCGCGTCACGCCAGCCGGCGTTGACCATGTCCCAATACGGACCACGGTTCTTCTCGATCACCGCGATCTTCAGCCTGCGCGCCCACCCGCTTGCCCGCTCAGGCGTATTCATAGCGCACCGCGGTCGATTCCAGGTCGATGCCGAGTGCCGACTCCGAGCCGATCCCCAGGCCTGGCAGGTCGTTCACGTTCGCCATGCCTTCGACGATCGACACACCGCCAGAGGCGACGATGTCCTGTTCGAACAGCGTGTGGCACGCGACGCCCGTGTAGAGCGGGTTGCGCGACGCCACGGCGAGGTGGGCGACGGCGGTGTTCGCCACCTTCATCTCGTTGATCTCGTCGACGATGTAGTCGACGTTGTGTGCCTCGGCCACGCGGATCATCTGCTGGCACTTCTGGACGCCACCGACGCGGCTGATCTTCAAGCTCACGATGTCGGCGGCTTCGGCCTCGATCACGCGGTTGAGGTCGGCCACGGTGCGGATGCCGTCGTCGGCCATGACCGGGAACCGGGTCGCGCGCCGGATCTTCGCCAGGCCACTGAAGTCGTTGGCCAGGACCGGCTGCTCCAGGATGATCTTCTGCTGCAACGGCACCTCCCTCTCCAGGACTCCGGCGATGAGGAGAGCCTGGTTCACCGACCAGGCCTGGTTCGCGTCCAGGCTGAGCGTCGCGCGGTCTCCGATCACAGGGAGCAGGGACCGGACGATGTCGAGGTCGTATTCGGTGTCACCGCTCATCTTCTGCTTGAAGAACCGGTAGCCCTGCGACATCAGCCGGCCCATGTCACTGGCTGTGTCCTCGTAGGTGGCCGGGGTGATGTGGGTGGGCACGCCGTCGTGCATCCGGCCGCCGAGGAGCTGGTACATCGGAATGCCGAGGATCTTGCCGGCCAGGTCGTGCAACGCGATGTCGATGCCGGCCTTCGCCGCGACGTTCCCCGCCGGTGAGTAGCGGTCCATCATCGTGTTCGCTTTGGTCAGCTGCAACGGATCCAGGCCGACGAGTCCCGGCTTGAGCAAGTCGATCCCACCGAGGGTCGAGGGCGCTGTCTCACCGTAAAGCCCGGGACAGTGGGCGGCTTCGCCGATGCCCACGATGCCTTCGTCCGTGTGAATCTGCACGATGACGTTGACCTGGGTCTCGTCCTTGACGTAGTACCGCTTGTCCTTCATGTACTCGGGCCGATAGTCGGCCCGCACGGCCGTGCCTGTGATGTCGGTGATTTTCACGTGTTCCTCCCTGGAGTTGCTGCTGGAATTCGCCGGTGCGCGGTCAGGCACTCGCGCGCCGGCGCGAAATAGAGTCGACGATCACGGCCGCGACGAGCACGGCGCCGATCACCATGTACTGCAGATCGGACACGAGGTTGAGGAGGTACATGCCGTTGTAGATCGACCCGATCACCAGCCAGCCGATGACCGCGGACCAAGCGCTGCCCCGGCCGCCGAACAGGCTGGTGCCGCCGATGACCGCCGCCGCGATCGAGTACAGCAACAGCGTGCTTCCCCCGAGGTCCTGCGAGGCGGCGCCGACGTAGGACGCGGACAGCACACCCCCCGCCGCCGCCATGGCCCCGGAGATGGCAAAGACGGAGATCCGGATCCGGTTGACGTTGATGCCGGCGCGCCGCGCGGCTTCGGCGTTCCCGCCGACGGCGCGCACGCGCTGGCCGTATCGGGTCTGGGTGATCACAATCCAGAAGAAGACCGCGAGCACCAGGAAGATGATCAGCGCCAGCGGAACACCGACCGCGCGGTTGAGCTCCCAGACCACGACGAACAGCACGACGGCCAGGCCCGCCACTTGGACCACCAGCAGGCCGATCGGCGGCGCACTCACCCCGGAGCGCACGTGCCGCCGCCTGCTGATCAGCCCCATCACCAGGAAACACAGCACCGCGACCACTGCGAGCGCGTAACCTGCCACCGGCGCGAGGCTGCGGCCCTCCAGCTGTGAGATGGTTCCGCCGAAGGGGAACAGGATCGTTCCGGTCTTGCCGAGGAACCTCAGTTGCAGGCCGAGGAAGAGCAGCAGCCCACCGAGCGTGACGATGAACGAGGGGACGTTCAGGCGCGTGCGGATGAATCCCTGCAGGGCACCGAGCACTCCCCCGGCCGCGACGGTCACCACGATCCCCAGGAGAGGGTTCCAGCCGTTGTTCTGGACGAGGACGGCGAGGATGGCGGCGCCGAGGCCGCAGACCGAGCCGATGGACAGGTCGACCTCGCCGATCAGCAGGACCATGACCACGCCGAGGGAAATCACGCCACCGTAGGAGATCTGACGGGCGAGGTTGTGCACGTTGTCGTCGGAGAGAAACCGGTTGTTGACGAGCTGGAAAACGATCCAGATCAGCACGAGGCCGAGGTAGACCGACAGGCTGCCCACGTCGCCCTTGCGGATCTGCTTCATCCTGGCGCGGACGAGGTCCCCCAGCGTCGGCGCGGCCGGCTCGAGAGGCGGTGGATCTGATTTCGGGGCAGTCGTCTCGGCGTGCGGGAGTTCTTCGACTGTCCGTTCCGGACTCATGCGAGGTCACCTCCGGAGGTGATGCCGTGCAGCTCCCGGCCGGCGCCGGGGTCCGCGGACGAGGTCAGGCCGGTGATCGCGGAGACCACCTGCTCGTGGGTGGCCTCCGCTGTGGAGAAATCCCCGGCATTGCGGCCCAGCCGGAGCACACAGATGCGATCGGCGACGGCGAACACGTCGGCAAGGTTGTGGCTGATCACCACGACGCCGAGGCCACGGGCCTTCAACCGCCTGAGCAGCTGCAGAACCTGCGCGGTCTGGGCCACCCCCAGGGCCGCCGTCGGTTCGTCCAGAAGGACGACCTTCGGCTCGCCGAGGATCGCCCGGGCGATGGCGACGGCCTGCCGTTGCCCGCCCGAGAGATCCTCGACCCGGGCCAACACGTTCGGGATCCGGGCGCCGAGGCCTGCCAGCAGCGCTCGCGCCTGCTTCGCCATGTCGATTTTGTCGAGCAACCGGGCGGTCCGGCCGGCGCCTGTCAGTAACTGCTCGCGCCCGAGGAAGAGGTTGGCGACGACGTCGAGGTTGTCGCACAGCGCCAGATCCTGGTACACCGTCGCGATCCCGAGCCTGGCCGCGTCTTGCGGTGTCGCCACCGTCACCGGATTTCCTTCGAACGTGATCTGCGCGGAGTCGGCGGGAGACACCCCGGCGATCGCTTTGATCAGCGTGCTCTTGCCGGCGCCGTTGTCGCCGACCAACGCGACGATCTCGCCCGCCCGGGCCTCGAACGCGACGTCCTGCAGCGCTCGCACGGCACCGTAGGACTTCTCGGTGCGCGCCAGGGACAACAGCACCCGGCCGTGTCCGTTTTCATGTTCCGTTGTCACAGCTTCGCCCTTCACCCGGTGATGCCGGCTCGAGCGCACGCGTCGGCCGCGCCGCCACCGCACACTTCGGCCGACGTCGCGAACCCGTCGGCGATGACCGTCGACTTGATGTTGTCGACGGTCACCGCGATCGGCGGCAGGAGCTGCGTCGGCACTTCATCGCCGGTCGCGTTCTTCACCATCGGCGCCGGTGGCAGCGGCTTGCCATGCGCGAGGAGGATGGCGATCTTGGCCGCCGCAGTCGTCTCGGCCTTGAGGTTCTTGTACGTCGTCATGTACTGGGTGCCGAGCACGATGCGCTGCAGACCCTCGTCGGTCGCGTCGAGTCCGGTCACCGGCGGAATCGGCGAGATGTTCGCCTGCCTCATGGCGGTGATCGCCGCACCGCCCAGGGTGTCGTTGGCGGCGTAGACACCGACGATGTCGTGCGCCCCGATCTTCGCGATGGCCTGCGTCATCTCCGTCGTGGCGTTGGTCGGCGACCACCCGTCGGTGTCGTACTCGGCAGCGATCTTGTAGCCGGACTTGTCGAAGACCTCGTGCGCACCCTGTTTGAAGAACGCTCCAGTCGTGTCCGGCGCGCCGTTGATCATGACGATGTTGCCCGAGCTGTGGCCGGCCGCCTGCATCGCCTTGATCATGGCGTTCGCCTGGGTCTTACCGACCTCGACGTTGTCGAACCCCGTGCGGTACGCGAGCGGACCACCCGCCGTGCGGTCGTAGGCGACCGTCGGAACGCCCTTGGCCTTCGCCTCCTGCACGATCGCGGCCGAACTATTCACGTTCGCCGCGTCGAGCACGAGTACTTGCGCACCCTGCGCCAGCGCCGACTCAGCTTGCTGCTGCTGCTTGTCCGCCGCGTTCGCGGCATTGAAGTACAGCACCTTGCAGCTGGAATCCTGGGCCTTCACGGCATCGAGGAACAGCGGGTGATCTTTTGCCTCGTAGCGCGGCGTCGTGTTCTCCGGCAACAAGAACGCGATCGTGCACCCACCCTCGTTCGACCGCGACGGCTGCACCTCGGCCGCACACGCCGACGCGCTCACCGCGACGGTCAACGCCATCAACACCGTGGACAAGCAGGCTCTCTTCATTGACAGCTCCTCTGGCTGGCGCATGCTCTGCTCCGGGGACCCGCGCGTCGATTCGTGCGCGGCCCTGCTCGCCGGACAGTTTCATCAGCCGAGCCGAGTTCTGTCAACACCTAAACAGAATTCGCCGTAAGAACCTGATTCGGCGAGATACTTATGTTCACACTGCAAGATTTTCGGACATAACTGCAATCTGGCGTGGACTGCCGCACCCCGTCGCCAGCCTCCCGAGGGCACCGCACCCTCGACGCTCACCGAGACTTGGGCGCGTGTAGCTCAGCGCACTGGCAAACGGCAGCGATGAGCCGTCAGGCGTGGGCGTTACATGCGACACACGCATATGACCATCAGCACCACCCGCGACCCAGTATGACCAGAGGCGATGCTCTGCCAATCTCGCTGGAGCCCCGGGAATGACCAACGATCGGCCAAAAATTCCGACCAATCCGTCAAATGACCCTGACCCACCTCCTCAACAAAGAAGCGGTTGATCAGATCGTTATCGAGGCACAGTAGCGTATTCCTCCCCACAAGCGAACAACGAGATGATCAGCTCACGGGGAGGCCAGCAGTGACGCTTGAAGGTGAATCCGCCGATCCGGACATACTTTCGACGGGCCTCGACGACTACGCCATCAGCGGCGAGGCCGGAGGCGACGAGGTCGCCGGCTCGGATGACCCGTTTTTTGTGTCAAAGAAGGCGGCCGCCGTCTTCAAGCACAAGCTTCTCAAGACGTACTTCCCCAAGTTCGCCGGCAAAACCGCGTCAACCGAGGCAGATAAACGCCTCGCTTACGTCGACACCCACGCGGGCCGCGGCGCATACGACGACGGCACAGCAGGCAGTCCGCTACTCGTGGCACAGGACGTCGCAGGCCTGCGCCAATCGAGGCAGATCGATTGCTTCTTCATCGAAGCCAAGAAGTCCAACTACGAGCGATTGACCCAGGTACTCGCGAACAATATGCCAGCCGAGGCACGCTGGCATGTCCGCCACGGCCGAGCGAGCGACCACCTTCGCGAAGCCGTGGATTTCGCCGGCAACGCACCATTGTTCATGTTCATCGACCCCTACGGCTTAGGTCCCACGTTCGATGAAGTCGTCGCCGTGCTCAACCGGCCCCGAGAAGGGCATGGGAGCAAGACGGAGGTACTGCTGAACTTCATTGCGATGGCCTTCAGCCGCGCCGGAGGTTACCTCCGACTCACTGATCCCACCCCCCAGCAAACAACCACTCTCGAGCATCTCGACGCCGTACTGGGAGGCGACTGGTGGCACGACATCTACCTGTCGTCGGACACGACCGCCACCGCCGTCGCGGAGATCGCCAAGGGATACGCCGATCGGATTAACAAAAAGACCGGTTGCGCCTGGACTCTCATGCCAGTCAGGGATCGCGCGCACAAGCAGCCGATTTACCGCCTGGTTCACTTCACTCGCCATCCGGACGGACTATGGGAGATACGAGAAGCGGCGGCGCAGGCCGGCGCGGCGTGGAGGAAGTACTGCAGCCCGCCACCCGCATCTGACGAAGGCAGCCTGTTCACACTCGAGGACCCGTTCCCGGCAGAAGAGGAAGCTCGCCAAGCTGGGTGGATCGACGCCATTGAACACAACGCCCGAGAACTCCTCGCACGTCGCGGTGAGATCGTCTTACCTCGCGACGCCCACGAAGTATTCGGTCCGGAGACCTTCGGCCAGGCGTGGTTGAAGCATCTCCGACAGGCGCTCGTCCGGCTCTTCAAGGAAGGGATCCTGGAGCCCAAACCGTTGGCCAGGGAGCTCTCGAAATACCGCGGGCATGCGGTACAACCCGACAGCTTGAGGCGGTCGAAGGCAGTTGAAGTACTCCCTCCTCAGGTGTAATCTAGTCACTATGTGAAGTTTTAAATTCGCTGTGCGTTACATATGGGGGATCACGCGCCCGTCAGCGGTCCGGTGCCGTGGAAGCGAGCAGACCACACAGGGGCCAAGCACGACATCTACCGTCGCTACCTCGAGCGCTGGTTCCCGATCCTACTGGCCGGATCCAACGCCTACCCGTCGGCAACTTACGCCGAAGGGTTCGCTGGCCCGGGTGTTTACGAAGGTGGCGAGCCGGGTTCGCCGATCATCGCTATCCAGGCGCTGCTCGACAAGGTCCGCGATCCGATACCTGTAGTCAAGATGATCTTTGTGGATGATGACCTGCGCTGCATCGACACCTTGAACAAGCAGTTGACGCTCAAGTTTCCCACCCGCCCGCGGAGCGCGGAGACATTGAGGGTCAAAGTCAAGGCGGGTACTTGCGTCGAGAGGCTCGAGCCTGAACTCGACGCGATGCAGGCCTGGGGGCAGCCAATCCTGGCTGTCCTGGATTCCTGGGGCAACGTGCCAGTCACGTACCGGCTGCTCGAACGGTTGGCGCGCAACCAGTCGTCAGAGGTCATCATCACCCTTGGCACACAATCGTTCATCCGCTTCGTCTCAAAACTGGGTCCAGAGGCCGACGAGGTATTCGGAGGTGATCCGAGCTGGCGCCAGATCAACACGATGGCGACCGGTCAGGCGAAGCGCCAGCACATCCTCACCTGCTACCGACAGACATTGGCCAGAGCAGGCTTCAAGTACCTCCTCGACTTCGAACTGATCGACACTCGCGGAGAGTCCCTGTACCTCGTGTTCGGCACCAACCACCGCCGCGGCCTGGAGAAGATGAAGGATTCGGTCTGGGAAGTCGACCGCGTCTACGGCGTCGGCTTTCGCGATCCACGAGACGAACAGGCGCAGACCCTCTTCGAGCTCATTGATCCCGTCCTGGCACCGCTGGCACGACTACTGCTCAACCGGCTGAAGACAGCCCCACCGAGCGGAATGCGAGTCGAGGAACTCCGAAACTTCGCCCTCTTCGAAACAGTATACCGCCCCGAGCACGTCATCCGCACCCTTGCGGATCTTCGCGCCGACGGACGGATCAGCAGTGACGAAACACGTATCTTCCGGCGCAGCATGGTTCGTCTCGCAGGCTGATTTACCGCCCAGCGACGATGGCAGCCGGCCGGGCCGGCATCCCGTCGTAGGTCCGGCCGTCCAGTTCACGACCCAGCGATTTGGGCCGAATGCCGCCCCATTGCTTGTGGAAGAACGGTACGTCGGCGTCAGCACAAGCGTCGCGGATGTCGCGAACCCAGTCGGCGTCACACGAGCGGGCGCCCGGGCCGGATTCGCCGCCTGTGATCACCCACCCGATTCCAGACAACGACAATCCCTTGAGCGGCCCTAGAAGTGGTTCGGCGGAAATGAATCGCATCGTAGCGGGGACTTCACGCAAGTGATCCACACGATCCAGCTGCTGCTGATTTTCGACCGATACCCCCATCCAGAGATTCTCCGGCCAGTCCAGCTTGTCCGCCACACGCCTCAGCTTCAGCGATCGCTTCGTGAGGATCTGATAGGTGTGCTGCGGGGTCTCAGTGATGACCGCCAGCACGTCCCGAATGAACCCAATCGGCACTTTGGCGTGGAACAGATCCGACATCGAATTCACGAACACCAGGCGAGGCTGCCGCCAGCGGTACGGGAGCGCGAGGGCGCCCGGATGCAGTGCCACACCGAACCCCGGGCCCGACGTCTTCGGGTTGCCGTCGGTCTGATACTTCGCAGCACCCATCGCCTTCAACCGCTTCGCGAGCGTGAGCGCGTAGCAGTTATCGCAGCCGGTCGACACCCGATCACAACCCGTCGTCGGGTTCCAGGTCGCTTCCGTCCACTCGATCGCACTGCCGTCAGCCATGCCACGTCACTCCTCGCAAGATTCGCCACGAACACTAGAGGCACCAGCACCGGCACTTGCCAGGTGACCCGCGCAGCCCTCCCGAACGGTCGATCGCGTTCACTCACAGCAATGAACGCCAGCGTAGAACACGTGTTCGACAGTTACAACACTCACCGTAAACGGCATCGCCGCGCGTTGCCTATATCACTGTGGGGGCGACACTTCTTCGAGATGTGCACAGCATGCGCAATCAACGCCTCAGACCAGCACCGACAAGGAACCCTGACGCAGCCCGGGTCTGCTCAGGGTTTGGTTGACACCTGATGTGTGAGGCTTCGGCCTTGCTTGGAAGGATGTCATCGTGCCCAAGCCCTATCCCCGTGAGTTCC
>NZ_JBEYSJ010000062.1:0-34095 GCF_040704195.1 Amycolatopsis sp. NPDC047767
ATCGCGCCGGCTTCCGGATGGGGCGGTGCGATCGGCCCCCGGCCGATCCGACCGCTCCATCCGGAAGCCGGCTCAAAGGCGATCTCGCACGCCCCGGCGGAGCCGGGGCCAAAGACTCAGCGATCTCGCACGCCTCGGCGGAGCCGAGGCCGAAGACACAGTTACTGTTGCTTTCGTGAGTACGGTCATCTTGCTGCGGCACGGGAAGTCCACCGCGAACGGGTCCGGCGTCCTGGCGGGGCGCACGCCGAAGGTCGGTCTCGACGACACCGGCCGCACGCAGGCCGAGAAGCTGGTCGAGCGGCTGGCCGGCGTGCCGGTCGCCGAGCTGGTGGTGTCGCCGATGCTGCGGTGCAAGCAGACGGTGACGCCGCTGGCGACGGCGCTGGGTCTGGACAAAACCGTGGAGCCGCGCCTGTCCGAAGTGGACTACGGCGACTGGACCGGTCGTGAGCTGAAGACGCTGGTCAAGGAGCCGCTGTGGCGGGTGGTCCAGTCGCACCCGTCGGCGGCGGTGTTCCCCGGCGGTGAGGGCCTGGCCGCGATGCAGGCGCGCGCGGTGGCCGCGATCCGCGCCCACGACGCCCGCATCACCGCCGAGCACGGTGACCACGCGGTGTGGATCGCGTGCAGCCACGGCGATGTGATCAAGGCGGTGCTGGCCGACGCACTGGGCCAGCACCTCGACGCGTTCCAGCGCATCGTGGTGGACCCGGCGTCGGTGTCGGTGGTCCGCTACACCGAGACCCGGCCGTTCGTGCTGCGCGTGAACGAGAACGGCGGCGACCTCAAGGGCATCGTGCCCCCGCCGCCGAAGAAGAAGTCCCGCGGCAAGAAGGCGGGCGACAGCGACGCGGTGGTCGGGGGCAGCACCGGGCGCTGAGCCGGGTGGACACGCCCTCGGCGGAAAGCGGCTCGACCAGGGCCGCGAAACCCGTAGGGTGGGCGGGATCAGCGCGGGAAAGCACGTGAAGAACCAGGAGCACAACCCGATGATTTCGCCGGACAACCCGTTCGCCACCCCGAGTGAGCTGCCCTACGCCCTGCCGCCGTTCGACAAGATCAAGGTCGAGCACTACCGGCCCGCGTTCGAAGAGGGCCTGATCGCCCACGCCGCGGAGATCCGGGACATCGCCGAGAACCCGGCGGAGCCCACGTTCGACAACACCATCGCCGCGCTGGAGCGGGCGGGGGAGCTGCTGGAGCGGGCGTCCGGCACGTTCTTCAACGTCTCCGGTTCCGACTCGACCGACGAGATCCAGGAGATCCAGGCGGAGCTGGCGCCGAAGCTGGCCGCGCACTCCGACGCGATCCACCTGGACCCGCAGCTGTTCGCGCGGATCAGCGCGCTGTACGAGCGCCGCGAGAGCCTCGGCCTCGACGCCGAGTCGCTGCGCCTGCTGGAGCGCCGCCACACCGACTTCAGCCGCGCGGGCGCCGGCCTGCCCGCGGCCGAGCAGGAGAAGCTGCGCAAGCTCAACGAGCAGCTCTCGACCCTGCAGACGAAGTTCCAGCAGAACCTGCTGCGCGACACCAACGAGCTCGCAGTGGTCCTCGACGACGTCGCCGACCTGGCCGGGCTCGACGAGGGCGCGATCGCCACCGCCGCCGAGGCGGCCGCGGCTCGCGGCGAAGCGGGCAAGTACGTCCTGAACCTCACGCTGCCGACCGCGCAGGCGGCCCTGGAGTCGCTGGAGAACCGCGCCGTGCGCGAGCGCGTCTTCACCGCGTCGGTCTCGCGGGGCAACCGCGGCAACGAGTACGACAACAACTCCGTCGCCGCCGAGGTCGTCCGCCTGCGGGCCGAGCGCGCGGCGCTGCTGGGCTACCCCGACCACGCGTCGTACGTGATCTCCGACGAGACGGCCAAGACCGCCGACGCGGCCTCGGGCCTGCTGGAGCGGCTGGCGCCGGTCGCGGTGGCCAACGCCCGCGCGGAGGCCGCCGAGCTGCAGCAGCACCTCGAGGCCGACGTTCCCGGCGCGACGCTGAAGCCGTGGGACTGGGCGTTCTACGCCGAGAAGGTGCGCCGCGAGCGCTACGAGGTGGACACCGCGGCGCTGCGCCCGTACTTCGAGCTCAACCGCGTGCTCACCGACGGCGTGTTCTTCGCCGCTAACCGCCTGTACGGCCTGACCTTCACCGAACGCGACGACCTGCCCAAGTACCACCCGGAGGTGCGGACCTTCGAGGTCTTCGACGCCGACGGCAGCGGCATGGGCCTGTTCCTCGTGGACTACTACACGCGTGACTCCAAGCGCGGCGGCGCGTGGATGAACAACTTCGTGAGCCAGTCGGACCTGCTGGGGCGGAAGTCCGTGGTGGTCAACGTGCTCAACGTCGCGAAGCCGCCGGCGGGGGAGCCGACCCTGCTGACGCTCGACGAGGTCACCACCGTGTTCCACGAGTTCGGCCACGCCCTGCACGGGCTGCTCTCGGGCGTCGTCTACCCGACGTTCTCCGGCCCGAACGTGCCGCGTGACTTCGTGGAGTACCCGTCGCAGGTCAACGAGATGTGGATGCTGTGGCCGGAGGTGCTGGCCCACTACGCCAAGCACCACGTGACGGGGGAGCCGCTGCCCGCCGAGCAGGTCGCCAAGCTGGAAGCCGCGCAGCAGTACGGCGAGGGCTTCAAGACGACGGAGTACCTGGCCGCGTCGCTGCTCGACCTCGCCTGGCACCGCCTCGGCGTGGACGACCGCGTCGACGACGTCCAGCGCTTCGAGGCCGACGCGCTGGAGAAGGCCGGCGTGGCCCTGGAAAGCGTCCCGCCGCGCTACCGCACCACGTACTTCAACCACGTCTTCGGCGGCGGCTACAGCGCGGGCTACTACTCCTACATCTGGAGCGAGGTCCTCGACGCCGACACCGTGCAGTGGTTCCGCGAGAACGGCGGGCTGAAGCGCGAGAACGGCGACCACTTCCGCTCGACCCTGCTGGGCCGCGGGGGGAGCGTGGACCCGATGGAGGCGTTCGCGAACTTCCGCGGCCGTCAGCCGGAGATCCAGCCGCTGCTGGAGCGCCGGGGTCTCGCGGGAGCCTGAGCGTTTTCGGGGTGGGGCCGATCGGGAACGGTCGGCCCCACTTTTGTCTCTTGTGGACTGTATAACGACCTATACGTCCGGGCGTCGTTCCGGCCTTGGTCACTCCAAAGGGAACAAGATCGGGCTGATGAGGTGCTGACGCCGGCCGGGGGCGGGCTCGTTGCGCAGCCGCGGGAGGAGGACTTCGCGGAGATCGGTGATCAGGTCAGTGAGCTCCTCGTGGCTCAGCCAGACGGAGTGCTGGCGGTAGCCCACCAGGTCCTCGGCCGGATCCGCGCCGGCGCGGCCCAGGTACGCGGTGAACTCGGCGATCAACGTCGTCATCGCGGTCGCGAACACCTTGCGGTGGTCGTCGAGCGTCGCCGAGGCTGCCGTGTCCGCGTCGACCACCGCGCGGTCACGGCGCAGCCGGTAGCTGCGCTCGACGGCGCCGCGGACGCGTTGTTCCTCGGCCACTTCGAGGATTCCGGCTTCGGCGAGCAGGCCGACGTGGCGGTACAGGGTCGCCTTCGACACGTCGTGGATGCGCTCGGCCAGCTCGGTGGTGGTGAGGGGGCGCCCGCCGGAGAGGGCGTGCACCACGCGCAGCCGCACCGGGTGCACCAGGAGTTCGAGATCGTCCACGCCGTTATGTTCGCACATCTGCTACCGTTCGCAATGTTGAGAACGGTGGGCCGCTGGGGGTCCGTGACGGGACGTTCGGCGATGAAGGTCGATGGGGCACCACTGGGCGAGCACTACGAGATCGCCGGGCGTCGGCTGCTGCTGCACCGCTCCGGTGCGGGCGGCCCCGCGGTGGTGTTCTTGCCCGGCGCGGGCTTGATGGCGTACGACTTCCTGAACGTGCAGCAGCGCGTCGCGGAGTTCACCACGAGCGTGGTGTACGACCGGGCCGGCACGGGCTGGAGCGCCACAGCCGGGCTGCCGCGCACGCCGGACGAGGTGACGGACGAGCTGCGGGCCTTGCTGGCGGCCGCGGACGTGTCGGGACCGTACGTGCTGGCCGGGCATTCGCTCGGGGCGCTGTACGCCCGCCGCTACGCGCAGCGCTTCCCCGAGGAGGTCGCCGGCTTGGTGTTCCTCGATCCGGGCCACGAGGACATCCTGGAGTTCCTGCCGGCGGAGGCCGCGGAGCTGAACGAGAGCCTCAAACCCGACCCCACCACCCTGCCTGAACCGACGACCGAGCAGCTGGCCGCCTCCCGCGACGCCCTGCTGGCGCTCTACGCCGCCTGGCCTGACGACGTCCGCAAAGAGTTGGTGGACAAGCACCTCACGGAGTGGCTTACGGCGGTCCTGGAGACGCAGAACTTCGAAACCACGGTGTACGACCAGGTTCGCGCCGGGGGAGGGCTGCCGGACGTCCCTCTCGTCGTGCTGAGCGCACTGGGCGCCAACCCGTACTGGGCGCAGTTCGCGTCGCCGGAGCTGATGAGGGAGATGCTCGCGGGGATCAAGGCACTGCACGCGTCGATCGCCGCTTCGGTTCCGCGAGGTGAGCACCGCGTCCTCGACGGCGCGGCCCACCAGACGATGCACCTCGACCACGAGGACGCGGTCGTGGAGGCGATCCGCTCAGTCTTCTGAGGACGACTGGCGCGGGATGGCACCCGGACGACCGCCGATTCCTTTCGGCTCGGCGCGAGGTCTCCCTCTTCGACGGTGCGGCTCGCCCCGAGCTCGCCGGGTTCGGCAAGCCGGAAGAGAGCTGATCGCCGTGAGCATTCCCGCCACCATGCGCGCCCTGGAGCAGACGTCGCTCGAGGGACCGCAAGACCTGCGACTGATCACCGACGCGCCGGTACCGGCGCCCGGGCGGGGTGAAGTGCTGATCAGGGTCCGGGCCGCCGGGGTCAATTTTGCCGACCTCTCGCAAGCCCGCGGGCTGTTCCGAGGCGGCCCGCAGCCGCCGTACCTGGCGGGTTTCGAAGCCTCGGGCGAAGTGTCGCGCTGGGCCCGGACGTCACCGGCCTCGAGCCGGGGAATCCGGTCGTCGGTGTCGGCTCCGGTGCGTTCGCCGAGTATGCGCTGCTGCCGGCGGCCGCGGCGCTGCCGGTGCCGGCCGGCTGGTCGGCCGAGCAGGTGCTCGGCCTGGTCGTGAACCGTCCGGCCGCCCTCGCCGCGCTCAAGCCGCTGGGCAGGCTGACCTCGGGGGAGACGGTGGTGGTCCGCGCCGCGGCGGGCGCGACCGGCCAGGCCGCGGTGCGGATGGCCAAGCACTACGGCGCGACGGTCATCGCGACCGCGTCCCCGGCCAAGCACGAGATCGTGCGGGCACTCGGTGCCGATCACGTCCTGGACTCCCGGGACGCCGATCTCGCCGCCGAAGTCCGGCGGCTGACCGATGGCGCCGGTGCTGATCTGGTGCTGGAGTCGGCCGGCGGTGCCGGCTTCGCGGCCGCCCTGGCCTCGGCCAAACCGGTCACCGGCCGGGTTGTCGTCTACGGCTTGGCCGACGGCCAGGCCGCGATCACCAACTGGGACCTCGTCTACCGCCACCAGGTCCACGTCGTCGGGCTCAATCTCGGGGTACTGAGCCAGGCGGCTCCCCGGATCTTCGGAGAGGTCATGGGCGAGCTGTCGGTGCTTGTCGCCGCCGGTGTCCTTCCGCCCGAACGACCGGTCGTCCACGACCTGGCCGACGGCCCGCACGCCCTCGCCGCACTGGAGTCGAGGGCGACCGTCGGCAAGCTCGCCCTGCGCCCCTGACTCCGGGCTGACCTGCGGTTCGATTCCTTCGGGCCGCGTCCGGGGTCATAGTGGGCGACGGTCCCGATCCGCGGGATCGGTCCGGACGAGGAGCAGGCATGGTCACCAGGCGATCCACGGTCAACCGCGCGCCGCGACCCGGGCTCGCCGCGTGACGGCCCAGGCGCGGGAACCGGCGGACCGGTTCGCCGCCGAAACCGAGCCGTTCCGCCGGGAGCTGCTGGCGCACTGCTACCGGATGGCCGGCTCGGCGCACGACGCCGAGGACCTGGTGCAGGAAACGTACCTGCGCGCCTGGCGGTCCTACGCCGGGTTCGAGGGCCGTGCGCCGATCCGGTCCTGGCTCTACAAGATCGCCACCAACGTCTGCCTGACCACGGTGCAGCAGCGCAAGATCCGGATGCTGCCCTCGGGCCTGGGCGGTCCCCAGGACCGATCCGAACGGCCAGCCGACCCTGGCGCGCCGGGTGAGGTCTCGTGGCTGGAGCCGTGGCCGGACCGGTGGACAGCCCTGGCCGACGACGATCCGGCCACGTCGGTCGTCGCGCGCGAGTCAGTGCGCCTGGCGCTCATCGCGAGCCTTCAGCACCTGCCCGCCCGCCAGCGCGCGATCCTCATCCTGCGTGACGTGCTGGCGTTCTCCGCGGCCGAAACCGCGCAGCTGCTCGGGACCACCACCGCTGCCGTGAAGAGCGGACTGCAGCGGGCCCGCGCGCGGCTCGGTGAGCTCGAACCACGGCCGGAGCGGTTGCTCGAACCGGCCGACCCGCGGGCGCGGGCCCTGCTCGACGGTTACATCACGGCCTTCGAACGCTCGGATGCCGGTCTCCTGCAACAGGTCCTGCGCACGGACGCGACGCTGGAGGCGACCCCGTTCCGCGAGTGGCAGGCCGGGCTGGTCAACTGCATCCGCATGCTCGCCGCGGACGTGCTGGGCGCGCCGGGGGACTGGCGAATGCTCCGCACCACAGCGAACTGCCAGCCTGCCGCCGTCGAGTACCGCCGAGACGAAGCCGGCGTGTTCCGGGGGATCGGCATCGTGGTCCTGGCTCCGACCGCCACCGGGGTCGCCCGAGTCGTGGCGTTCCACGACGAAGCCCTGGTCACCCTGTTCGGCTTTCCCGAATCACTCACGGACGGATCCTGACCGACCGTGCCCAGCTCCCTGTAGGTAGTCAATTCAGAAGTGTATAACGACCTATACGGCGGGCCGGATGGCGAAAATCATCCTCAGCTCGAGCGCTTCGCCGCACCACCAAAAATACGCTAAACACCGGAGAGGATCTCGACCACGGCATCGTAGGTCTGTTCCACACCAAGGGTTTCCGTGTCGACCACCGTGCACTTCGGACGTTGCCGCAGGTACGCGGCGAGATGGTCGTGGACGCGGTCGACCAGCTCGAGCCCACCGGCGCGGGTGATGATCTCGTCGATGTCGCGGGCCGGCTCGGTGTCGCTGGAGCGGGAGGAATAGCGGTCGAACGCGTGGGGCTTCGCCGCCGTCAGCGCGATCTCGACGTACGGCACTCCTGCGGCGCGGGCGGCGGCCTCGAACCCGGCGACCTCTTTCAGGTGCGTCGCCAGCTGGGGCATCACGACGGAGAACCCGGACCGCAGATGGGTTTCCGCCATGGCGACGGCCAGCCGGCGGGCCACGGGCAGGGTGGCGAAGAAGTCGTCGCGCCAGCCGCCGATGAGGGAGACGACGTGGTCGGTGTCGAGGTCGAGCACGCCGGGGGGGCGGTCGGCGTAGAGGCGCGCGACGGTGGACTTCCCGATGCCCGACGGACCGTTGAGGTGAATGAGGCGAGGGCCGCCCCGGACGGATCCGGGGCGGCCCTCAGAAGAAGCAGTGCTCAACTCAGATGAGGCCGAGCTTCTGCACGGCGTCGCGCTCCTCGGCGAGCTCGCCGACGGTGGCGTCGATGCGGGCGCGGGAGAAGTCGTCGATCTCGAGGCCCTGGACGATCTCGTACTTGCCGTCCTTGGCGGTGACCGGGAAGGACGAGATGAGGCCCTCGGGCACGCCGTAGGAGCCGTCGGAGATGACCGCGGCGGAGGTCCAGTCGCCTTCGTCGGTGCCGTTGACCCAGGTGTAGACGTGGTCGATGGCGGCCGACGCGGCGGAGGCGGCGGAGGAGAGGCCGCGGGCCTCGATGATGGCGGCGCCGCGCTTGGCGACGGTGGGGATGAAGGTCTCTTCGACCCACTTCTGGTCGTTGACGGCCTCGGCGAGGTTCTTGCCGCCGACGGTGCCGTGGGTGATCATCGGGTACTGCGTGGCCGAGTGGTTGCCCCAGATGGCCAGGCGCTTGATGTCCGAGACCGGGACGTCGAGCTTCTTCGACAGCTGCGCGAGGGCGCGGTTGTGGTCGAGGCGGGTCATCGCGGTGAAGCGGTCGGCCGGGACGTCGGGTGCGTGGGACTTGGCGATGAGGGCGTTGGTGTTGGCCGGGTTGCCCACCACGAGGACGCGGATGTCGTCGGCCGCGCCGGCGTTGATGGCTTCGCCCTGGGGCTTGAAGATGCCGCCGTTGGCCTCGAGCAGGTCGCCGCGCTCCATGCCCTTGGTGCGGGGGCGGGCGCCGACGAGCAGGGCGATGTTGGTGCCGGAGAACGCCTGCTTGGGGTCGTCGAAGATGTCGATCCCGGACAGGAGCGGGAAGGCGCCGTCGTCGAGCTCCATCGCGGTGCCCTCAGCCGCCTTGACCGCCTGCGGGATCTCGAGGAGCCGCAGCTTCACCGGGGTGTCCGGGCCGAGGAGCTGACCGGACGCGATGCGGAAGAGCAGCGCGTAGCCGATCTGGCCGGCCGCACCGGTGACGGTGACGTTGACAGGGGCTTGGGTCATAGCGGGTTCTCCAGCTTGAGACGACTTTGGCTAGTACCGCGACTCTAGTACTCGCGGGTGCGTTCGTTCGGGTGCGTCCAGTCACTCTCCGGCGGGTGTCGTGACGTTGGCGGCGAGGCGGCCCAGGAGTGTGGCGAGCGTCGCGATCTCGTGGTCGGTGAGGCCGGTGCGCATGCGGTTGTCGTGGGCCACAGCGGCTTCGGCGAGGCGGTGGAAGGTGGTTTCGCCGTACTCGGTGAGCTCGACGTGGTGGACGCGGCGGTTTTCGGGGTCGCGGGTGCGGGTGAGCAGGCCGGCGGTTTCCATTCCGTTGAGGTGGTGGGTGAGGGTGGCGCCTTGGATGCCGACGGCGTCGGCGAGCTCGCGTTGGCTGGTGTGCTGGTGGGTTTTGAGGGCGATGAGGATCTGCCAGACGGGCTGGGAGCCGCCGACGGCGGCGAGGGCCTGGTCGAAGGCTTGGCCCGCGGCTTTGGCGGTGCGGGCGAGGAGGACGCCGATGGGGGCGGTGGTGGGTCGGGGCACGGGTGCACCGTAGCGCAGATTGATCGAAGACTAAGCGTTTGACATCTAACGATTCGAGTTCTAACGTTTGTCGCGTCAAGCTGCTCCACTGACCACGGGAGGGATCATGGGCACCACCGAAGAGATCACCGACTTGGGGAGGCGCTGGGTCGCGGCCGAGACGGCGGGCGACACCACGACGCTGGCCGGGATGACCACGGGTGACTTCACGCTGGTCGGCCCGCTGGGTTTCGTGCTGGACCGCGACCAGTGGCTGCAGCGCTACGAAGGCGGCGGGCTCGTCACGCGCCGGCTGGACTGGCGCGATGTCGAGGTGCGTGAGCACGGTGACTCGGCGATCGCGGTCGGCGTGCACGACCAGGAGGCGACGCACCGGGGCAACGCGGTGGACGGGCGGTTCCGGTCGACGCACGTGCTGGTGCGTGAGGACGGCCGGTGGTTGCTGGCGGGGATGCACCTGAGCCCGCTCGGTGCGCCACCGGCGTTCGCGCGCGGGGGTGCGTGATGGCGGAGCTGAACCACACGATCGTGTGGGCGACGGATCGGAGCGCGTCGGCGGAGTTCCTGGCGGGGGTCCTGGGGTTGACCGTGGGTGCGGAGACGGCTCCGTTCCTGCCGGTGGTGCTGGGCAACGGGGTGACGCTGGACTTCGCGCAGGCCGACACGGTCGCCGGTCAGCACTATGCGTTCCTGGTGAGCGACGAGGAGTTCGACGCCGCGCTGGCGCGGCTGACTGCTGCCGGTACGGCGATCTACGCCGATCCGTTGCACCGCACGGCGGGGGTCAACGGGATGTTCGGCGGGCGGGGGTTCTACTTCGACGATCCGGACGGGCACAACATGGAGTTGCTCACGAAGGCCGGTTAGCGCCGGCCGGTGCGGGCTGGGTCGCGTCGACGTTGAACACGCGGCCCAGCGCGACGACGCCTTCGTCGAGGTGGCTGAAGCTGGAGACGACGGCGCGGGTTTCGGCGTCGTCGATGCGGTCGACGACGGGGGTGCCGTCGTCGCGGATGAGCTTTTCGGTGGGTGTGGTGTTGGGGTGGCGGACGGCTTCGCCGACGAGGTCGATGTTGGCGAGCACGCGGCCGGCGAAGAGGTCGAGGCGGTCGGCGACGGGTCCGTCGAGCTGGCCGGGCTGGGCGCGGGCGGCGACGTGGCGGGCGCGGAAGGCGATGGTTTCCAGCGTGGTGAGCACGTGCCAGCCGTAGTCGCGCCGCGCGCTGCGGAGGTTGATGGGGTGGGTGAGGGGTTCGATGGTCTTGCGGACCTGTTCGACGGCTCGGTCGAGGTCGCGGGACATCTCGATGATGTTCACGTTGTCGCGGCCCGAGAGCAGGGTGTCGGCTGATTCGACGAAGTCGTGGAGCTCGTCGAGCACGGTCGCGATGTCGTCGAGCATCACCGAGCGGGTGCGGACGGGGACGATGACGACGGCGGCGAGCAGGCCGGCGGCGGCGCCGACGGCGGTTTCGGCGACGCGGATCCAGAGGACTTGGATGCTGAAGGTGCCGAGCAGGCTGTAGAGCAGGCCGAGCATGCTGGTGACGAAGAAGGCCATGAGGAACTGCGAGACGCGGGACATGTAGACCATGCCGAAGACGCAGACCATGATCAGGGCCAGGATCGCGAGGGTGTTGCCGCTGACGAGCAGGGCGAGTGCGACGCCGCCGACGATGCCGATGAGGGTGCCGCCGGTGCGGCGGACGCCTTTGACGAAGCGGGCGCCGGCGCTGGAGGTGCCGACGAAGACGACGAAGACGGTGAGCACGGCCCAGTACCAGCGTTGGTGGGAGATGAGCTGTCCGGCGAGGACGGCGAGCCCGCCGCCGATCACGGCCTGGATGGCGCTGCGGGTCTGGTTGTCGTAGGCGAACGCTTTGGTGGGTTCGGGTTCGTCGTCGTCTTCGTCGAGGGAGTAGTCCACTGTGGCTTCGCGGCCGGCGACGCGCTGGGCGCGGTCGTCGGCGACGGCGAGCTCGGCGATGGCGCGACGGACGCCGTCGCCGGGGTGGGCTTTCTCGTCGATGCGGCTGCCTTCCACGAGCATGCGGCTGTACTCGCCGGTTTCGCTGATCAGGGGCAGTTCGCGGGGGTCGCGTTCCATCAGGGAGCGGAATTTGGCCAGGCGGGCGACGAGGTCGTCGGCGACGCCTTCGGGCATCGGGTGGGAGCAGGTGCGCTGGACGGTGATGGTGAGCCATTGCACGGCGAGCTCGACTTCGATGGCGCGGCGGCGCAGGAGGTCGGCGTTGCGGGCGTCGACGACGTCGGGGGCGTTGTCTTCGATGAGGAGGACGGATTCGTGCAGGCGGGCCAGTGCGGTGCGGATCTGGCGGTTGCTGCGGTCGCTGCCGGAGGAGGCGATGTAGGCCTCGGTGGCGCGGACGGCGGCGGCGACGCGGGCGCGGAAGGCGCGGCGGATGCGGATGAACTCGGTTTCGGCGTTGCGGCGCAGGAGGACGAAGCGCACGAGGGCGTTGGCGGCGACGCCGGTGGCCATGGCGATGAGCAGCTGCGGGGCCTGGGCGAGGTGGGCCTGCAGGAACATGGGGAAGAAGAAGAGGAAGAACGCCATGGAGCCCAGTGCGGTGCCGCGGGGGCCGAAGCGCTGGACGTAGACGGCGACGAAGATCAGCAGGACGAAGATGATGCTGTCGAGCGGTGGGTAGGCGGCGCCGATGGTGGCCAGGGTGATGGAGCAGGCGCCGACGACGGCGGCGAGGCAGAGCGTGATGGCTTGGCCGCCGCTGGTGGGGTCGTTGACGGTGAACGCGCTCATCATGGCGGCGATGGCGGCGACCAGTGACGTGGTGAGCGGGAAGTGCAGGGGCTGCAGCGCGAGGATGGCGATGATGATGCCCAGCACGGCGGAGCCGGCCAGCCGCAGGCGGACGAGGCCGGGATCGGCTGCCGCCAGCCGGTCGAGTGTGGCGTCGCGGAGGTCGGCGATCATCGGGCGAGCAGCTCCCACTGGGCGAGGGTGACGCGGCGGCGGTTCGCCGCCGTGACACGCAAACGGTAGTGCTCGCAGGCGGCGGGGCTGTCGAGGACGAACGGGCGGGTCTGGCGGCGCCAGCGGAACAGCTCGTCGTCGCGGCGGTCGAGCACGGTCCAGCGGCGGCCGTCGGCGGAGCCTTCCAGTACCCACGCGGTGGGGTCGCCGTCGCGGCTGCCCGAGGTGAGCGTGTACATCGTGACTTCGCGGGGGGTGCCGTGCACGGAGAACTCGATCACGGGGGTGCGGGTGGTGAAGGTGGCTTCGGTGCGGCTGGTGTCGTCGACGAGGAGCGCGGCGGGGCCGTGGGGGCTGTAGGCGGTGCCGACGAGGTCGGTCAGCGGCTCGGGCTGCTTCGGGGTGACGGGTTCGGTGCCCCAGGTGCCGGGTTCGCTGCGGACGTCGAACTCGAGCACGGCGCCGCGGGCGAGCACCGCGTGGGAGAGGGTTGCCGACTGGTGGGGCCGGCCGTCGATGGTGAGGCCGTGGACGTAGGGCGTGTCCGCGGCGTCCCCCGGGCCGGCGGCGCCGGGGGCGCGGATCACGAGGTCGTGGCCGTTCTCCAGGTGCAGGGTCGCCTGGCGGAACAGCGGCGCGCACACCACGTAGCGGGGGCTGCCGACCGTGAGCGGGTACAGGCCGAGGGCGGCGAAGACGTACCAGGCGGACATCTCGCCGTTGTCCTCGTCGCCCGGGTAGCCCTGGCCGAGCTCGCTGCCGAGGTAGAGGCGGCGCAGGACCTCGCGGACGGTGCGCTGCAGCTTCGCGGGCGCACCGGCGAAGGCGTAGACGAACGGGATGTGGTGCGAGGGCTGGTTGGAGTGGCCGTACTGGCCCATGCGCACGTCGCGGGCTTCGGTCATCTCGTGGATGAGGCCGCCGTAGGAGCCGGGTTTTTGCCCGGTCTCGGGGGTGGTGAAGAACGTGTCGAGCTTGGCTTCGAGGCCGGCGGTGCCGCCGTGCAGGGCGGCGAGGCCGGGCCCGTCGTGGGGCACGGAGAACGCGGTGTTCCACGCATTGGTCTCCACGAAGTCGCCGCCCCACGCTTCGGGGTCGTAGCCGTGGGCCGGGAAGTGGCGGCCGCCGTCGGGGGTGCGGCCCTGGAAGAACCCGATGCGCGGGTCGAAGTGGTGCACGTAGTGCTGGGCGCGCTGGCGCAGGTAGGCGGCGTTGTCGGCGCGGCGGCGCGCGCGGGGGCCTTCGCTTTCGCGGGCGAGTGCGTCGGCGAGGTTGGCGAGGCCGAAGTCGTTGAGGCAGCCTTCCAGCGCCCAGGACAGGCCTTCCTTCGTGGAGGTGGGGGTGTAGCCGAGGAACGGTGCGGTGTCGAGGCCTTTGCGGCCGACGCCGGCGCGCGGCGGGGCGACGGTCGCGTGTTTCAGCGCGGCGTCGTAGGCGGATTCGACGTCGAAGTTGCGCACGCCTTTGAGGTAGGCGTCGGCGAAGGCGACGTCGGAGCTGGTGCCGGTCATGAGGTCGGCGTAGCCGGGGGAGGACCAGCGGGCGATCCAGCCGCCTTCGCGGTACTGCTGCACGAACCCGTCGATCATCCGGCCGCAGCGCTCGGGGGTGAGCAGGGCGTAGGCGGGCCAGGTGGTGCGGTAGGTGTCCCAGAAGCCGTTGTTGACGTACAGCTCGCCGTCGACGATCTTCGCGCCGGTGCGTTTGCGGGTGCTGAACGCGCGGCCGCGGGCGACGGGGCTGGCGTGGCGGATGCCGTCGGGTGTGTTCTCGTGCGCGCGGTTCGGGTAGAGGTAGAGCCGGTAGAGGTTGGAGTAGAACGTGGCCAGCTCGTCCTCGCTCGCGCCTTCCAGCTCGACGCGGCCCAGCACGTCCTGCCACTTGCGGCGCGCGCGGTCGCGGACCTCGTCGAACCCGGTGCCGGCGGGGATCTCCAGCTCCAGGTTGCGCCGTGCCTGCGCGAGGCTGATCAGGGACGTCGCGATCCGCAGCGTCACCTCGGGCGCGGCGAACTCCAGGTGCCCGCTCACCCGGCGCCAGATCGAGCCGCGGCCCCCGCCGGAGGCGGGCACGTCCGCTTGGGCGTAGACGAACATCCGCCGCGCGCCGGTGGACAGGCGGCTGCGTACCCACGTGTGGCCGGTGACCACCCCGGTCGACGGGTGCACGCGCAGGCCGCCGCGGTTGCGGGCGTTGTCGAAGACCACCCAGCCGGCGCCGTCGGGGAAGGTGAAGCGGAACATCGCCGCGTGGTCGGTGGGCGTGATGTCGGCGGTGACACCGGTGGAGAACCGCACGCCGTAGTGGTGCGGGCGGTCGGTCTCGTCGGCGTGGGTGAAGGTGAGCGCGCGGCGCCGGCGGTCGGTCTCGACGGGACCGGTGCCGGGCATGAGGTGGAAGGTGTGGCGGTCGCCCATCCACGGGCTCGGCTGGTGGCTCACCGCGAACGCCTGCAACGCCGGGGAGTTCGCCGCCGTGTTGTGCCGGTGGTAGGAGTAGATCCAGTCCAGCGACCGCGCGTCGGTGACCGGGGTCCAGAAGTTGAAGCCGTGCGGCACGGCCGTGGCCGGGAACGTGTTGCCGCGCGAGAAGGCGAAGCCGGAGTGCGAGCCGCGGGTGGTGCGCACGTGGTCGACCGGGTCACCCGTGCGCGGGTGGTGCTCGGCGACGCGCACGTCGTCGAGCCAGCCCTTGACGTCACGGCCGCCCGGCACGTCGGTGAGCAGCACGATCCGCCGCACCCGGCGCCCGGCGAACGCGCCCAGCGGCCGGCGCACGAGGTTCCACTGGTCCACCAGCAGCGTCTTCGCGTGCCCCTGCTCAGTGGCCGAGAAGCCGGCGCTGCCGCCGTCGTCGAACTCCACGTCCAGCGCGACGAACGTGCTCCGGTAGGAGGGGATCGTCGCGTCCGAGGCCGGGAAGACCACGTAGGACAGTGCACTGTGGGCGGTGACCTCGACGTCGGTCTCGAACAGCACCGTCCGCGCCACGCCGCTGTAGCGCAGGGCGCGCACGCCGGTGAACCCCACGCCCGGTTTCGCGGTGGGGGACCGGTCGGGCCCGCTGTCCACGCGGACACCGGCCGCGACCGGCTGCGGGTCACCCGCCTCGAACGATGAGAAGAACCCGGCGCTGGTCACGCGCACACGGTAGCCGCTCGGACGCCCACCGGCCCGCCACGGACATGATCTTTGACGCCGCCCGCCCCAGGAAACGACCGTGGGGCCCCTTTCCGATGCGGAAAGAGGCCCCACGGCGGGTCAGCCGGCTACAGCTTCGCGCACTGCCCCGCGGCCGGGCCGCGGACGGTGTTGGCGAGGTCGTGGTCGGTCGGGGCGGGCGTGTTGCCCGTGCAGGCCAGCGGCCCGCCCACGGTGCTGCTGGTCAGCACCGGCCCGTGGTTGCCCGTGAACGTCGCCGGGCCGCCGATGTCGGTCAGCTCGACCGAGACCGAGCCGGTCGTGCCCGTGATCGCCACCGGGCCCGACACCTTCGTGCGGTTCAGCACGACCTGCGCCGCACCCGTCGCCGCGAGCGGACCCGAGATCGAGCCGCCCCGCACCACCAGCGACGCACCGGCGGCCACGGTCACCGGACCGGACACCGTGGCGCCGGCGAGGCACACCGTGCCGCTCGACACCGTCAGCGGGCCCTTCTGCGCGCCCGTCAGCGTCTTCGTGCACGACGCGTCCGGCCGGCCCAGCAGCTCGAACTCCGCCAGCGACGCGGGACCACCGCTGCTGTCGGTGACGGTGAGCCGGTAGTAGGCGTAGTGCGCCGGGTTGGCCACCGCGAACGCCCGCGTCTGCTGCCGCCACGGGAACGTCTGACCGGTCTGCTGGTCGGCGACCGCCCACGTCTTCCCGTCGTAGGAACCCTCGAGCTTCCAGCTCTTCGGGTCACCCGCGCCCTTCGGCGAGGTCAGCGTGTAGTGCGTGACCGCCTCGTCCGTCGAGTTCAGCTGATACGTCACCGCTCCGGTCACCTTCGCCTCGGTGCGCGAGGAGTTGTCGATCAGCGCCGCCGCGTTCGAACCGTCCGAAGTGGACAGCGTGCCCTTGCCGGCGCCGGTCTCGTCGTGCAGCGGCGTCGGCACCGCGTCGCCCGTGGTGATCGACTTCGGCGCGTCGTTCGCGCCCGTGCCCCAGGCCGAGGGGTTCGGGCCCATGTCGAAGTCGAGCGTGGCCCCGTGGGAGAGCACGTCCTGCGGCAGCGACGTCGACGTCCAGGCCTTGCCGTTGATCTTCAGGCCCTGCACGTAGACGTTCTTCGCCGAGTTCTTCGGCGCGTTGATCACCACGTCGCCACCCGGCAGGTGCAGGGTCGCCTTGGTGAACAGCGGCGACCCGATCGCGTAGTTCGGGCTGCCCATCTGCAACGGGTAGAAACCGAGCGCGCCGAACACGTACCACGCGGACATCTCGCCGTTGTCCTCGTCGCCCGCGTAACCCTGGCCCAGCTCGCTGCCCGAGTACAGCCGCGAGAGCGCCTCCCGCACCTTGGCCTGCGTCTTCGACGGCTGACCCGCGTAGTCGTACATGTAGAGCAGGTGGTGCGAAGGCTGGTTGGAGTGGCCGTACTGGCCCATCCGCACGTCCCGCGCCTCCCGCATCTCGTGGATCGCACCGCCGTAGGTGCCCGGGAACGTCGCCGTCTCCTGGTCGGCGAAGAACTGGTCCAGCTTCTGCGCCAGCTTGTCCTTGCCGCCGTAGAGGTTCGCCAGCCCCTGCCCGTCCTGCGGCACGGTGAACGCCATGTTCCAGCCGTCGGTCTCCGTGTAGTCCCCGCCCCACACCCGCGGGTCGTACTGGTCGGCCGTCTTGGTGAACTTGCCGTTCGCGTCCTTGCCCTGGAAGAACCCGATGCTCGGGTCGAACAGGTTCACGTACTGCTGCGCGCGGCTGGTGAAGTACTGGTAGTTCTCCAGGTACTCCGCCTTGCGCGGGTCGCTCGCCGGCGCCTCGTCGTAGAGCTTCTTCGACAGGTTCGCGATGCCGAAGTCGTTGACGTAGCCCTCGATCGCCCACGAGAAACCCTCACCCGTGGTGTTCGGCGTGTAGCCGAGGAAGATCGACTGGTCCAGCCCCTTGCGGCCCACCGCCGAGTTCGGCGGCGTCACCGTGGCGTTCTTCAGCGCCGCGTCGTAGGCCGACTTCACGTCGAAGTTCGTCACGCCCTTGAGGTAGGCGTCGGCGAACGCGACGTCGGAGCTCGTGCCCGTCATCAGGTCCGCGTAACCGGGGGAGGACCAGCGCGCGATCCAGCCCGAGTCGCGGTACTGCTGCACGAACCCGTCGACCATCTTCCCGGCCATGTCGGGCGTGAGCAGCGAATACGCCGGCCACGTGGTGCGGTAGGTGTCCCAGAACCCGTTGTTGACGTAGATCTGGCCGTCGACGATCTTCGACCCGGTCTGCGTCGCGGTGTCCGCGCCCGTCTTGGCGGCCACCGGGCTGGCGTACTTGTAGGCCGGGGCCTGCGGCGTGCCGGTGTTCTCGAACGCCTCGTTCGGGTAGAGGAACAGCCGGTAGAGGTTCGAGTAGAGCGTCTCCAGCTGGTCCTTCGACGCGCCCTGCACCTCGATCACCCGCAGCTGCTTGTCCCACGCCTGCTGCGCCGCGTCACGCACGGAGTCGAACGTCGCGGTCGGCGCGATCTCCTGCTCGAGGTTCTTCTTCGCCTGCTCCACGCTGATCAGCGACGTCGCGATCCGCATCGTCACCGTCTTGTCCGCACCCGCGGCGAACCGCAGGTAACCCGTGACGTTGTCGCGGCCCTGGCCGGTCAGCTTCGCCCCGGCGGTCACCGGCTTGTCGAAGCTCGCGTACACGAACATCCGCCCCGCGCCCGCCGACAGCCCGCTCTTCGCGTCCGAGTACCCGGTCAGCGTGCCCGTGGCCGGGTCGAGCGTGAGCCCGCCGGAGTTGTTCACGTTGTCGAAGATCAGGCTCGAGTCGCTGCCCGGGAAGGAGAACCGCATGACCGCCGCGTGGTCGGTCGGCGCGATCTCCGTCTTGATCCCGTTGTCGAACGTCACGCCGTAGTAGTGCGCCCGCGCGACCTCGTTGTCGTGGGAGAACGACAACGCCCGCGCGTCGCGGTTCGCGTCCGGCACCCCGGCCGCCGCCGACGGCATCACCTGGAAGCTCTGCCGGTCACCCATCCACGGGCTCGGCTCGTGGCTCGCCGAGAACGCCTGCAACTGCGGCCGGTTGTCCGCGTTGTTCTGCGTCGAGTAGTTGTACAGCCAGCTGTCCGAACCCGCGTCCGTGACCGGCGTCCAGAAGTTGAACCCGTGCGGCACCGCCGTGGCCGGGAAGTTGTTGCCGCGCGAGAACGTGCCGTTGGCCATCGTGCCGCGCGTGGTCAGCACGTTGTCGCTCGGGCGCTGGCTCGCCGGCGGCGTCGGGGTCACCGAGATCTTCACGTCGTCGAGCCAGCCCTGGAACGCACCCGGCCCGTTCGGGTTGTCGTAGCCGACGAGGATCCGGTCGATCGTCTTGCCCGCGGCGACCGTGCCGATCGCCGAACGCACCAGGTTCCACTGGTTGGCGTACAGGATCTTGCTCGCGCCCTGGCCCTGCGGCGTCAGCGGGAACCCGTACTGGTCCGTCGCACCCAGCCCCGACAGGTACGTGCCGTCGGTGAACGCCAGGTCGATCGCGACGTTCGTGCTCGGGTACTTCAGGTCGTTGCCCGTGAGCTGCGGCTGCACCTTGTAGGACAGCTCGGTGGTCGGGACCACCGGCAGGTTCACGTCGAACACCTTGTTGTAGGAGTACCCGTGCCCGGTCGCGGTCTGCGTACCGGCGTAGCGGAACGCCTTCTTGCCCGTGAAGCCCACCCGGTTCTTGCTCGTGTACCCGCTGGTGGGCCCGGAGTCGACGAAGCTGCGCATGTTCGGCAACGGCGGCGGCGGGGCGTCGTCGTTGGCCAGCAGCAGCTCCGACATCTGCAGGATGTCGTCGCCGTGGTTGCGCGTCACGTCGAGGCGGTAGTAGCGGTACGCCGCGCTCGGTGCCGCGAGCTTGTACTGGTTCGTCTGGAACCGCGCGTCGAACGACTGGCCCGACTGCTTGTCCAGGTCCGTCCACTGCTGCGCGTCGTTCGACCCCTGCAGCGTCCAGTCCTGCGGGTCACGGCCGGGGAAGTCGTTGGCCGAGCTGATCGCGTAGTGCGTGATCGCCACCGGCTCCGACAACGTCAGCTGCGCCCACGCGGTGGGGTCCCACGAAAGCCATTTCGTGTCGGTCGTGCCGTCGACCAGGTTCGCCGAGACCTCACCGCCGTCGGTGTTCTCGCTGCTCGCGCTCACGTCGGTCACCTTGCCCCGGATGTCACCCGGGATCGTGGCACCGTTCGCGCCGTTGACCCCCGACGTCCGCGGCTGCCCCGCGGCATCGGTGTCAACGGTGTCCTGCCACGTCGGCTGCGGATCCGACGGCTCGAACGAGGACGAGAAATCCGGCGGAGGGGCGTCCGCCGCGGCGGTCGAGGTCACCGGCGCGGCGACCAATCCGGCCGCCGCCACGACCGCGACCAGCGCGGCGCGGACGGATCTGGCGCTTCGGGGCATCGTTGCTCCCAGCTTGTCGGGGCGGGTCGGGCACGCCCGCGCGGGAACCCTCCCGGCGGCGGCGCTACGGAAGGGAAACCCGTGTGTGACATCGATGTCAAGATCCGGCGGGCAAACCTGACCGGAAACGGACAACGCCGGACGTACCCGCTGGCGCATCCGGCCTTGCCGCGCCGGCGAGCGGACTGCGGCCGAGCGGCGCGGAGCGTCAGAACCCGCGGAACACCCCGTCCTCGTCCGCCGACGCCGTGAACTCCTCCCAGTCCATGTTCGCCAGCGAGATGTTGTTCTCGATCGACCACAGGTGCTCCGCGACCACCCGCAGGCGCCCGTTCACCCGCGGGCTCACCCGCACCACCAGCAACGGCAGCTCCGCCGACGCGAGCGCCGTCCGATCCGCCAGCACCAGCAGCGCCCACTCCGGCGCCAGCGCGATCAATTGGTCGGCGGTCGCGTCGCGGTAGGCCGGGTCGTCGACCACGTGCAGGTTCGGCAGGAAATCGTCTTCGTTCGGGGTCGTCACCGCGGTGCGGACCGCGTCCCACCCGGCCGGGTCCGCGAAGTCCGTGCGGATCAGCAGGCTGGTGTGGAGGTCGGGCAGTCGGTCCATGGTGATCAGTGAACCGCAGCCGCGCACCCGGGCCGGCACCGCACGCACGCGGGGGCGCTCGAGTACGCGGCCGGGTGGCGCATCCGGAAATCCCGCGCACCGCATGGCCGCCGCCGGTATAAGGGGAGCATGCCCCCTGAAGCGATCGACCAGGCGGCGGCCGACGACGCCGCGCGCCGCCGTGCCGAGGCCGCGCTGGCCGAAGGCGACCCGACGGGGTGGTTCGAGCCCCTGTACGCCGCGGCCGAAGCGGGGGAGGCCGTCGTGCCGTGGTACCGGGGCGAACCGGGCCCCGAGCTCGCGGCCTGGGCGGCGGCGAACCCCGGCGCGGGCCGCAGCGCGCTCGTCGTCGGGTGCGGCCTGGGCGACGACGCGGAACTGCTCGCCGAGTCCGGCTACGCGACCTCGGCGTTCGACGTCTCGCCCAGCGCGATCAAGGCCGTGCTCAACCGCTTCCCCGACACGCGCGTCTCCTACCGCACCGCCGACCTGCTCGACCCGCCCGCCGCCTGGCACCACGCCTTCGACGTCGTCGTCGAGATCCTCACCGTGCAGTCCATGCCGAAGTCCGTGCGCGACGCGGCGATCGCGTCCGTGGCCGGCTTCCTCGCCCCCGGCGGCACGCTCGTCGTCGGCGCGTTCGCCGAGGAGAGCATCGACCTCGCCACCTGGTCCGGACCACCCTGGCCGCTCAACCGCGCCGAACTCGACTCCTTCGCCCGCGACGGCGTCAAGGCCACCACCGTCGACCGCGTCCGCGAAGGCAGCCGCTGGTGGGCCCAGTTCACCCGGGAGACCTGACGTGAACCCGATCCTCGAACGCTGGCTCACCGAGCACCTCCCCGACCTGGCACCCACCGAGGTGCTCACCGCCCTGCTCATGACGGCTCAGCTCGGCCACGACGTCCCCGACGACGTCCTCGACGCCTGGGGCCGCGAAGTCGTCATCACCCGCCGCGTCGTCGACCAGTCCGAACCCGAGTTCATCACCCAGGCCCGCCGGCGCGGCTGGTCCTGGGACCGCATCGCCGACCGCCTCGGCCTCCCCAGCGCCGAAGCCGCCGAACACCGCCAGGCCACCCTCGAAGCCGAACTCGAGCGCACACACCCGCAGAACCTGCCGGGCGCCTGGCGGGCCTAGCGGCGCCGGAAGGTCGCCGCATGGCACGGACACTCTCCCTGAGAACCACCCGTGATCATCCGCGCGAGCCGGCGTGCGCACGCCAACGCCTGCAACGGCGTCACCTCCGCAGTGGCGGGCAGATACCCCGCATCGGTCAGCTTCGCGGACTCCATCCGTCGAGCGCCCCACCGCGGCCGTCCGTCACCGGGCGAATCGGTCCGTCGCGCCGACCAGCACGTTCTGCATCGAGGCGGCGGAAATCGTGTGTCCGACGTCGTCCAGCATCACCAGCTCGCTGCCGGGCCAGGCGTGGTGCAGCAGCCACGGTGTGCCGACGATGTTGCTGGTGTCGAGCACGCCCTGCGCCAGCACAGCCGGGATCCCCGCCAACATGGCCGCTTCGCGCAGGATGACGCCGTCCTCGAGGAACGCCCGGTTGCTGAAGTAGTGCGTGACGAGCCGGGCAGAGCAGAGCCGGTACGTCGGATCCTCGTAGACGTCGTGTGGCCGCACGCCCGGCAGCATCGCGTCTTCCCAGGCGCACCAATCCGCGGCCGCTTTGTGGTGGACCACGGGGTCCGGGTCCATGACCAGTCGGTGGTACGCGGCGGACAGGTCGCCGTCGCGCTCGTTCTCGGAAACGCCCTCGCGGAACTGGGCGAAGGCTTCCGGGAAGTAGGCACCGAGGCCGCGGATGAGCATGTCGATCTCGAGGTGCCGATCGGTCGCCAGGCCAATCAGGACGATCTCGCTGATCCGCTCGGTGTGGCGCAGAGCGTAAGTCAGCCCGAGCACCGAGCCCCAGGAACCGCCGAACAACAACCACTTCTCGATACCGAGCCGGGTCCGGAGGAGTTCGAAGTCCGCGATCAGGTGGGCAGTGGTGTTGGCCGAGAGGTCGGCGACCGGAGCGCCGGCGTGCGGGATGCTGCGGCCGCAGCCGCGCTGGTCGACGAGCACGACCCGGTACCGCTCGGGGTCGAAGTAGCGGCGGAGGTTCGCCGAGCAGCCCGAGCCCGGGCCGCCGTGCACGACGAGCGCGGGCTTCCCGGCCGGGTTCCCGCAAGTCTCCCAGTAGATCTCGTGCCCGTCTCCGACGTCGAGCAGGCCCTGCTCGTACGGTTCGATCTCGGGGTACAGCCCAGCCATCAGCGCGTCCTCACACCGGGATACAACAGTGCTGTCACATTAGCGGCCCACGGCACGCTCACGCATGACCTTTTCGACTCGGAGAAGGGCGGGCGAGGGCGCTTACAAGCACCCCAGGTTCCTCTCACAACTGCGCGGTCCAGTGGCCCGGACCACCGGCGCACCACGGCCACCCGCGGCACGGCGCCGCATCATCCCCTGATCACTGCTGGTCAGACATATTCACCATTACGGTGGCCGCCGGTCGACGTCGGAGCTCAACCGCTTAGCGGTACGTTGCTACCCATGAGCGAGCTCGACGACGACTTTGCGATGGTCATCGATCCGACCGTGCCGAGTACCGCCCGGGTCTACGACGCGGGCTTGGGCGGCAAGGACAACTACGAGGTCGACCGGGAAATGCTGCGCAAGGTCCAAGCCGTGGCGCCCGAGGTGACCGAACTGGCCGTCGTCGCTCGAGAATTTCTGATCCGCGCCGTGCGCTTCCTGGCCCGCGACATCGGCATCGACCAGTTCCTCGACTGCGGGTCCGGGCTACCCACCGCCGAGAACGTCCACGAGGTCGCACAACGGTCCAACCCCGACGCGCGCGTGGTCTACGTCGACAACGATCCGGTGGTGCTCGCCCACGGCCGCGCGCTGCTGGCCGACAATGAGCACACCCACATCGTCCGAGGCGACATCTTCCAGCCCGCGAAGCTGCTGGCCGATCCGACCGTGCGCGGCGAGCTCGACTGGGACAAACCCCTCGCACTCATCCACTCGATGAGCATGCACTTCTGCGCCGACGACCCGGCCGCCGTACTGCGTGACTACCTCGACGCCCTGCCGTCAGGATCGTATGTGGTGCTCAGCCACGCCCTCGACCCCGAAGACGACGAGTACAGCGCCGTCGCCCGCAACATCGAACGCGTATATCAAGGCGCCTCCTCAGGGCGGATCCACTTCCGCACCCGCGCCGAGATCAACACCATGCTCGCCGGCCTCGAGATCCTCGAGCCCGGCCTGGTCCAGCCGGCCGACTGGTGGCCCACGGGCCCCCGCATGCAGCCTCTCAAACTCTCCGATCACTGCCTGCTCGCAGCCGTGGCCCGCAAACCCTGACCGAGCCGCTGACGCGGCGGCAGGTACGTGACCGCGCTGCCCCTTGTGGGTTTCGCCGAGGCTGGTTCTTGGCCATGATCGAGGAGTACCTCGCCGACCGCGACGCCGCCGAGGCCGGCAGCGAGATCGCCGTGCGCGGGCAGGTGTCGGCGAAACCAGCTCGCCGACCAGACCAAGGACCCACCCATGAGCGCCCGGACCGGGCACGAGAACACCACGCTCCTCGTGCTGCGTGGCCCCTCAGGCTCGGGCAAGACCACAGTCGCCGAGGCCGTGCGCTCCGCCTACGGGCACGGCCTGGCCCTCGTCCAGTTCGCCGTGCCGTTCGAGGAAACCGTTGCCCGCCACGCCACCCGCCGCCAGGCGCAGGAATTCACCCCCGAGGACATGCGCAGCTGGTACGTCGCCGACGACCAGCTCGGCGTTCCCGGTGAAACCACCATCCCCGCCGGCTGGAGCCTCGCGGACACCCTGCAGCAGCTGCACCACCACCTGCCGGTTGCATCGCCGAGCTCACCACCAGGCGTAGAGCGCGACTCCTGACGGACATCGCAGGGTGCGCGGGCCAGGTTCGCGTGCGGGTCGTGGTCTAGACAGGCCAATAAGCAGCTAGTCGTCGATCTTGTCGAGGTCAGCCAGCGCGCACACGCGGGCGGTCTTTCGCCGCGCGCTTCGGCGGCGGCGCGTTCAAGCGGGAGTCGGCGCATCGCCGCAGCCCAGGTGCAGATTGTCCGGACGCCCACAACATTGCGAGTAACCCGACCGGACGAGACCGTCAGCGCGGTCGCCATCCGATCGGGTGCCTGAACCGTGGTGACCAGGCGGTCGACGCTGAACGAAGCGCCGTCACCGCCCAGCCCGTTGGTGCGATCGAGTTGACCGACGCGGCAACAAAAGGGTGCGTCCTAACAGGACTCCAAGAACCGCTTCAACACCCGGGTCCCGAAGCGCAGCCCGTCCACCGGTACGCGTTCGTCCACGCCGTGCGCCATGGCGCGGTACGGGAAGCCCTCGGGTAGCGACAGGGGAGCGAAGCCGTAGCACGCCATGCCCAGCCGGGAGAACGCCTTCGCGTCCGTGCCGCCGCCCATGCAGTAGGGCACCACCACCGCGTCGGGGTCCTCGGCGCGCAGGGCGGCGGCCATGGCGTCGAACCACGGTGAGTCCACCGGGGCCTGCACGGGCGGCTGGTGCGCGACGAACTCGCGCGTCACCCCGGGGCCGAGTAGGGAGTCGAGGACCTCGAACAGTTCGTCCTCGGCGTCCGGCAGCACCCGGACGTCCACCTGGGCCGTCGCGGTCGACGGGATCACGTTCACCTTGTAGCCCGCGGACAGCATCGTCGGCGTGGTGCTGTTGCGGACGGTCGGCAGCACGAGGGAACCCGCCGGGCCGAGCCGCGCCACTGTCGCGTCCACCGCGTCACCCGAGGAAAGGTCCACGGGCACGCCCAGCGCCGCACCCGTGCGGTCCAGGAACGCCCGCACGGTCGGGGTCAGCCGCACCGGCCAGCGGTGCCCGGCGATGCGGTGCAACGCGTCGGCGAGCATGGTCACGGCGTTCTCGTCGTTGGGGCGCGAGCCGTGCCCCGCCCGGCCGCGGGCGGTGAGCTTGATGTGCGCGGTGCCGCGTTCGGCCGTCCCCACCGGGTACAGCCGCACGGCGCGCCCGTCGGCCGCCGGCACGTGGTAGCTGTAGCCACCCGACTCGCTGATCGCCGCGGCGCAGTCCTCGAACAGCTCCGGGTGCTGCGCGACCAGCCAATGCGCCCCGAAGTCGCCCTTGTCCTCCTCGTCCGCCACGAACGCCAGCACCAGAGCCCGGCGCGGCCGCAGTCCCGACGCGACGGCGGAAAGCACCATCGCGCAGAAGTCCTTCATGTCCACCGCGCCCCGGCCCCACAGGAACCCGTCGCGCACCTCACCGGAAAACGGCGGCACCGACCAGTCCGCCGCGTCCGCCGGGACCACGTCCAGGTGCCCCTGCACCAGCAGCGCCGGCAACGCCGGATCGGCACCCGGGATCCGCGCGATCACGTTCGCCCGCCGCGGCGCCGACTCCACGATCTTCGCCGCAACCCCGTGGCGTGCCAGGAATTCCGCGACGTACTCCGCCGCCTCCCGCTCGCCCTCGGAGTCCCCGCCACCGCGGTTGGTCGTGTCGAACCGGATCAGATCCGCGCAAAGCTCGACGGGGTCAGCCACGTCAGCCATAGATACCCTGCACCGCCCCCGCCGCGATGGCCGTGACCACCTTGAACGCCTTCATCGCCTCGGTCATGCTCGGCGCGTCGAACCCGACCCGGCGCGTGCCGATCTGCTCCACCGTCGGGATCACGGCCGTCGCCTGCGCCAGGTGGCTCGCGTCGAACTCCACCTCGATCCGGTGCCGCCCCGGCAGCCGCTCCACCCGCCCGGCCCGAACACACGAGTCCAAAGCCGCCGCGGTCAGCAGCTCGGAGGTGCGCGCCGGCGGCAGGCAGATCGCCGCGTACCGGCTCACGCACTCCTTCACCGGCACCAGCTCCGCTTCCGGAGCGTAGTCACGGGCGTCCTCACATGCCTGGTCGTCCCCGCTGACCAGCAGTACCGGCACGCCGTACTCCGCCGCCAGCGCCGCGTTGAGCCGGCCCTCGCTCGCGGGCACGTCGTCCAGCCACACCCCGGTGATCTGGTTCTCCAGGTACGTGTGCGAGAGCACGCCGTCGAAGCCGGCGCCCGCGTGGTAACCGAGGAACACCACACCGTCCACACCGGAATCGATGCCCTGCATCATCGACAACGGCTTGTGGCGCCCCGTGAGCATCCGCGCCCGCGGATCCAGCTCCTCCAGCAACAGGTTCCGCTGCGACGAATGCGCCTCGTTCACCAGGACGTCGGACGCACCGGCTTCGAACAACCCCGCCAGCACCGCGTTGACGTCACCGGTGAACAACCGCCGGAACCGCTGCCAGGGCTCGGTACCGGGCACGACGTCGTCGGTCCACGTGACGCCCGTGGCGCCCTCCATGTCCGCCGAGACCATGATCCGCATGCGGGCACTCTAGTCATCCTACGTCCGGCCCGGGGCGGAACACCCGAGGTCACGCACGGTGACGGCACGCCGCACATAACGATCGGACACGCACAGTTGTCGGAACATATTGCGCCCTTCCCTCGGTATGTGGTTACTTTTCGGCTCTGGGGCTAGACGATGGGGTGGTCTTCAAGTGTGGATCAAGCACGTTCGGCGCGGGGTGAACCGCGTCATCGCGGTTCTGGCCGCGGGAACCATGGCGATTCTGCCGCTGGCGGGAACCGCCGCGGCACAGCAGCCGGCGCAGCCGAAGGTGCTGCGGGTGGCGCTCACGACCGGGATCGACCACCTGAACCCGTTCACGGCGTCGCTCGCGGCGTCGACGCAGGTCGGCCGGTTCATCTACGAGTTCCTCACCATCCCGAGCGCGGACAAGGCCGAAGCCTCGCCCGCGCTCGCGGAGTCGTGGACGACCTCGCCCGACAAGCTCACCTGGACGTTCAAGATCCGCCAGGGCGTGAAGTGGTCCGACGGGCAGCCCGTCACCGCCAAGGACGCGGCGTTCACCTTCCAGCGCATGCTCGACGACGAGACCGCACGCACCGCGAACGGCAACTACGTCGCCAACTTCCAGAGCGTCGCCGCACCCGACGCCACGACGCTGATCATCAAGACGAAGGCCGTGCAGGCCACCATGGACCTGCTCGACGTGCCGATCGTGCCCGAGCACATCTGGGCGCCGATCAAGGACCTCAACGACCCGAAGACCGACGACCTGTCCGTGGTCGGCGTCAGCGACGGCCCGTACCAGCTCACCGAGTACAAGCAGAACGAGTACGTGAAGTTCAAGGCCAACACCTCCTACTGGCGTGGTGCGCCCAAGGTCGACGAACTGCAGCTGCTCGTGTTCAAGGACGTCGAAGCCGCCGTCAACGCCCTCAAGCAGGGCGAGGTCGACGTGATCAACCGGCTCACCCCGACCCAGTTCGACGCCCTCAAGGGCCAGCCGAACATCGCCACCAACCAGGCACCCGGGCGCCGCTACAACGAGATCAACATCAACTTCGGCGTCGAAGACGTGACCAACAAGCCCATCGGCAACGGCAACCCCGTGCTGAAGGACCTCCGGCTGCGCCAGGCCATCGCGGAAAGCATCGACACCAAGACGATCGTCGACCGGGTCATGGGCGGCTACGGCCAGCTCGGCGGCGGCGTCATCCCGCCGATCTACTCCGCCTACCACTGGGATCCCTCACCGGCCGAGGCCCGCAAGTTCGACCTCGCGGCCGCCAACAAGACTCTCGACGAGGCCGGCTACGCCAAGGGCGGCGACGGCATCCGCGTCGCCCCCGGCGGCGCGCGCCTCGAGCTGCGCCTGACCGGCCACGCCAACCGCGCGTTCGACCAGCGCACCGTGCAGTACGTCACCGGCTGGCTGCAGCAGATCGGCATCGCCGTGAAGCCGGAGCTCGTCTCCGACGAGGAGCTCAACGACCGCACCACCGCCGGCAACTACGACCTCGCGATCTCCGGCTACGCCACCAACCCCGACCCGGACTACGCGCTCGCGCTGCACACCTGCGCCGCGCGGCCCAACGCCCAGGGCAAGGGCGCCACCACCGACACGTTCTTCTGCGACCAGGCCTACGACGGGTTCTACAAGCAGCAGCTCACCGACACCGACCCGGCCACCCGAGCCGGCTACGTCAAGCAGGCCCAGGCCCGCCTCTACAGCCAAGCCGTGAACGTCGTCCTCGACTACGACAACGCGCTCGAGGCCTACCGCTCCGACAAGTTCTCCGGCTTCCAGACCCAGCCGCAGCCCCAGGGCTCGATCCTGGAGCAGACCGGCTACTGGGGTGTCTACGGCGCCGTCCCCGCCGGCACGGAGAACACCGCCGCCGAGAGCGGCGGCTCGAACACCGTGCTGTGGATCGTGCTCGGTGTCGTCGTGGTCGTCGTCCTCGTCGGCGGCGGCATCATGATCGGCCGGCGCGGCAAAGCCGCGGACGACCGGGAGTAGCACCTCTTGACGCAGTCACTCACCTCCGACCAGGCCGCGGTTCTCGTCGACCCCGACGAGAACCGCGGCGGGACCGGCACCACCCGGTTCGTCCTCACCAAGATCGCCGAAGCCCTCGCCAGCATCGTGCTGGTGATCGTGCTCGGGTTCCTGCTGTTCCGGCTCCTGCCCGGCGACCCCGTGGCGTTCATGGTCCGCGAACGCCCCACCGACCCCGTCCAGATCGCCGAGCTGCGCGACCGCCTCGGCATCGACAAGCCCCTGATCACCCAGTTCTGGGACTACTTCACCGGCCTGTTCCGCGGCGACTTCGGCACCTCCTACATCGAACGCCGGCCCGTGCTCGACATGATCGGCGAACGGCTGTGGCCCACGGTGCTGCTCGTGGGCAGCGCGACCGTGCTCGCCGTCGCGCTCGGCCTGTGGCTCGGCATCCGCGCCGCCTGGAAACGCGACAGCTTCTTCGACCGCGCCCAGACCGGCATCGCCCTGACCCTGTGGTCGGTTCCGCAGTTCTGGCTCGGCCTGCTGCTGCTCGTCGTCACCGGCGGCCTGTTCCCCAGCCGCGGCATGCACTCGCCCGACGCCGGACCCGGGTTCCTCGCCCAGGGCCTCGACGTGCTGCACCACCTGGTCCTGCCGTGCGTGACACTGCTTGCGGTGTTCTACGCCCAGTACATGCTGGTGATGCGCTCGTCGCTGCTGGGGGAGATGAACGCCGACTACCTCACCACCGCCCGCGCCAAAGGCCTGCGCGACGACCTCGTCCGCCGCCGCCACGCCGTGCCCAACGCGCTGCTGCCCACCGTGACCCTGGTGTTCATGCAGTTCGGCATGGTCGTCTCCGGCGCCGTCACCGTCGAGGCCGTGTTCAGCTGGCCCGGCCTCGGCCAGCTCACCTACGACGCGCTGCACGGCCCGGACCTGCCGGTGCTGCAAGGAGTTTTCGTCGTGCTCGCCAGTGCCGTCGTCCTGATGAACCTGCTCGCGGAACTGCTCTACCGCGTGCTCGACCCGAGGGTGCGCACCGCATGACCGCCCCCGCCACCACCGCGTCCGAGACGCCGCGCGCCATCGCGTGGCGCCGCCGCCGCGCCGGCATCGCCCGCACCTGGCACGAGTTCGCCGCCCAGAAAGCCGCGCTCACCGGGTTCGTCCTGCTCGTGCTCACCGTCCTGCTCGCCCTGCTGCTGCCCGTGATCAGCGACTCCAGCGGCCTCGACGTCACCCAGGCCACCGGCCGCCCCCTGAGCCCGCCCGACGGGCAGTTCTGGCTCGGCACCGACATCGACGGCCGCTCCGTGCTCCTGCTGACGATGTGGGGCACCCGGATCTCCCTGCTCGTCGGGTTCGCCGCCACGGTGCTGAGCGTGCTCATCGGCACCGTCATCGGCATCGCCGCCGCGCACTTCGGCGGCTGGATCTCCACGATCCTGCTGCGCTTCACCGACTTCTTCCTCGTCCTGCCCTCCCTCGTGCTCGCCATCGCGCTGTCCGCGGTGCTGCCGCAGGGGATCTGGACGATCGTGCTCGCCATCGGCGTCACCGCCTGGCCCAGCACCGCCCGGCTCGTGCGCGCCCAGACCCTCACCATCGAAAGCCGCCCCTACATCGAACGCTCCCGGGCGCTCGGCGGCGGCCACCTGCACGTCGTCGGCAAACACGTCCTGCCCGGCGTCGCGCCGCTCGTGCTCGCCAACACCACCCTGGTGGTCGGCAACTCGATCATCGCCGACGCGACCCTGTCGTTCCTCGGCGTCGGCGACCCGAGCTCCATCTCCTGGGGCGCCATGCTCGAAACCGCGCTCAACAACGGCGCCGTCAGCCGCGGCGCGTGGTGGAACCTGCTCCCGCCGGGCATCGCGATCGTGCTCGTCGTGCTGTTCTTCACCCTGGTCGGCCGCGGGCTGGAGACGGTGCTGAACCCGAGGCTCAAAGGACAACACTCGTGACCGCCCTGCTCGAACTCAAGAACCTCGGCGTCACCTACCGCACCGGCGGCGGCGAGGTCCCCGCCGTCCGCGGCGTCGACCTGCGCCTGGAAGCCGGCGGCACGCTCGGCGTGGCGGGGGAGTCCGGCTCGGGCAAGTCCACCGTCGCCATGAGCGTGCTGCGCCTGCTGCCCCGCAGCGCCACCGTGACCGGCGAGATCCTGCTCGACGGCGAAGACGTCACCACGATGCGCTGGGGCCGCCTGCGCGCCGTGCGCTGGGCCGAGGCGTCGGTGGTGTTCCAGGGCGCCATGCACGCGCTCAACCCCGTGCGCCGCATCGGCGAGCAGATCGCCGAACCCCTGCGCCTGCACCCGCCCGAGACCGGCGCGCTGAGCGAGCCGCAGGTGAAAGCCCGCGTCGCCGAGCTCCTCGAACAGGTCGACCTGCCACCCTCGCGCGCCGGCGCCTACCCGCACGAGCTGTCCGGCGGACAGAAACAGCGCGTGATGATCGCGATGGCCCTGGCCTGCTCACCGCGCCTGGTGATCGCCGACGAGCCGACCACCGCACTCGACGTGATCGTGCAGGCCCAGGTGCTCGCCCTGCTGTCGAAGCTCGTGGCCGAACAGGACATCGGGCTCGTCATGATCAGCCACGACCTGTCCGTACTCGCCGCCACCTGCGACCGCATCGCCGTGATGTACGACGGGCAGCTCGTCGAGGAACGCCCCAGCGCCGAGCTCATGGCCGACCCGCACCACGAACACAGCCGCGCGCTCGCCGCCGCGTTCCCCACCGTCGGCGACCCCGTGTCCCGCTTCGCCCCGGCCACCAGCACCCCGCTGCCGCCCGAACCCGAGCACCGCGCCGGCCCCGGCGACACCCCGCTGCTCGAAGCCGAAAACCTCCACGTCAGCTTCCGCGACCGCACCGGCAAGCGCATCCACGCCGTCAACGGCGTCGACCTCGCCGTGCGCCGCGACGAGATCGTCGCCCTGGTCGGCCAGTCCGGCTCCGGCAAGACCACCCTCGCCCGCACCCTGCTCGGCCTGCAGAAAGCCGACTCCGGCGCGATCCGCCACGGCGGCAAACCCCTCCCCGCAGGCGGCGCCGCGCTGCGCGCCTACCGGCGCAAGGTCCAGCTCGTCCTGCAAGACCCCACGAGCGCGCTCAACCCCGCCCACACCGTCTACGAAGCCGTCGCGGAAGGCCCCCGCATCCACGGCCTGCCCGCCGAACGCGACACCGTGCTCAAGGCGCTGGAGGCGGCGGAGCTGCGGCCCCCGGAGAAGTTCCTCGACCGCCTGCCCCACGAGCTCTCCGGCGGCCAGCGCCAGCGCGTGGTCATCGCCGGCGCGCTCGCGCTCGAACCCGCCGTGCTCGTGGCCGACGAACCCGTCGCCTCCCTCGACGCATCCGTGCGCGGCGAAATCCTCGCCCTCCTGCTGCGGCTGCGGCGCGAACTCGGCCTCGCCGGGCTCGTGATCACCCACGACCTGGGCCTGGCCTGGAACATCGCCGACCGCGTCGCCGTGATGTACCGGGGCGAACTCGTCGAAACGGGCACCGTCGAGCAGGTCCTGCTCGACCCCCGGCACGAGTACACCCGCTCCCTGCTCGCCGCCCTGCCCGGCGGCACGGCCCAGCGCGCGACCACCGGCAGCTGAACGTTCCGGGCCACTTCCGGAAAAACGGCGTCCACCACCCACGGGCGGAACATTCACCCGGACCGCACGCCGGCCGCCCGAACAGGTGCGCGAAACGGCATCGGAGCGGGAGCCCGTGCGGTGAGGCGAAGATTCACCCGGTAATCTCCTGGATCGAAATGGCGACCACCACCGACTCCGCGCAGCCGTCCGCGATCAGCGCTCCGGACGCGCGATTCCTCACGCCCTCGCGGTTCCCGTACCGCACGATCGCGATGGGCACCATCGGGACCACGCTGCTCATGCTCGCCGCGCTCGGCGCCGGCGGGATCCTGATCCGCGACCCCGTCCTCGGCCACGGCCCGCTGTCGTGGATCCGCTACGGCCACGGCCGCGCGCTCGCCAACGGACTGCTCTACCTCGGCTTCGCGCTCGTCGTCTGGGCCTGGGTCCGCCTCGGCCGCTACGTGCTCGCCGGCCGCATCGGCAGCAAGCCCATCCTCGTCGCCGCCCTGTGCTGGATGGCGCCCCTGCTCGTGTCGCCGCCGCTGTTCACCCGCGACGTCTTCTCCTACCTCGGCCAGGGCGCCCAGCTGCTCTACGGGCTCGACCCGTACGCCAACGGCCCCGCCGAGCTCGACGTGCTCCCCAACGTGGTGCAGAACGTCCACCCGCTCTGGCAGACCACCCCTGCCCCGTACGGGCCGCTGTTCCTGCTCATCTCCAAGGGCATCGTGTCCATCACGCAGGACAACATGATCGCCGGCGTGATCCTCACCCGCGTCGTGCTGCTCGTCGGCCTCGGCATGACCCTGTGGGCGCTGCCGCGGCTCGTGAAGCACCTCGGCGGCAAGCTCCCCGTGGCGCTGTGGCTCGCGGTCGCCAGCCCGATGATGGTCATCCACCTCTTCGGCGGCCCGCACAACGACCTCATGATGCTCGGCTTCCTCACCACCGGCGTCCTCGCCGCCCTCGAGCGCAAGTACATCGTCGCCGTCGTGCTCGTGACCATCGGCATGCTGATCAAACCGACCGCCGCCGTCGCCCTGCCCTTCCTCGTCTGGATGTGGGCCGCGAACATGACCGGCGAGTCGAAGGTCAAGAACTTCTTCAAGGCCGGCGCCGCGTCCGTCGGGCTCTTCCTGCCCGTGTTCGTCGCCGGCACCTGGGTCTCGCTCGGCTCCCTCAACCTCGGCTGGTGGTCGGGCCTCGCGGCACCCCAGCTCATCGCCAACTGGCTCAACTTCCCGACCGGCATCGGCGAAGCCGTGTACAACCTCGTGCACCTCGTCGCCAACGTCCAGCCGTCGCCGTTCGTCACCGTCGCCCGCGCGATCGCCATGATCGGCCTCGCCGCGTTCGGCATCCGCCAGTGGTGGCTCGCCCGCGAAGGCGGCAGCAAGGCCGTGTACCGCGCCGCGATCACCCTGCTGGCCGTCGCGATCCTCATGCCGCCGACCCTGCCGTGGTACCTCACCTGGGGCTTCGTGCTCATCTCCGCGTTCCCCTGGGAACGCCGGAACCTCTCCGCCGTGGTGGCCGTGTCGGTCTTCGTGACCCTCGTGTACTACCCGACCGGCGAACAGGCCCTGTATGACTGGTGGTTCATCGCGATCGTCGTGGTCGTGAGCCTCTACGCGGCCGCGTCACTGCTGCGCCCGGACCCCCTGGGCCTCATCTCGGCGTGGCGGCGACCGCGGGAAGACAAGTTCCTCCCCGCGGCACCCACCTCCGAGGGCTAGGTGTACTGACCGGGGAGGTTGCGAACGTGGCGACACGTAGTCGGATGATCTTGGCGTGAGGGAGGGCCTCCGGGTTCGGTGTGGATTGCGA
>NZ_JBEYSJ010000063.1:0-27352 GCF_040704195.1 Amycolatopsis sp. NPDC047767
GGAACTCACGGGGATAGGGCTTGGGCACGATGACATCCTTCCAAGCAAGGCCGAAGCCTCACACATCAGGTGTCAACCAAACCCTGAGCAGACCCTCCTGCTCGGCACCTCAATTTGGTGCGTGTGCCCGGCCGCTGATCAATTTACGGAAATCAATACCGAAGCCAAGTGAGGTCACTGCGCTCCGGGCGGCGACCGAACTGGGCGTGTCCTCAGTTAGCAATGGTGAGCTGTTGATGCCCTGGGGATTTTGTTGGCTGCGCGCCATTCGCGCAGGATGCGTCGACCGTAGTTGTGTGTGCCGGCGACGCGGTCGAGTTCGGCGCCGGATGGTGTGTGTCCGGCGGCCGTCTGGCTGATGTAGTGGGCCCACATACGTTGCTCGGCGGTGCAGCCGTCGGGCTGAGCGTCGGAGGCTGGTACCGAGAGCAGGCGGACGACCTCGTTGGTCTCGATGCTGCGGTCGCCGACGAGACCGGTCTCGTCTCGCTGGTGCTCGCACCGGGCAGTCTCGGAGCTGGTCTCGGTGCCGGCGCGGCGTTTGAGCGCTCCGTTGAGCAACTCGACCGCCAGCAACAGCACCAACGGCGGGCACGCAGCGACCGTCACCTGCAGCACGCTGAGCATGGGTGCCGAGCAGATATTGGCAACCAGCGACAAGCAGATGCCGAACACGAATGCCAGCCAGGCGACCCACCGGCCCGACGCCCTGCCGGTCCGGTGGGTCTTCCACAGTTCCACTGTCGCGATGGTCAGCAGGCCGTCCACGAGCAGTGGCCAGATCGACGCGGTCACGGTGTCGGCGCCGAAGCGGAGCGCGAACTCGCGGCCGTGCCGGTAGGAGGCGTAGGCGGCGCCGAGGGCAACTAACCCGGTGCAGGCGCACTGGATGGACAGCGCGACGTCCTGGGTGAGCCGGCCGAGGATGCGGGTCATGTCCGAACCACCTTTCCGGGCAGGGAAACGGGCACGCCTGCCGGCTCGGTGAGGGCTTGCCGTGCGAGGGGGTGGGGTTCGCTAGTAAGGATTTGCAGGGCGGTGGCGATGTCGGTGAGGTCGGCTTTGATGTAGGTGATGGTGGCACTGTCGGAGGCGTCGGCATGGCCGGCGAAAGCATGGGCGGTGGCGTAGCCGAAGTGGCGTTCAACCCAGGTCAGGGTGGTGTGGCGCAGCCAATGGGTGGAGATGTTCTGCGTGCGGATCGAGGGGATGTGGCGGCCGAGGCGGTCCCAGAGGTGGTCGTAGCGGCGTTTGGTGATCGGCTCCCCCGTGCGGTAGCGCAGCAGCGGCCCGTCCGGATGGGTCGCACCCCTCTCCTCTGCGTGGGCGAGAAGCTGGCTCATGAGCGTGCGGGACACCGGTTGGAGCCGGCTGGTGCCGTCTTTTTCCCGCAGGAGCACGAGACATTGGGTCTCGTCGAGGTCTCGTGGTCGCAGGCCGAGGGCGCCGCCGCGGCGGCAGGCGGTCTCGGTGTGCAGCCGCAGCAGGAGGGTGTCCAGCCCGGGGTCGTCGCCCGTGGTCGCGGCGACCTCGTTGATCTCGACCAGCAGTGGTTCGTGCAGTGCGCGGCGCAGGGACGGGAGCCGGCGGGGTTTCGGGACGCGCCGCGCGGGGTTCTCAGTCTCGCGCAGGATCTCGTCGTTGACGGCGTGGCGGTAGAGGCAGCGGACCGCGGCGATGAAGTTTTCCGCGGCGCTACGGCCGCCGCGGGAGTTGCGCCGGACCAGCGCCTGCTGCTTCGCCGCCTCCGCGAGCTCCTTGATCTCCGTCGGCGTCGGCTCGTCCAAGCGACGGCTCCCCCACGCCTCTTCCAGCCGGCGCCAGTACGACGAGTAGGCCCGGGCCGTGGCCGCCGACACGGCCCGTTGGACGGCGGGTAGGTATTCCGAGATCGTCGGGATTGGCTTCCGCTGCTCTGGCTCGGACACCAGGTCGGCCGGGTTGATGCCCATCTTCGACAGCAGCAACCGGGCGGCGTCGAGTTCTGCCTGTTCAGCGGGCATCATCGTCACCGCCCAGCAGACTGGCGTGATACCCGAGAACTAGGCGTTCCAGCGACCGCAGCGGATGCACCACCAGCACACCGCGGGCCGGATCCGCGGCCAACAGCACACCATCACCGGCCGAGAGGCCACTGGCGGCGGATGATCGCCGGCAGCACCAGCGTCCGGCGCGAACCCAGCGAAAACACTCCATCCAGCGCCGGATGCATCACCACCGACGTGCCGACCACCGCCGCGGCCAACCGCACCGCCGACGGCCACCCAAGCCGGTCCAGCACCGGCCGCACACACAGCCGACCCGAGCGATCAACCCGGGCGATGTCGTACTCAAGCACGGTCGAGGGCTCGCGCACCACCGGCTCTGGCAGCGGCAGCCGCGACACCCCCGGCAACGCGACCGGACCCGCGGGTCCGAGTCCCGCTTTGGAGGAGGGGATCACGGGAGCGACGATCGGCGTCATGCCCGCCACCACCCGCGCGGCGAAGGGGCGACAGCACAAAGCCGACCCTGCTCCCGCAGGATCGGCTGACCGTGAAAGGATCGGTGAAAGTTCACCACTTTTTGTGTCCGAGGACGATCTTGCACGTTAACCACAACGCTCCGGATCCCCGCCTGACCTGCAGGTTCTCACTCGTCGGCCCCGAAGGCGCCCCAGGCCCCATGGGGTAAAGGTCCACTGCACGGTCCAGATAGGCGATCTCGCCTGAACAAGTGAATTTCTGCCGCAAGGCGTCCCTCAAGACGGCGGTCGCGGCGGCCGGCCGATGTTCTCCGGGCCGCGATCGGTCAGTGGGCGGAGTAGCGCGATCGCTTTGTCGATGTCGCGCTCGTTCCGGCTTAGCTCGAAACAAATGATGAGAGCGGAGGCGAGCAGGTTGGCGCCCGTCGGATCCGCCGCGTCGCCCGCTCCCGAGCGTGCGGTCTCTCGTGCCACGACGAATCCATCTTTCGAGGGCGAACGCTAGCAAAATCAGGCGACCGATGCGGTCCGCGGCACCCTGCCGAGCCGCGTCGGAATCCTGTTCCCCGGCGCCGACAAGGTCGTCCAGAACCAAAGTGTCGCCGGGAGGCCGAGTGCGCGCGCCGAGCCATCTGCACCAGGCAGAAAAGCACAGCTTGCCTCGACGAGCCGGACTTCATGCTGAATATTTCGGTTCACCGCTTGAATCTACCGCGAACTGCGAACCCGGAGCTCAACATCCTTTAGGGGTTGATTGATTGCGGGCGGGATGATCGGCGACAAGCGCTCTAGGCCACGAGCTGACACTCGCCCACCTCCCCAATGGAACTCTTCAAGAATTCAAGGATGTCGACTAGACTAAACCAGTTCCAACACCTCACTGCTCCACCCCAGTGACTGCGGTGAATGCCATGCAGGACGCTCACCTTTAATGGCGAGTTGACGTCCTTCATTGAAGTATTTACGATGCATTTCTCCGAGCGCAAGAACTCGCTGAATCAGTGACCTAGCCTCCTCCAAGAGACCTCGACTAACGAGAAATTCCACCAAGTCTTGCGCAAATTCGGTCGGTCGAAGGAGATCGTCCGAAATGGCAGTCGCCAGGCGCTCAGGGCTTTCGGACGATCCAAACCATGGCAACGCGACTTCTTTTACTTGCCCATACAGCCGATCGACCGCCTCAACCCTGCCGACAGGAACCGTGATGATCGCCCTGTAATCCCGGCAGATATCAAGGAAGCTAGTGGCACATAAAATTCCTTCCATCGCCCCTGGACGCTGCGCCGTACGGTCCGCATTCGACAGCCTCCATGCTCGCAGTTCATCATCGAAGACCTCCAAAGCGACGATTCCAAACGCGATGAATTTACCGGCCCTGTTCCAGTGACTAGACTCGAGCTCTATACGCTCAAGTCGGCCATCAAGTCGGCGCTCCAGGCTGGTCCGACTTTTGAGCCAACGAAATCCGTCGGGCTCCAACCGATGGGCCATCCACTCGCCGGCAGCCAGGAAGACATCGCTGGGCCGCTCCAGCCCAATCAGCCGCTCGGCAAGACGCGCAACCTGCTCATTAGTAGCCATCCCTCCATTATGCCGCATGCGCCAGGACTGACACAAACAGGGGGAGTCGCCCACCCGTAGGAATAACGCTCTTGAGAGCATCGCGAAGAACGCATGAGAACCTGATTCATCAAGGGTTACATAGACCACACTGCCAATGATCGATCTCGACCGGCATCCTCATCGTAGTACCCTGCTCAATTCCATATTTCCGCAATTTGCTTGTGTCAAGAACTGCCCCACCCCGGGAAAGCTCCGGATATCCGACCGCTTGATGATCAGTCATAGTGCCAGTTCCCACTTTGGATTCAACTGAAAACCAGTTACCATTTGCGTCTTTTGCGACGAAGTCCGCGATGAAAACATCGCCATTGCTGTTCTTGAATCGCACCTGCGGGGTGATATTCGTGTATCCGGCCTTGTTGAGCCTGTCAAATGTTGCCATCTCTCCGAGATCCCCATGCGGAAACCCGTTTACCGGACAATTCCCCACATTGTGCACGAGCACTGGAGTTTTCCCAGCAAGCACATAGTACGTGTGAGTGGTGTCAACGGTGAGGTTGTACGTGCGGAAGCTGCTGCTGTAACGGTAAAGGGTTCGGATGGTGGCATGGCCGTCGCCGGGCGTGTCAAGCAGGTCGCCGGGCCGGAGGTTGGCGGCGTCGGTCCAGGCATGGGTGGTGACGTCGTACCACAGGTGATGTGCGGTGGAGGTGATCTTCTTTGGGCCGTCTGCGGTGGCGACGGTGACGTCGACGAAGTCGCGGTCGGTGTCGGTGACGTGCAGGGCTGTGACGGTGTGAATCTCGGTATTACTGCTGTCGGGCTGGGCGTTGCGGACCTTGTCGCCGACCTTGACGTCCTCGATCGGCTTCTTCGAACCGTCGGCCATGAGCACTGCGGTGTCTCCGGCAAAGCTGTTGCGGCAGGAGGTTGCCGCGACGTCCTCGGCTGCGGCTCCGCCCAGTCCCCGCTGGGGCATGCCTTCGCCGACCAACAAGGGGACCAAGCCGAGTAATTCCTCGCCGAAGCCGGCAATTCGCGAGTCCCTTTGACACTTCTCGTAATTATCCAAACAGTAAGTTGCCGCAATTACTTTTGCGCCTTCGACATCATTCTCGTGGGTAATCAGATAGCCGCGCGCCTTTTCGCACCCTGTGCGCCCAAAACAAATACCCTCGTGATCGGATATTTCGTTTCTCCACCAGTCACCCCCAGACTGATGCATGACGGAATCAAACCAGAACATGAGGTCGGCGTGCTCAGTGGTCTTAGGTGCGTTTGCCTTCACCCAAGCGTCCGTAACCTTTTTCTCATACTGCTGCTCGGCGCGTTTATTTTGGGCATCGGCGGCCTTCTGAAAATCACCCGGCTCGGCTCCGTAGCCTTCGTTACGACATTCGAGCAAACTGCCCTTGCAGCCGACCGGAATAACCTGAGGTTCGAGACCAGATGGGTCACTCTGCGCGATCGGGCTATTGTTCGCGTACGAGTACCCATTTATCTGCTGTGGGTTCGTCGGATCCAGCACCGGGTCCAGCGACACGAAACGCCCGGCAGATGCATCGTATGCACGAGCACCAAGCTGCGTGAGCCCCGTCGAACTGTCCTCAGTCCCACCGACGAAGCCGCGGTCGCCGGGCAGGTCGGTGGAGGGTCCGCGCGGTGTACCGAACGGGGTCTGGCGGCGTTGGGTAACGCTCAGGTCGGTCGAGTTGATGGCCACCTGGCTGGTGCCCTGGTGGTCACCGGCCAACCAGGTCAACGTGCCCCCGGTGCGGACGGCGACGGTCGCGCCGCCGTGGCTGTAGTAGCGGGTCGTGGCGGCCTGGCCGGCGTTGTCGACGTGGACCTCTTGCCCACCGAGGTACAGGGTGGTGCCGGTGGGGTCGTGACGGAGCAGCCGGCTGCCGTCGGCGTCGTAGGTGTAGCTGGTTGTGGTCGCGCCCTCCGTCACGGAGTCGAGCCGGCCTTCGACGGTCCAGTCGAGGTTCTGCGTCGTCGACGTGCCCGGGCGGGTCTTGGTGTTGCCGACCTGGTCGTAGGTGTACGACGCATCCGGCTTGCCGGGGGCGCTGATCGAGTTCAGCAGGTGCGGTTTCGCTGCACCAGGGTCGGCGTAGTTGTACTTGCGGGTGACGTCGCCAGCGCTCGTGTGCTCGGTGTCGGTGAGCCGGTTGCCGGACTTGTCGTAGGTGAAGGACTGCCAGTACGGGGCCGGGCCCGACAAGGAAGCCACGTTCGGGTCGGTGTCACAAGCTCCGGCAGACGGGGTCCACGCGTCGGTCAGGCGCTGGAGGTAGTCGTAGCGGAAGCACTGGTTGTCCGCGGGCTGGTCCAGCGGGATGTTGGAGATCGATGTGATGTTGCCGGCCGGGTTGTAGGCGTAGTGGGCGTCCGACTGCATCGCGTGTGGGACCTCGGCGTCGACGACGCTGCGGTCCAGACGCCGGGTGTGGTCGTCGTAGAGGTACGTCAGCCAGGCTCGGTGGCCCTCTTCGCCGAGCTGCAGACGCTGGATCTCGCCGTAGGGGCTGTAGTCGGACGAAGTGACGTAGTCGTCGTCGCCGGTCGTGGTGAGCGGGTCGCCGAGGTCGTCGTAGACGTAGAGCATGCTCTCGGCGGTCGTGTCGGCGGTCGCGGGGAAGCTGGAGCCGCCGAGGCTGCCATCGGGGTTGTAGGACAGGAACGTCTGGTAAGAGCCGGCAAGCTTCGGACCCTCGGTCGCCGGAATGGTCATTGTCTGGATCGCCGGCTGGTAGAGCGGCGAGTACGCATTGACCTTCTCGGTGTAGGCGTTGCCGTTGACCCAACGGGTGGAGCTCGCCATCTGGCCGACGCCCTTGAACGCGGTGTCGTAGGCCCACTCGGCAAGCTTGGTACCGGTGGTGCTGCCCTGGTATTCGCCGGTCTTCCGACCCAGGTCGTCGTAGGTGTAGGCGAGGGTGACGTTGCGGGCGTCGGTCGTGCTGGTCTGCTGGCCGAGCTGGTTGTACGTGTACGTCGTCGCGCCACGGTCGGGGTCGTCGGCCTGCTTGAGCTGGCCGTGGATGTCGTAGGTGTAGGCCCAGTGGTTACCACTCGAGTCCGTAACCGACGCGAGCTGGTCGCCGGGCGTGTACTTGTAGGTGGTTTCGTCGTAGTCGCCGGTGGGCTGCGGGCCGTGGTACTGCCGCAACGCGGTGGTGTGGCCGCGTGCATCGGTGATGGTGGTCGTGGCGACGCCGCCGGCCGGCGGGGTCACGTTGGTCCGGTCACCGCCGTACGTGGTCGTGCTGCGCCACTTATCGGCGCCTCCCGCTTGGTAGATGGAGGCGATCGGCCGGCCGGCACCGTCGAACTGGCTCAAGGTCAGGCCGGGGATGTCGGTGTCACTGGCGACCCAGAGCTTGGTGTCGACGTTCTGGTCGTTGAAGAACGGCTGAGTCGTCTTGTACGCGCGGTTCTGCGAGTCGTAGCGGGTGTCCACCAGAAGCCGACCGCCGCCGGGCGCCGGTGTCTGGACCTGACGCGGCCGGTAGAAGCTGTCGTAGATGGTCGCCGACGTGGTGAACCGGCCGTTGGCGTTCACCTGGGTCGTGGTGACGGAGCTCGGCGCGTCGTTTCGGATGTCGTAGGAGTACCGCAGGCTTCCCTGCGGATTGTCCGCACGAGGTCGGTTCGGCTGCCACACCTCGGTGTTGCGGCCGAGCGCGTCGTACGTGATCTCCGTGACGCGCGCGTTGGCATCCGTGGTGGTCTTGGCCGCGCCCCACGCGGGCTCGAAGACCGTGGTGGTCTTCTGCTTGAGCGTGTTCGCCGTTTCGAGCTGCGTGACAGGTCCGCCGGTGGCGGGTGTGTACGTGCTGGTGGCCTCGTGGCCGGCTGCGTCGATCACCTTGGTAGTGCGGCCGTAGACATCGCGCTCGGTCTTCGCCGCCGTCCGGTACACGGGCTTTCCGGCGTCGTAGGCGTCCAGGTCCTCCGCCATTGTGACGTCACCGGTGCTGGGAGCGGCGCCGAAGGTCAGCTTGTCGTAAGTGGACCGCGTGTCGGAGGTGACGTCGCGCGGGTAGACCGGAGGAGTTCCGCAGGCGACAGCTGTGTTCTCGACTCGCGATGGGTACGACAGCAGCCACAGCGTCGAGTTCTGCGCGTACGTCGTGGTCGTGCAGCGGTCATCGGTGGCGTCGTTGACGTCCCCGAGGTCGTTCACCTGCGTAGGCAGGCCGTTCGCGTCGTACGTCGTCGTCGTTTTGGTGGTTCGCCAGCCACCGGCGGCAAGAGCGGTGAACGACCGGGAAGTGCCTGGGTGCACGATGTACGCGTTGTAGGCAGCCCGGGTCGCGGTCGGACCTTGCCAGCTGGGTTCGGTGATGGACTTGCCGACGACAGCCCCGTTGGCGCCGTTCTTCGTGATGCTCTCGAGCGTGAAGCCCTGCAACCAGTCTTCGTCGACGTAGCTGCCGTTCTCGTCGTCAGCCACCGAGATCGACCGCTTGCCGTTGTTGGGGAGCTTGTCCCCGTTCATGCCCCGGAAGTACCGGGTTTCGGTGTAGGTCTGCGGGCCGTCAGGGTCGTCAGGCCGCCCGGTTCTGACGATCACCTTCCCGAAGCCGCGGAACTCGTCCCAGCTCTTCTTGTCGTCCGGGGTGAACTCCGAGGTGCTGTAGTGCCACGCCGCGCCTTCGGGGTACTCGTAGCTCGTGAGCTGCTCGGTGCTCGAGCTGATCCGGTCGGACTGCACGATCGAGGAGACGACGTACTTCTGAAAGTAGTCGGTGCGCTCGGCGAAGCTCTTCGGCGCCCATGTGACAGGGAAACAGCGCTTGGTATTGGTCTCGGGGTTCGCCGGCAGCGACGTCGCGGTGCAGTCCGGATCGGCGTAGTTGACCGTGGTCACGCCGCCCGACTCGGAGACGATCGCGGACAGCCGGTAGCGGTTGAGCGGGCCGATGCCGTCGGCCTTGTCGACCCGGTTCGCGAGCTTCTTACCCTCGAAGGTAACCGGAGGAAGGGAGATCGGGGTACCGACGAGTCCAGTGCGGGTGATGCCCTTCAGCCAGAGGGCTGCCTTCTCGCCGTCACCGGGATCGGGGAACTGCTGATCGAAAGACCAACTGGTCACGTCGGCGTAGCCGGATCCGGACCGGACCTGCGCGGTGATCTTGGCGAGACGCTTCGTGGACCAGAACGTGGGGCTGGGGTGGTCCTTGCAGCTGGCCGTGTCGCATCGATCCGTCAGCGGTACGTCCGGCCAGTTCTCGGGCTTGTCGAACGTGCACAGACTGCCCGGCACACACCGGTCTGCCGGTGTGAAGACGACCTTGCCGACGGCAGGGGCGCCGACGTGGGTGTTCAGTCCGTACTGGATCTCCCGGAGCGTGCCACCGCGGACGTACGAGACGGGAGTGTCCTTGCCGTCCTGGCCGTACTTGTTGGTCTCGACGTCGTAGGTGTAGAGGATTTCGTTGCCGTGCGGGTCGATCACCTTGTCGAGGTTCCAGCGGTAACCCTGAACACACGACGAGTCTTCGAAGACGTTGTTCGCCGCGTGGCACGGTTCACCCGCGTCGTCGCCGTAAACAGGAACAGTCCAGGTGGAGTTCGCCGAGGCAGTCGAACCGAAGAAGTACTGGGTGCCGTCGACCGTGGTGATCTGCCAGGACTCGCCATCGTGCGCGCCGTTGCCCGAGCCGGTCACGTGCTCGATGCGGGCCCCGCTGTCACTGCGTTGCCGCCAGACGTTCTTGGTGGTGTCGTGGATCAGCATGCCGCCGGAGCCGTTGTACGCGGCGGTCGCGTTGTCGGACTTCCAGCACAGGTCACCGACCTTGGGCGGCGTCGTGCCGCCTTCCTTGTCTTCCTGGCATGAGCCGTAGGTGCGCTCCACAAATCCCGGAGCGAGGTCCCAGCCGTCACCGATCCACGAGGCTTGGTTGTTCGTGGCGCTGGTGTGCCCGTCGACGGAGGACGACGAATAGGACAGCGCCAAGCTCGGAGTCAGATCCCCGGGAACCGGCGGCACGTCGAGCGGGTACGACCAGCTGAAGTCGCCGGTCTGCGCAGTCACGTCCCAGGTCGCGGACGGGCTGAGCGAGGTTGCCCTGGTATCGCCGCCGCCGTCCGGTGCGGTCGAGCCGGCCGGCTGATTGCCGGTGAGCGCTTTCGTGGACGCCTCGTCGGGAGCCCGCGACGTCATGGTCTGCTGAGTAACCGGTGTCGACGGGTAGTCCGGCAGCTGCACGCTCGGACCGCCGGCAGCGTTGGCGACGCTGTTGGTGCTGACGGCGGTCAGAACAAGCGAGCAGACGAGCGCCGTGATCAGGCCGCGACGACCGCGGTGCGTCGGCGACGTGCGCATGGTTCCTCCAGGCTGGGCAGGACGGGGTCCTGGAAACGCGGGGCAAGGTGGCGATGGGTGGTGAGGGTGGCCCGGCACCACCCATCGCCGTTGTCGGTTCGGAAGGGATCAACCAGGCGAAACGGCAGTCCTCGCCGGGGTCGAGGTGGACTTGTCCGGAAGGATCAGCGCGGCGGCCGAGCGAGCACCGGCCGGGAACACAGGCGCATCGTCGGGCACCTTGTCCAGCGCGTAACCGAGCAGCTTGTCGACGGTCCAGCCCTCACAGGTGGCCAGTGTGCTGATCATCGACTCCCCCACCGGGCTGATGCAGCGGTAGATCGGATTCGCCGCAACGCCGACCGGGGCTGCGGTCCACAACCGGCCCGTCGTGCCGATCACCGTTTTGCCCTCGCAGAGAGCATCGGTCGACACGAACTGGTCGGTGTCCGTCACGCAGCTGGTGATCGCCTGGGTGCTGGACGGGGGATCCAACGCCACGAACCCGTGTTGCCCCTCGAGGATGTACCCAGGCCGCACGCCCTCCGCCGTGGTGAAATGGTCGTCCGTCGTGCTGCTGTTGTAGCGGAGCAGGGGCGCATAGGCGAGCGTGTAGCCGAGGATCCCCTCCCCCGTCGCACCTTCGCACGCGGCGTCGAGCGACTCGAAGTGATCCGGACCGTTGTTGCACCGGTAGACCGCGACCGTCGCGATGTTCGTCGGTTGAACCGTGTACACCGACCCGATCGGCCCGCCCACGGTCTGGCCCTCGCATGCCGGGTCAGGCGAGGTGAACGCGTCCATACCCAGGTAGCACGAGTACAACGTGCGGGTGTTCGGCTGGCTATCGTCGACCAGCAGGCCGAGGCTCTGGTCGAAGTGGTACCCGTCGGGAGCCTTCCCGGTTGTCGTGTAGGTCCCCCGTCGGCCCGCTCCGTCGGCATATCGTCCGAGCTGCCCTGTCGTCGGAGCCGGCCAGCTGGCCCGGCGCTGGATGGCGTCCTCGGGCATCGCGTCGTAGTGGGTCGAGACCTCGTCGATCATGCCGGGGAAGAACTCGGCCGGACTACCGTTGACCAGGTCGCGCCCGATTGCGAGGCCGTGAGTCGCCGGCCACGGGGAGACGTTGTTCTGCACGCCGCCGAGCTGCCCGTCGACATACAGCCGGAACTGAGCCGCGCCGGCGTCGTAAACACCGGTCAGCGCGGTCCAGCGGTTCACCTCGGGCACCTGAAACGACGCCGTGTAGTTGAGCGGCGCAGCGTCCTTGTCCTCAGTGGCGGCACCGAAGACCCAGCGGTTGAGCTGCGGCCGGTACTGCAGGACGAACCCGCTCATCCGGGTGCCGTCCTGACTCATGACCGTGGCGACCTTGTCGGTCCGGGTCAGCTTCGCCCACGCGGAGACGGTGAAGCTGCGCGCCATCGGCACTCCCCCGTCCGATGTGGTCGCGACTCCGGTCATGCCGTCGAGCTGCAGCGCGTTGCCCATGACACCACCGGCGACGATCGACGCGCCTCCGGACAGCGTGGCGTCGTTGTGCCGCCAGGAGTAGTCCTTCGGGGTTCCGTTGTCGAAGTGCCACTGCCCAGCGTCTGCTTCCGAAACGTCCGCGACGACACGGCGGATCTCACCGTCGCTGAGCGCCTTGCCGAAGACGCGGACATCGTCGATGCCCTGAGGGAAGAACCCGCTGTTCTGGCCGTTCCACTTGCCCCGGCCGATCGTGAACGGCCCAGCGGACGCTACGAGCGTGACACCGACCTGGACGGTCGTGAGCGCACCGTTGACGTAGAGCTTCATCTCATGTGCGGGGGCGTCGTAGACGACCCCGAGGTGGGTCCACTCGCTCGGGGCGACCTTCACGTTGGACACGACCGTGGTGACCGGAGGATTGTCCTGGTCCGCTTGCGGAACAACGACGCTCCACTTTCCGCTGTCACCGCTGTACCGCAGCTGGAACACACTGGTGCGATTGCCGTCTTGGCCGAGGACCACGTAGTTGCCCGTGTCGGTCTTCGTGAGGACGACCCACGCCGCAGCCGAGAAACTCTTGGTCGTGTCGAGCACCGCTCCCGCGGTCTCGGCGTAACCGGAGGTGCCGTCAAGCCACGCGGCGGCTCCGAGCCGTCCACCGAACCACGACGCCCCACCCTTCATGGTGGCGTTGTGCCCGAGGCTGCTCGAATCCGACACCGTGACTCCGGTGTTCTCGTCGAACTTCCAGTACGCCGTGTCGGCCACCGGAAGGTCCGGCGGTGTCTCGTCGAGGGCCGGGTAGGCCGCGTAGAGGGAAAGAATCCGGTCCTTGTCCAGCACGCCGGAATACAGCCGCACGTCGTCGACGCGGCCTGGCCAGAACTGGGCCGGCGCACCGGCCACCTTGCCGCGGCCCAGCTCGGCGCCGCCGCTCGCCTGCCACGCGGTGTCGAGCGTGCCGTCACCGACGCGCTTGCCATTGACGTAGAGCCAGGTCTTTCCGGTCTGCTTGTCGTAGACGCCCGTCAAGAACGCCCAGGTGTTGATCTCGGCCGGCAGCGTGGACACCGCAGCCTTCGCCACCACGGGGCTGTCCACGTCGGAGCCCGCCATCTCGAAAACCCACTTGCCACAGGCGTTCGGGTCGTCGGACATCCCGTCGAAGCAGAACGCGGACATGTCGTCGGCGACGTGCCCGAGGCGGAACTTGCTGGTGTGCACGCCGTCCAGGCTGACCGCGGTGAACTTCGACGTGGTGTCGCTCTTGCGATCGAGGTACACCCAGGCGGACACGGTGAAGCTGTCGTCGCTCCTGAGCTCGACACCGCTCGTCGAGACCGCACCGGTCTGGCCGTCGAACGAAACCGCGTTCCCGACCCGGCCCGGCACGAGGCGCGCGCCGCTGCTGAGCGAGCCAGGACGGTTCCCTGTCGAGTCGGCGACGTTCGTGCCGCTGGACTCGTCGAGCTGCCAGTCGTGGACCAGGTTCAGCTCGCGTCCCGCCATCGTGCGGATCTCGTCGCTGAACAACGCCCGGGGATAGACCTTCACATCGTCGACAGCGCCCGTGAGCTGGCTCGTCCACGCACCTCGGTCCTTGCCACGGCCGATGTCGAACTCGCCGGTGGCGTTCCACACGGCGCTCGTGGTGGTCGAACCCGCGAGGCTCCCGTTGACGTAGAGCTGCATTTCCTTCGTGGCGGCGTTGTAGCTGGCCACGAGGTGTGTCCACACTCCCGTCTGCACGGGCTGGTCGGACTGCACCGTGACCGCCGGCGGGCCGTCGGCGTCGGCGGAACTGATGGCGAATGCCCACCGGTCGATCGCGCTGCCGGTGTAACCCAGGATGAAGGACGAGGCCCTCGAGCCACTCTGGCTCGCCACCGTGCCCGTGCCCGCCGTCTTTGTACCTAGCTTCACCCAGCTGGCGACCGAGAAGCTCTTCGTCGTGTCGACGGCCGGCGGTGCGCTCACCGCACCGTCGGCGCCCGTGAAGTTCGCGGCCAGGTCCTTGGGATCCGGGTTGATGTTCTGACCCGGCGCCCAATCGACCTGGCCGCTGACCGTGCCGTTGAGACCGCGGCTCGAGCCGTCCTTCGCATCGCCGTCGAGTGCCCACGCGGCTGCCGGAACGTTGTTCTGCGCGACGATGCCCTGGATCTCCGAAGCGCCGAGGGGACGGCTGTAGGCACGCACCTCGTCGACCGCCCCGGCCCAGAAGCCGGTGGGTCCGCCGTACTGCCCACGTCCGATGACGAACGGCCCGTTCGCCATCCACGGCGTGGTCGGCGCCGTTGTGGTGCCGGCCTGCACACCGTTCACGTACAGGGTCAGTGTCTTGGCGACGCTGCTGTACACACCGGAAAGATGCGTCCACACTCCCGGTTGGACAGTGTTCGCGGCCGATCGCGCTTCGGCGGCTGTGCCACTGGTGGCGTCACCGGCGTTCATCCCGAAGACCCAGCTTCCGCCGATCTGCTTCAAGTACAGACCGCTGGCGTTCACCCCGTCCTGCGAAACCGCCGCCATGTCACCGATCGTGTTCGGCTTCACCCAGGCGTTGACGGTGAAGCTCTGGTCGGTACGCACCGCAGGTCCGCTCGTCGACGCGTACCCCTGGGTACCGTTGAGGGTGAGGGCGCCGTTGACGGCACCCTGTTGCGTGAACGCGGCGCCGGTGTGCAGCGCCGCCATCTCTCCCCCGGCCGCACTGTTTCGGGCCGTCGTGCCGTCGGACTCGTCGAAGTTCCAGTAGCCGGCGGCGACGTTGTCGAGGGTGACAATCGACTTCACTTCCGAGTCGGTCAAGACGCGGTCGTAGGTACGGACCTCGTCGACCGAGCCGGACAGATAGTCGGAGCCCGTTCCGGCAGGTGTGCTGCGGCCCAGGGCGAACTCCCCGTTCGCCTGCCACGGCGAGGTCCAGTCGGCGGTGCCGGCGAGGTCCCCGTTGACGTAGAGCCGGACCTTCTTCGCGGCCGTGTCGTAGACACCTGCCAGATGCGTCCACGTCCCAGTCTGTGCCTTTTCGGACGATAGGATGGTCGTCGGCGTGGCGGAAGTGGAGTCCGAAGGACGCAACTCTAGCGCCCATTTGTCGTTCGCCGTACCCGTGTAGCCGAGCCGGACCATGGTCGTCGCCGAACCGTTCTGGCTCAGCATGGTCGACCAGCCCTGCGTCTTCGCGGCGAGGTTCACCCAGCCCGCGAACGTGAATCCGGCGGCGGTATTCGCCGATACTGGGGCCGTCGCGTAGTCGTTCGAGCCGTTGAGCTTGAGTGCTGATCCGATCGATCCCTGGACGTAGGTCGGTGCGCCGTGCAGGGTGGCGTCGCGGAAGCCGAGCGTCGCCGAGTCTTTGGTGGAGCCGTCGAACGACCACTGGGCGAGCGGCCCGTTCCCGGCTCGCACGTAGAAGTGATACGCCTTCACCGGGCTGCGGTGGCCGGCACGGTCGACGCTCTGCACGAACAGGTCACGAGGGCCGTCGCCAGGCGGAGTCAAGGTAACCGATGCCTTGCCGCCCAGGGCATCCGCGTCGATTTTCGTCGACGGCGCGTCATTCCACCCGTAGAGGTAGTGATCGACGTCCGGCACGCCGTTCGCGGTGAACGTGAACGTGTCCGACACTCCGACTCCACCGTGCCAGGTGTTGTCTTCGCGATATACCGGCGCCGACACTACCGGCGGCTTGTCGACGCCGACCTCGTCGACCTTGAACCCTGGGCCCGAGACTGAATTTCCCCGATCGGCTGTGTCGAAGGCCGTGAGGGACCACGTGATCGCCTGGTCGTTTCGAGTCGAGAGGTCGACCGTTGTGCTTGAGAAGGCCCCGGAGGCCTGGTAGATGTCCGGTTCGCGGTGGTCGACACTGGGACCGCCGTAGATGTCCCAGATCGCCTTGAGCTGGTCGTTGCCGTCCGGATCGGACAGCCGGCCCATCAGGCGAATGGAGCTGTCACCGACGTAAGGCGTGCCGCCGCACCACTTGCACGGGGTCGGCAGCGGCGGATCGGTCTTCAGCTCGTAGGGCGGGTTCGGACGCGTGTTGTACTTGACCCTGAGGAACGTCGTCGGAACGTCGTACCTTCGCCAGGCGTCGGAATCTGACTCGTTCGCGGCTCGGAGGAAGTAGTTGGTCGTTGTGCCCGCCCGAATGTCTGCCGGGGTCAGTTGGAAGCCGACGCCCTTGAAGCCATCGCAGCCCGGGTAGTTGGTCGGAACCTGCACATCCTGACCGACCTGGTGGCCGGCGGGCATGTTGTTCCAGTTTGTGTCGAAGGACAGGCCCCACCCCGCGAGGAACAGTTGGTGGGCACTGGTGATGTTGCACCTCGGACCGTACACCACGGTGGTGGCGAACTTGACGTCGTTGATGATCTTGCCGGCAAGGAACGTCGTGTCGAACTGGAAGTACGTCCGCGCGACGTCGACGTCATTGCATTCATCGAAAGTGCAGCGGCCGACCTTGGCCCATGCATCACCGTCGTTCGTGCCGTTGACGTAGGACTGATCGGGATAGCCCTTGAAGACCTTCGCCCACATCGACTGGTTCCACGAGCGCATGTCCGGGTCGATCACCACAGGGAACCGCGTCCCCGGATCCTCGAGCATCGCGACCGCGGGGTGGAGCAGCAGCGTCGACTCCTTCACCGTCGCCTCCACCGGTGCACTCGCGACCTCGGGACCACGCGCGTCCCACATCGTCGACGCGGGCGCCGCGAAAACGCGGTTACCGGCAGCATCCACCGCCTTGATCCGGCCCGACTGGTCACTGGAGACGGTGACGCCCTTCGCAGCAAGCTTGAAGGCGATGGACTTCAGCGCCGGGTTCTTCGCTGCAGTCGCGTTCTTGACGACGAGCCGCTCGTTGTACCCGTCGGCGGCAGCCTGCATCACCAGGTCAACGCCAGGAAACACTTCATGGTAAGTCGCAGTCGGCCCGTCGAGAGTCGGGACAGGCAATTTCCGCGGCCACGACAGCGACAACGTCTTGTCACCCTTGCCGAAGGTCACCAACGGCGCGTCCCCGCCCGCCGAGAACGACAGGTCGTCCACAGTGGCTTGGGGGTGCACAAAGCCGCTTCCGGACTTCGTCAACGTCGTGTTCACCGGCACCCAGCCGGCTCCGCGGCGCACCCGGACCGGCATGGACGCCAGTTCCGCGTTCAACTGCCCGTCAGGCTGCGCGAAAACCCGCTTGGTCTCGGTCGTCTGGTCGGATACCTCTACCGGTGTCCCCTGCCGCCTAGCCGCCGCGAACGCGGCCCCGGCATCGGGCGCCGACGCCACAGGCGCCACCTCCGGCAGCGACGGCGAACTCGCCGTCACCACCACGAGCACGCTCGCGACCACGAGCACAACCAACCCCAACACGCGCAGCTTGAAGCCACGCGCAAGTCTTCGATACTCCACGAAAGACGGCCCCCTCGGCCTGGCCAGCGCGCGTCCCCCGACCCGCGCGACCCAAAAGTAAAAAGAACAATCCACGATCACCAAGGCACCGCAAAGCCGCCGATCGGGTGATCACGATCCACAAGAGACACACCGACCGGCAATATGTCGCATTTGTCACGAGAAGCCTCTGACCTGCAGCAACACCGAATGTGCCGAACGGACCAGCGGCTGCTCCGCTTGGTCCAGGCCGTCTACAAGACGTTACAAAGCATTGGTAACGAACATCGACAGCCCGCCGATCCAGTGATCGACATCTCCTATGCCTCTAAGGACTGCCCGTGACCCAGGAAGTGCCGGTGCCCCCGGACGTACTCGCCGTCGCGACACCACAGCGCCGTTCACGCCCGGTTTCCCTGGCGGTCGCCGCGGCGATAGGTCTCGCCATCGGCGGGATCGGCGTCGGCGTCCCGTGGATCCTCTCCGCACACGACTCCGGAGCCGTCAGCGGCCTACCGCTCAAAGCACCCGACACCCTCGGCGGCGTCGACCGAGCCGACGTATCACCGGTCAAGGTCAAGGACGACGACTCCCACCGCCAACTCGCCCAGCACAACGCCACCAACGACCGCGAAAACGGCAACCGCATCTCCGCCGCCTACGGCGCGCCAGCACTCGTACAGACCTACACCGCTCCGGACTTCGCACACGCGTTCCAGATCACCGCCGTACGAGCGCACGCCCCAGGACTCGCCGTCCCCTACGAAGACAAGGACAACGGCCTCGCCGGCCCCCTCAACGAACTCCGCGAGGTCGGCGGCGTGTCCTGCGTTCTGCGCAACAACCTCGCCCCGTCCGAACAACTCTCCCCGGACAGGACGTCGGTCGTGCTGTGCCAACGCACGGATACAGCCCTGACGATCCAGCTCAAGCCGCTTGGCGACGACACGCCGGAAAACACCGACCCGGCCGTGTGCGCAGCAATGATCAACGAAGCATGGGCGAAGCTGCACTGAGACGTCAGACATCAGCAACTGCTCGGGCCTGCACTTCGATCAGCGATTGCTGATGGACTCCAACCGTCTTCGACAAGTACCTATGCTCTCGGTGTCTGAGGTCTGAGACGTCCGACCCATCACACGCCCAGCGGCTGCAATCGATCATCATCGACCTCAGACACCCCGGGTGGCGTCAATGCGCCAATGCACTGGACGAGGGGTGGTGGCCCGTCCCCAGCACATCGTGGCGGCCACCAGCGCATGCCGATCAGCTCGCGCTCACGGTCGGCGTCGCAGCTGCGGCACACTCGACCGCTTCGACGATCCACCGCAACGCCTATCCGGCCAATATCACTTCGCCAACTGCCGGACACTCCCGAGCCTTAGCCGCGGAGCTGCCAGTCTGTTCCCACACCAGTGGCGGCGCAGCCGCGCCGCGCGGACTCGCTCCACGTCAGCTTGCGCGTGCAGCGCTCCTGGCCCACTCCCGTGCGTACGGTTGCCGGAACAACGCAAAAGTCGGCAAAGGACGACTGACGGCGTGCTCAGACCTCCCGTGGCGCAACGCGAGTGACCCGAGTGCGTCAAGGTTGCGGGGCCGATCAGGCTTCTCACGGCAGGTTCAAATCCCTAGGGACTTGAACCCCCAGTGTCCGAGGACGATCTTGCACGCTAACCACAACGCTCCGGATCCGCCGCTGAGCTGCAGTTTCTTACTCGTTGGACCCGAAGCCAAGCGGCGCCCCATGGGGTAATTGAGTATCGGCCCCACCACACACGGATGCCGCGGCGGACGAGACCACCGGCGATTGGCCGCTACTACTCTGACCCAGTCGCGATTTGGCTCTATGGGGTAATTGAGTGTCCGAGACGATCTTGCACGCTAACCACAACGCTCCGGATGCCCGGCTGACCTGCTGACTCTCGCGCGTTGGACCCGAAGCTACCCCGCACCCCTATGGGGTAATTGAGTGTCCGAGACGATCTTGCACGCTAACCACACGCCTGCAGCTCCATTGATGACGTGCAGGCCAGTGTTGGCCCCTGCTTCAGGGACACGCCTGCTGCCAGATTGGCGCGCCAACTCGTGACGGCAGCCCGCTCACGCAAGATCATAAAGGCTTCCGTGTTTGCTGGTCATCGTGACCTCGACGGACTCGGCAAGGGCGGAGTCTCGAACGAGGAGACCGAACTCGACGTTGCGGTTCTCGGCACTGAAGGAGAAGTTGGCGCTAGTGAGCAGCAGTACCTCGTGGTCGATGATGACGAACTTGGCGTGGCTCACGATCTGCTTGCCGTTCGGTAGCACGGCGGACTCGTAGATGGTGGCGCGCGGGAGCTGGGCCTTGACCTTGGCGGAGTCGGCCTTATCGCCATCGATGTAAACCGTCACGACGACTCCGGGCTGCTGTGAAGCTTGCTTCAGCACAGTCCACATCTGCGAGGTGGGCTCGAAGTTGTAGGTCGCGCAGGTGATCGACTGCCGGGCGGCTTGAACGAGGCGATGAAATTCGCCCGTGAGGTGGCCGACTTTGGCTTCGTGCCCTGGCATGGTCCACACTGGAGTGAGGTCACGGTGAACGGCCTTGGCGCCGGCGATCGCGTGGAGCACCGCGATGGACCGGTCGACCTCGGTGTGGCCGAGGCGACCTGCGGCAAGCAGTTCGCGGACGCGTTCGCGACGGGATGCGTTGATTGTGCCCAGTGCTTTGATCACGTGTTGACCGGTTGATAGCTGCACGGCGAGCCCCACGGCCTCGCTGGCTGTGAGGTACTCGCCGAGCGCGCCGTACGGGTCAGAGGGCATCCACGCTCCCGAAGAACCCGGGCACAGTGTCGCCTGCGGCGGTGGGGAGGTTCAGCACGAAGCGTCGGTCGAGGAACCGGTTGGCTTTCTCGCATGAGGTCTCCGATGCGAATGTGCAGCAATGGCACGCGGCACCGTGAAGGAAGTCTTCGGGATCGCGCGGGGTACGCATCGCGCAGACGGGGTCGGACGAGCACCGGGCGGTGCGGCGGAGCGCCGAGACAACCAGGCCCTGCAATCGGGTGGGTTCGGAGAGCGCAACAAGTCCGCCGAGCGTGCCTTCGCTGTCGGATGCGGCAGTGCAGATGAGCAGCCCGGCCGCGGCCTCGCGTTCCGGTGTTTCAGTCCACCCGTAGATGCGCTCGGTGAGGCTGGCCGCCCCGTAGCCGCAGGACATCGCCATCTCACGGATCAGAATGTGCGCGAACGTGTGCAGCAGCCAGTACCGGGGCGAGGGCAGCCGCGTGCCAGGGTCGACCACCTTAGCGGTTTCGGAAAACCTTCGTTCGAAGTTATTGTGGTGCGCCAGCGTGTGCGCTTCCCACAATGGGGAGTCGCGGATCTCCTGCTCCCACGCGTGGACCGCGTCGAGGTCGAGCTGAAGAAAGATTCCCTCACCGCGGTCCTCGGTTGCGGGTACCCAGGCCGGCTTGCCGTTGCGGGTGAGCTTGACGAGCCGGCTGACCAAGTCGTTGACGCGGTCCATCTCGTCGAGCCGGGTGAAGCCGAGCACGGCGTTGACACGCTTCATCTGGTTGACCGCGACGACCCGGCTGATCCGTGAGTGAAGCCGGGTGCCGCGCTGCATTTCGGTGACCATGAGGCCGCTGGAGTTCTGCTGTTGCGGGAACAGTGACGGCTTCTGCAGGTACCGCCACTCGGGCACCAGCAGCTCGACCGGGTCCCACTTCGCGAGCTTCTCGTGGCGGACCTCCTCGGAGTCGGCGGGAGCAAGTACGTCGGCGACGGCTTCGGCAATGTCGTCGTCGGTGACACCGGTCAAGTCGATGTCGCGTGCTGTCGCGAGCGCCCGGATTACTGGGATCTGTTCACCGAACTTCTGAACTTGGTCGACGCCCAGCTCCGCGCGCAGCTTGTCGGCGAGCGCTTCCTTCTCCTCGGCGTCGGTGCGGGGCATGACGATGATGCGCTGCGTGGAGGAGAACCACAGGTTTGACGCACCCATCATGATCAGGGCCGGTTGTGCGTCGCATGCGGCGTCGAACGCGTTCAGGTGCGGGTGGCGCCCGCGGCATTTCTGCGGGATCTTCTCCCGTCCGATCGCGCCCTGCGCTTCGGCCATGCCACGGGTGGCTCCGCAGGAGGCGCAGGTGATCGTGGAGCCGACGCTCTTGCCGACGTTGGCGTCGCGCATCTTCAGATCAGGGTTCTCGGCTTTCGGGCAGGTGCCGCCGCGATGAACCCACAGCTTGTACGGGAACTCGTCGAGGTGCCCGTTGGTGCAGGTCAGCAGGTGCTGGGCGGGAACCGCTGGGCTCTCACGTTTGCGACTGGTCGACCCGGTCTTTTGCCCACCGCGACCGGGGCAACTCTTGTGGCTGAACTGTGCCAGATCGGGCCGGAACGGATGTGTGTTGGTGTAGCTGAACCGTGGAAGCGGGCCGAGGAAGTCGCACCCGGTGCACCGCAACCACTGCGGGAACACCCGCGCCGGAACACCAAGGTCGGAGCCTTCCTTCGACATCGCACCCTTTTTCGGCTGCCACGGGTAGCGCCGCAGAGTGTCGACCTGGGGGCCGAGGTGAAGCCGGACGACGTTCAGGAGGCGGGGTTCGAGGATCGTCGGGATGTGCTCGCGACGCTTCCAGATCGGTTCCCAGTCGTCGAGGCCGGCAGGCATCACCGAGAAGCCCGGCAGGTCCATGATCGCGCCGGGACCGTAGGTGTACAGCAGCGACGAGGGGCGTGCGGTGCCGACCTTGGCGCGGTTCTTGGCCGCGCCTTCCTCAACATCGGCGAGCGGGTCGAGCACCTGCTCGTCGTCGTGCAGCATTTCCGATGCGCTCGCGGGTTCGGGGGTGAGGATCTCGCTCATCAGTCGTCGTCTCCTGTGGGCAGCGTCCATTCGGTGACACCGTCGGGTGCCCGTGAGAAGAGCCTCTCGGGCAGTGGGCTGACAAGCAGGTTGATCTCGGGCTGCACCTCACGCATCGAGTTCGCGATCACGAACGGCGCCTGCACCGACCCGCCGACCGACGCCTTGGCGTTCTCGGGACTGATGATCAGCGGCAAGTACTTGTCGCCTTCACCAGTGCGTTCGTAGACAAGCGTCTTACTCATCTCGCCGGCGCGTTTGGCGCGTTCGTTCCACCTGTCGATGCGATTGACCAGCAAGTCATTGGCCTGTTTCGCGGCATCGTTGCTCTGCGCGGCCGCGGCGATCCGCGCCTTGAGCCGTCCGACCAGCGCCTCGACCGCGTCGCGCTGGTCCTTGATCAGCCAAGCGCTCCGCTCAGGCGACAGACCGTCGCCCAGCGGCGCCTGGACGACACGCACCGCACTCACCAGCACCCCGTCGATCCCGCGCGCCAGGGATGTCGGCGAGTATGGCGTGACGGACAGCGCCTCGACCTGGGCGTAGAACGTGTCGTGGTAGTGGCGGAACTGCTCGAAGTGGGCCAGGTCGCGGGGCCGCGCCCAGTTGCCGAGCGCCACGACGAGGCCCGGCCGCCCGGAGGGATCTCGGCCGACGCGGGAGGACGCTTGGATGTACTCGGCGGTGTTCTTCGGTTGTCCCACCACCAGCATCAGCCCGAGGCGCTGCACGTCGACCCCGACCTGGAGCATCGAGGTCGCAAGCACGACGTCGAACGGTGCGTCTGTGCGCGTAGGTGTCTTCTTCCCCGCGTCCCTCGCGGCCAGTCGCGCACGGAAGGCCTCGGTGGTGTCGTAGTCGCTGTCGAACTCCAGCCCGAGCCGGTCCAGCGTGCGACCGATCTCCGCCGATGCGATACGAGATGTCAGCTCGCCGACGTTGAGCAGGCCGAAGGACGCGCCAAGCCGAGACGGGAACCCGGAGTCCTTGCGCGGTCGCTTCACTCGGTTCTGCACGTCATCGGCCACATATCGGGCCATGCCGGCGAGCTCGCGGGTCGCGTTGAAATAGCCGACCAGGGACATGTACGGGTCGGCAGCCGTCCCGGCACGGTCGAACAGGAGCTGGCCGGCCGACAGCAAGACCTCCGCCACCCGGATCTCCGCACTCGACAGGCGTACGCCCTGAGCGCTCACTCCGACGTACTGGCGGCCGGGGTTCTTCCGGTCGATTGGCACTTCCTGGGAGAAGAAGGTGTCAGCCACGTCGAGCACTTGCGGCGGGAAGATCTCCACCTGCCGCCCGTACAGCCCGCGCACCTGCTCCTGTGCGTTGCGCACCGTTGCGGTCGATGCCACGATCAGCGGTCGCACGGGCGCATTTTCCGGAGTCTCCCACGACGACAGGGTCTCGACCGTGACCTCGAACAGTCCCACCGAGGTGCCCAGCGCCCCGGTGATCAGGTGCAGCTCGTCCTGGATGATCAGGTCCGGTGGGCGGAGCCGGTCGACCGGGCGCACTGTCGCCGCGGGGTGCCCGTCCCTTGTGGCCGGGTGGGTCGTGGTGATGCCGCAGTTCGTGTAGTCCGGGTGCACGTACCCGTGCCTGCCGCAGCGGCGGCTCACGTATCCAAAGAGGGCCGCGGCTTCGCCCTCGCGGGCAAGTCGTGCGAACTTGTCGACGGTGGCGATCACGAACCCTGGTGTGAGCCGGTAGATCTCCTCGTCGACGGTGAGCACCGGGAGGCCCTCGGTCACGGTGCCGCCCTTGGCGAACGGACAGCGGGCCAGCTCGTCGCCGCAGTACACGAACACACGCCGCACTGTGGAGTCGGTCTTCACCTGCGCGGCGGTGATCGGCGTGCCGCACCAGGGGCACCGCTGGATCTGGAGCACGGTCAGACGGTGAGACCCGTACTCGTTGGCCTTGGTGAGCTGCTCGTCCGCCTCTTCGAACCGCTTCGGGCTGACATCCGTGCCGACCCACAGCCCAATCCGGAACGGCTCGACGCCCCAGACTTCCTCCTGATCGAGTCGGGCCAGCTCGGCGGCGCAAACCAGGGCGGTAGCGCGCTGGAACTGCTGGGCGGTCAGGAGGCGCAGTGTGTACCGCATCAGCACCGCGACGCCGTCGCGCCCGTCGAGCGGCCCGTCGGCCGACTGCACAACGCCCTGACGTCGACGGACCGCGAACGTATACGCCGCAAGGCCCAGGTATGCCTCGGTCTTTCCACCACCGGTCGGGAAGAACAGCAACTCGACCCGCGCCTGATGGTCAGCACTGCGCCACGGCGCCGTCGGGTCGGTCAGCGCGCCGAGCTGCATCAGGATGAACGCGAGCTGGAACGGCCGCCACGACGCCGAATCCGCACCCTTCTCGCGCACCTTGGCTTGTGCCTGGTCGATCGTCATCGACAAATCAGAGGAACGTGCGGCTGCCACTTGTGAGGCCACTCGTTGGTCGCGCATCACCCGGTTCATGAACTGGAAGCAGCGCAGCGCTTCTTCGTCTCCGCCGAGGTGCTCCAGACCGTCGACCAGCCGCTGGTGCGCCTGCTTGGCCTCCCACAGCACCAACTCCGCCGTCTCCTGCAGGTGTGGTGGCAAGGTCGCGGCAATCTGGGTCTGATTGTCGAGCCAGACGCCGTAGCCGTCGATCAGCGGCTGAAGGCTGGAACGGACCTCGTCAGATGTTACGCGCGACAATGCGTCCATCGACATCACGGCCTGGCCCAGCAGCTTCACGTCCTCCGCAGCCCCTTCCGTCTGCGCATCGGCGGCAGACAGCGCGCGGGTCTGCGGCGTCTCGGCAACCGGCAGCCACGTCGTCGAGACCTCGGTCGCACGCCGTGCGCCGTTCCGCGCGACCCACTCGACCGAGCAGGTGCGGCCGACCGCGAACTCCAGGCGATTGCGGTACTGGAGGTTCAGCCGCTGGACTTCCTCGTCGTGCTCCGGCCAGTCCTGCTCCAACACGTCCCGCACCGGCAGGAACACGTCGACGCCGCCCGCATCGACCCGCAGCTTGGTCTGGAACATCCACATGCTAACCGGGATCGGCATCGGGGTTTCTCGGTCGTTGCACAGCGCGATCTCAACCAGCACGCGGCCGTACTGGAGGTCGTCGTACCGGTCCACTCGCAGGCAGATCGACTCCCGCAGTGGAATCGTCGTCGTGCGCCCCACCGTGAGGTCGGCCAACGCAATCGTCCGCGGCTCCTCGATCGACGTGCGCTGGTAGTGCCTGACCTTGCGGCCGGCCTTGGTCACCTTGTCGGTCTCGATCGTCGAATAGGTGCCCCACGACGCCGTGACAGTGAAAGCCTCAAGGCCGGGCGGGACCTGGAACCGCAAGCCCATCGACGCCGGAATCATCAATCCCTGCTTCGGCGTGCGGTCCTCGGGGTCGTCGTCCTCCGCGTCGGCCTCGGTCTCGTCGGCGGCGAACGCCGGCACACCACGCTGCTCGCGGACAGCGTCCTCATCCATCCGCGCCTCGACCAGGTAACCGCGTTCTGCGGTCCCCTCAGAGTCGTCGTACCTCAGCGCAGCGCCGGAGAGCTTGACCGGAGCGATGTGGCCCACGAGGTACTGCGACCGAGGACTGAACGGCAGCACCTCCTCGGGACCGTGGATTGGTCCGAGCAGTTCCCGCGTCAAGATGTCGACCAGATTCTCGCGCACGGACGTAGACGACCCATCCAGCTCGTGATTTAGCTGGTACAACGCCTGTGGCCCGGTGATCTCGGTGGTTCCTTCCGTCACAGTTCACCAGTGTGCCCGAATGGCGTGTGGTTTGCGCTGCAACACGTCCGGCGACGCCCGCTTCAACGCGCCTTGGAGGGCCCGGCGGGATCGGAATGACCACCGCTGCCGGCGGGAAGCCATCGAAGCAGCACCCGCTCTTCATCGAAATACCGCCCGACGACGCCGCGGCGAATGCGCAGGCTCTCCAGCTGCGTAAGGAGGATTTCTCGCCGCGCCAGGTCGTCGGCGCCGACCGTGTCCCAACTGTCCTGTACGGTCACCCCAGCGAGCGGCTCGCCTCCCCGCTCCGCGAGGAGGCGCTTCACCAGGTACGGGTCGAGCGTTGCCCGGCTCAGCGTCTGTTTGCACTTCGGGCAGTAGAGGACTGGGCGCTTCTGGTTCGTCCCGCGACACATGTACACGTCGCAGGTGTCGCAGGACGCGACACGCGACAGAAATGGGCTGGTTGTCTCCCTGCTGCGTCGCTTGCGGACCTGCGGACTCTCTCGTGAGTTGAGAATGTCCTGCAACGCCGTGAACTCGTCGAGCGTGATCACTGCAAGTGACTTATTGATCACAGGAAGGCCGCGCTCGTCGCGGACGACCGCGAACGGGTCGACATCCTTGGCGTTCCTGCCGCGACCCGGGTTGCGCGGCATCATCCCGGCCAGGATGGGGTTCCGCAGCAGTCGGTTAACCGTGTGATAGTTCCATTCGACGTTTCCCGGCGTGCGCTTGCTACTCCGACCGCCGGGGAGCGGCGCGCCTTCGTCGGTCAGCCACTTCGTGATCCCGTAAACAGTGGCACCGTTCAGTGCCATCATGACGGCCTTCGTGAGCCACTGGAGACGCTCCGGATCCTTGACAAGAACTCGCCCTGGTCCGTCCGGGTTCGCCGCTGAGAGATAGCCGTACGGGATGCCTCCGCCAGCCCAGCGGCCATCCTTAATGAGATGGGCCCGCGCCGAGCGAACGCGTGCCCTGATGGCCTCCGCCTCCATCTCACCAAACACGGCAAGCATCACCGCGAAGGCACGGCCCTGCGGGCTGGTCATATCGATCGGATCCTCAACCGCCACGAGCCCCGCGCTGCACTGCTGCAGCATCTCGGCGGCATGGAGGAAGTCCAGCACTCGCCGCGCAAGCCGGTCCACCTTCCAGATCACCACGGCGTCGAAGCCGCCTGCGGCAAGCAGCGCTGTCCAGCCCTTGCGGTCTTCTGGCCGGTTGGCGGTCGCAGAGACGCCGTCGTCGATGAACTCGCCGACGACCTCCCACCCGCGAGCCTCGGCGTACCTCCGGCAGGAATCAAGCTGGCGGATGATCGAGACAGACTCTTCTTTCGTGATGCTGAGTCGGGCATAGAGGGCGCACCGGCGGACCTTGTTGACGTTCACGACACCCACTGTGGCGCACCGCTGATCTTCCTTGCTTCTTTCTTCGTGCGACCTCACTCCTACAGAGGAACGGCACCCTCGGCCTGATCGCCACCAACACGGTCGCCCAAGGCGACACCCGCGAGGTCG
>NZ_JBEYSJ010000064.1:0-24636 GCF_040704195.1 Amycolatopsis sp. NPDC047767
GACCCCATTAGAGGTCCACAACGAGTACCTGAACCGACAGCTCGCAGCATGAATTAGCCATACGAAAGCTGTCCGGAAATTTCGGGGCGTCTCACGTGCGCGAGCTGTACGAGGCCGCGAAGAGCGAGCCGAAGCCCGTACGCCTTCCTTCGGGTACGCCATCAGCGTTCCGACGCCTGGTCTACGAAACTGGCGTTGCGTGGCGGATGCGCCAGGTTGGCGGTGGCCTCGTGCCTGGCCTGCTCCAGAACGAGAAGTACATGCAGGCACTCAGGGCGACTCTCGCCGACCCGGAATCGTCCCAACCCAAGCATTTCGGGGTGCGCAATAAACGCCAGAAGCGGATCGATCCGGCAGACCCGAAGCCGCTGATCTACCACGTGATCATGGACGAGATTGCCGTGACCCGTCAGGTCGGTAGCGCTGAGGTGTTGCTGGACGAGCTTCAGCATCTCGCCGAGGTGGCCGAGAGCTGGGAGAACGTAACTATTCAGATTGTCCCGAAAGAGGCGGGAGACTACGGGTGCGGCGCGGGCGGCATGACCTTGGTCGACTACGACAACGGGGAGCCGAGCTGGGTCTACTTCGAGTCGCTGGCGGACTCCCATCTTGTGGACAATCCCGAAGACGTGCAGCGGTTTGCCGAGTTGTTTGATCGCGCAGCACGAATCGCCTTGTCACCCGACAAGTCGATTGAATTCATCCGCCAACAGATAGAGGTACTCGAAAAGTCATGAGTGACAAGATGCCTGACGCTCCGCTGAAGTGGCGCAAGAGCAGCTACTCAGGCAACGACACAGACAAGACCGACTGCGTCGAGGTGGCATTCGCCCCGAACGGAGACGGTGCCTTCGTTCGGGACAGCAAGGACCCGGAGGCCGGCGCCTTCACGCTGCCAGCCACAGGATGGCGAGGTTTCCTGACCTCCGTTTCGAAGATCCAGGTTCCCCGCATCAGGTAATCAGCACAAGAGAAGGGACGGGTTCCTGGCGCCGAAACCACGCCAGGGGCCCGTCCCTTGTGGTCGGAGCTTAGCGGGCTCCGTCCACTCTGGATGCCCCATCACAACCGCCACACCGCGCGCACCACGCCCGGCGGGTGGAACGCCGACCGCAACCGCTGACGACTAGTAGGAAAGCTCCCGCCAGCGCACTCCGGCAGGCCGGGTGCCGCCCGAGGCAACGTAGTCGTGGACAGCCTGGCGCACCGTGGGCCACGGGATCTCCGCGTTGCTCGGCACCTCGCGTTCGTGGGACTGGTAGTCGTAGGCCACCGGTTCCGGCGAAGTCGCGCCGTTATCGCTGATCGCGCTCGTCTCGCCCTTGCCCATGTAGCCGACGAACCCGCACATCGTGGCCGCCGCGCGCACCCCGAACTGGAGGGTAGACGACCAGTCGTCCCCGTCCTTGCCGTCGAGCTGGGCGACCAAGCCCACCTCGACGTTCGGCGACTCGGCTTCGGCCACCATCTGGTCCAGTAGCTCATCCACCTGAGCCGGCGTGCTCAACGCGACCGGCGCCCGGTGCTCCGGGTCGTAGTACGCATCGAACGTCACCACCGCTTGCCTCCCTTGTAAACCTTCTTGAAGCCGCCGGCCCCGTGGACCGTCAGCGTGCTGCCTTCCGGTAGCACCACGCCCAGCAAGTTGTCACAGCTCGCCTGGCCCGTGCACGGCTCGTTGTTGATGACCACCGTGGCGTCCGTGATCCCGGTATCGCGCATCTCGGCAGCAATCTTGAGTTCCACGTCGGCGGCGGCCGTCAACGGCACAAACTGACACCCGGCCTCCTTCAACACCTTGTTCACCCGGTCCGTCCAGGCGTCCCGGCCGCTGGTCACGGCCGTAGTGTTTTTACCAGGTGCAAACCACCGGCCGTGCGTCTTCACCCCACGACCGCCAGTCACTGGCGGCGGCAACTCGCGCCGCAGCTTCTCGACTGGATCCTCCGACTGACCCTTGCCCGCCGGCGGAGCCAGCGGACCTCCCGTCGTCCCGCCAGCGGCACCCCCGCCGCCTTCGGCATCGCCGACCCGGGCCACGTAGCTCTCCAGCCTCAGCGACGCCAGGCCAACCAGCTGGTGCATCGTCGCGATGCCCTCGCGGCTCTGGCCCAGCAGGCTCAGCGCCAGGGCTACCTCATCCGCGTGCGTGCCCTCCGTCGCCTGCGCCAGCGTGTTGCCGGCCTCCTCCGCCGCCTGGCTCGCCTGGACGAACAGCCCCCGGATCACCGCGAGCTTGCCCACCACCGCGTTGACACCCTGTACCAGCTGCTCGACCGATACCACCGCGCGTAGCCCCCACCCAGGTCTGCCGGAGATCAACACCGTACATCGGCTGGCTGACAGGATGGCTAACCCGCAGGCTGGGTGCCCTCACCCCATGGTGTTTCAGACCCCTCTATCCCGGGGCGTCGAGTCATCCAAGCTGTGGAGGACGCGGATCTCGTCAACCGGATAGTCGTCACCTAGCGAGCTCGGTTTTTCTGTCGCACCCGGCCTGTACTATGCCGGGCACGCCCAAAATAGGGTGATCAGCAGTAACACTATGGCCTTCGGGTCGCCGCCCTTTGACGAACAAGGACACCCCCGACTGATGGCAGTGACCCAGCAGGAGATCGAGAACCGGTTGTGGGACGCGGCCGATGAGCTGCGCGTGGCGATGCCCGAAGCGCAGTACTCCTCGGTCGTCTTCCCGCTGATGTTCTGGAAGTACTTGTCGGACACCTGGGAGCACCACCACCAGGAGTTTCTGGCCGACAATGAGGGTTTGGACGACCTGTCCGACGAGGAAGCCCACGAGATCGAGTATCGCGACTACCAGTCGTTCGAGGTTCCGTTCATCCACCCCGGCACCGTCCAGGAGCGGCGCGCCTCTTGGTCGTCGATCCTCGCCACCATCACCCAGGCTGGCCTCGGCCAGCGGGTCCGCGCCTCCCTGCAGGCCATCGAGACGGCCAACCCTGACAAATTCTCGCGTCTTTCGGGTCCATGACTTGGACCTCCGAAGAGGTTCTGTCGGCGGACGTGTTGGCGGCGGTCATGCAGGCGATGGACCGCACCCCGAAGATGCACGAGGGCAACATGTCCCACGATGTGCTCGGTGGGGCGTACGAGTACCTGCTCAAGCGGTTCTCCGACGGGTCCGGAACCCGCGCCGGCCAATTCTTCACCCCGCGCGAGGTCGTCGAGCTGATCGTCGAGGTCCTCGACCCGAAGGGCTTCGAGTCGGTGTACGACCCGACTTGCGGGTCGGGCGGCATGCTCATCGCCTCCGCGAACCTCCTAAAGGCGCACGGCGGGCGTGGCTACACGCTCAAGCTGTACGGGCAGGAGGCCGTACCGGACACCGCGGGTGTAGCACGCATGAACCTTTTCATGCACAACCTCACCCAGTTCCAGGTCGAGGTCGGCGACACGCTAAAGGACCCGCGCTTCAAAAAGCCGGACGGGTCCGTCTCGCAGTTCGATGTGATCGTCGCCAACCCGCCCTTCAGTCTGAAGTGGAAGCCCTGGACCAATGACCCGCGCGCCCTCGGCGGGGTCGCCCCGCAGTCGTCGGCGGACTGGGCGTTCGTTCAGCACATGATCGCCAGCATGGGCCCGAAGAAGGGCCGTGCTGGCGTCGTCCTACCCCACGGCGTTCTCTTCCGCAGCGGCCAGGAAGCAGCCATCCGCCAGCGCGTCCTAGACGACGACCTCCTGGAAGCCGTGATCGGTCTGCCGGTGAACCTTTTCTATTCGACTACCATCCCGACCTGCATCCTCGTGTTCCGTGCTCCCGGCACCAAAACCGAGGAGCGCCAGGACGGGGTGCTGTTCATCGACGCCTCCAAGCGGTTCACCAAGGCCAAGAACCGCAACGTCCTGACAGAGGCGGACATCGCTGATGTGGTGATCGCCTATCACTCGAACTTCGATTCCGACGGCAACCCGGTCGACCCTGACGGCGACGGCGGACTCGCGGCGCGATTCGTCCCCGCCGCGGAGATCGCGGCGAACGGGTACGACCTCAGTTTTGAGCGGTACATCAAGCAGTCCGCTGTCGAGCGGGAAGACCTTGGCACCCTCATCAAGGCCTACAATCTCACCCGCGCCGAACGGCAGAAGACCGAGGCGCGCATGCTCGCCGTGCTCGCCGACGCTGGGATCGAGGGCTTCGATGAGTGACTGGAAGCAGATCACCCTCGGTGACCTGCTGACGCGTGTACGCCGCAAGGTGGCCGTGGAGGATGACGTCACCTACCCGGCAGTCAGTGTGCAGATGTCCGGGCGCGGCCTCGGCAAGAAGGAGCCATTCGTCGGCGGTGTCTCGAAATATTCGAGCCTGAACAGGGTGCGAGAGAACGATGTCGTGCTCCGCACGATCACGGCATTCGAGGCCCCTGTAGGCGTCGCGCGGACGGAGCATGACGGCACCACGTCTCCGGTGTGTTCATCACATATGAGGTGGACCAGAAAGCTCTTCCGGAGCTCCTGGGGCTTTACTTCCAGACTCCGGCGTTCTGGAAGGAGATGCAGAACCGCGCCTCGGGGACGGTTTTGCGCCGCAAGACCATCTCCGACACTTCGTTCCGTGCCATCCCGTTCGCTTTGCCCCCGCTGCCGACACAGGAGCGGATCGTCGAGGTCATCGGTGCGGTGGACGACCGGGTCACCGCGCTCGACTTCGAGGCTGACGCGCTGGATGCCCTGTTTCGGGGGCGTAAGGAAAAACTGTTCGCGCACTACGCGGCCACAGGGACCACCCTGCCGATCGGCGAAGTCCTGGCAGAGGTCAAGCGCCCGATCACCGTTGCCCCTGAGGCCGAGTACCGGCAGATCGGGATCAGGTCCCACGGGCGCGGGCTGTTCACCAAGGAGGTGGTGACCGGAGAGTCCCTGGGGTCCAAGAAGGTGTTCTGGGTTGAGCCCGGTGACCTGGTCATCAACATTGTCTTCGCTTGGGAGGGCGCGGTCGCCATTGTGCCCCCTGAGATAGAGGGCTACTGCGGATCGCACCGCTTCCCGACCTACCGGCGGCTCGACGGTGGGGATGTCGAGTTCTTTCGACTTTTCTTTTCTACCAATATAGGCACGGGGCTCCTGGCTAGCTGCTCTCCCGGCGGGGCTGGACGCAACCGCACCCTGAACCGCAAGCGTCTGATGCAGTCGCCCGTCGGCATTCCCTCGGCTCAGGAGCAGCAGCGGGCGATCTACGAGTTGCAGGCGATGGAGGCACACATCGCGGCCGTGCGCGCGGAGGCTGACGGGCTACGTGCGGTGCGCGCGGCCCTGCTGTCCGGTTTGCTGGACCGAACCATTGAGATTGAGTCTGCCGAACTGGGGGTCTGAACTGTGGCGAAGGGCGTACGGGAGCGTGAATTTCAGAACCTGATGATCCAGTGGTCCCTGCCGATGGGGTGGACGTTCACGGCTGGGCGAGCGTTGCCGCGTCAGACGACACAGACGGTGGTCGATGGCCATCTACGGGACGCCATCGCCCAGTTCAACCCCGAGGTGATCGCCGGATTCGACGTAGAGGCGGTAGTCGAGGAGATCGTCGCCACGGTCAACTCTGTGGAAGGCGGATTGGTGCGGGCCAACGAGCAGGTGCTGCGCCTGCTGCGCGGGCTGAAGGAGTTCCGCGACGCCGATGGCGTGTGGCACGCCTTGAAGGTCATCGACTTCGAACACCCAACCGCCAACACGCTGGTCGTGTCGGACGAGGTGACCATCACCGTCCCGGGCAAGACGTCCCGCCGGTTCGACCTCGTGTACTGGGTCAACGGCCTGCCCCTGGTCGTGGTCGAGGTGAAGTCACCGACCGCGAAGTCCGGGTGGATCGACGCGGCCCGCGAGATCAACGACGTGTACGCCCCCGAGTACCCGTGGTTCTTCACCCCCAACGTCTTCGCCGTCGCCTCCGACGGGCTGAAGCTGCGGTTCGGTGCCGTCGGCGCCCCCACGAACATGTGGCAGCCGTTCCGGTCCACCGCGGACGATGAGGACCTGTCCGGGCAGGCCGATGTGCAGCGCTCCGTCGAGCTGTTGATGAATCCGGCCACGATCCTGGATATGCTCGCGAACTTCGCCCTCTTCGACACTTCAGGGGGTGGGGTGGACAAGAAGTACCTGCCTCGCTACCCGCAGATAGAGGCCGCGCACCTGATCCACGAGCGGATCCTGGAGGGCGGGTCGAAGGGCCTGATCTGGCACCACCAGGGGTCCGGGAAGACGCTGCTGATGGTGTTCGCCGCCTCGCTGCTGCTGGCCGATACCCGCACCGAGTCACCCACGATCATCTTGCTGTCGGACCGGACGCAGCTCGTGCGGCAGACGTCCGGGGTATTCACCTCCGCGATGGGGGACGCCTATTTCCACCAGCCTGCCACCAGTCAGGAGTTACGTTCCCTGCTGGCCGACGATGTGCGCGGCGTCATCTCCACGACCGTCCACAAATTCGCCGACGCCGGCAAGAATCTGTCGACCCGGGGCAACATCATCGTGCTGGTCGACGAGGCGCATCGCACGCAATCGGCCAGGTCGAAGTCGTTGGCCGGGCAGATGCGGGCGGCGTTGCCGCACGCGAAGTTCTTCGGTATGACCGGCACTCCCGTCCGCAACCTCGCCACCGACACCTTCGCCCTCTTCGGCGAGGAGGCGGACCCGGGCAGGGTGTTGCACCGGTATTCGGTGTCCCGGTCGCTGGTGGATGAGGCGACTGTCCCGGTTATGCTGGACCCGCACCCGGTCGCCTTCGAGATGAACGACCAGGCGTTGCAGGCTGAGTTCGACCAGTTCGCCGACGACTTCGACCTCGACGACCCCGACCGTGAGTCCCTGTCCCGCAAGTTCGGGCGCCTTACCTCGGTGTTCGCCAACCCCGACCGCATCCACGCGGTCTGCCAGGACATCGTGGACCACTACCTGGCTGGCGCCTACCGCAATGGCCTCAAGGCCCAGGTCGTCGCCTACAACCGTGAGCTGGCCGTGTCGTACACGGACAAGATCAACGAGCTGCTGGCCGGCTTCGAGGCGTCGCACGTGCTCGCTGAGGTCGGGAAGCATGACAGGATCACCGCTGAGGTGAACATTTCTGTCTCGGACTCCAAGGACGAAGACCCCGCCATGCGGGCGTCCCAGCTCTCGGAGGCTGAGGAGGAGGCGCAGAAGCGGCGGTTCCTTGCCCCGGAGGACCCGCTGTGCTTCCTGGTGGTGACCGCGAAACTGATGACTGGGTTCGATGCCCCCAATGAGGGCGTCCTCTATCTGGACAAGCCGTTGAAGGCTCACACCTTGTTCCAGACGATCACTCGTCCGAACCGCACCTGGGTGTCCCCAACCGGGTTCGTGAAGACCTTCGGCGTGGTCGTGGATTACATCGGCCTGGCCGAAGAGGTCCAGCGGGCCGTAGTTGATCCCACCTCGGAGGGGGAAGGGAAGGGCGGCGGGTTCATCGCCGACCTGTCTGAGCTGGTCGCCGAGTTCCGTACCACCTTCGCCCGCATCGAAGACCTCCTCGTGGGCGTGGATGGCCTGGACCTCACAGTCCATGGATACGAGTCCGTGCGAGCCATCAACATCTTCCTGGATGCCAACCCTGGTGCCGCTGGGATGTTCTCCAAGGACTACCGACTCCTGGCCCGCCTGTACCCGCTCATCAACACCGACAAGCGAGTCGCCAAGTACCGGGACGGCTTTGCGCTGTTCGGGTCCGTGTACACGACCCTGTTCAAGAAGTCCTCCGACGAGGAGAGGAAGGAACGGCTGAGCGAGCTCGGGCCGATGGTCCTGGAGATCATCAATGCCCACATCCACTCGTTCTCCGTGGTCGCCGCCCAAGAGGAAGCCCTCGTCATGGACGCCCAGGGCATCGCCGTCCTCAAGGAGTTGCTGGCCCTCGTCCGTCCCAAGCCCGGCAAGGACGACGGCGAGGGTAAGACGCCGCCGTCCGCGGCGGAGATCCTGGACCGTATCAAGGCCGCCCTCGATGAGGGCGTCGAACCGGGGTCTGCGAAGTACATCGCCCTCGCGGAGCGGATCAGGCTGCTGCGGGACCGGATCATCCAGAACGCCCAGGACGCCCTGGACTTCCTGTCCGAAGCCCTCCGAGTCGCCCGTGCCGTCGTGGACGCCGCGAAGCACCCCGACGAAGCTGTCGTCGTGCTGGATAACGACCACGTGGGTGTCCTGTCGCGGATCATCCACGACCATGCACCGTCCGGCTTAACAGTCACGGAGAGGAACCTGGCCGAGGAGATCGACCAGGTGGTTACCCACACCCTCGCCAGGTCATGGGACAACGCCGACGCTCGCAACCGAGGCGTCCGCCGCGCCACGGCCGCGGTCTTCCGGCGGTACATGTTGAAGCCAGTGGGGGAGCCGTATGACTCCACCGTCGCCTACATCGAAGCCCACTACCTCGTTGACTGACGACTGCACGAAAGCCCGGCAACCTGCGTCTCACAAGTTCTGGCTTCCCTATTCGTGGGAATGAACGTGGGAAGAGTCCGCGAAAACGACGACTCAGGCCACCTGGTGTGCGACGCACGACGACGGCTTGACACTGCAAACGACAAGGTGAGAGCCTTGCCCGGCAAATCACCAGGTCAGCACGCGTGGTTTACGCCAAATGTGGCAGAGGCGTTCTTCTCCTGACATGTACATCATGCGACACCGGATTAGGCCTGGATCAACGCTTCCGCCTTCGCGGTCACCGCACGCCTGCCGGGAAGAACTGTCGGACCGGCAGCACCAGGCCGGCCAGGGAGAGCACGATGAATACGGCCTGGTGCACGTGGTCGGTGCCCGGCGGCAGGCCGAAAACCAGGTGCGCCAGCCAGAACACGGGGTAGAACCACAGCGTGGCCCAAGCCCATCGCTCCCGGCGGCGGAACGGGATGACAGCCAGCAGCAGCCCGAACACGCCCAGCCCGAACGAAGCCAGCCCGTCCGCGCGGTAGAGCAGGCTGTCGCCGTTCGGCGGCACGATCAGCACCACCGCGCCGAAGCCGAGGATGCCGGCGCTGACCACGGCCAGGCAGATCCAGCTAGCTCTCATCACACCGTGCTCCCGCTGCACGCGGCGAACCTACCGCGGCGGCCGCCACCACGGCCGCAAGGACGCCTAGCCGTGGTGGCGGCCGCGGCCGAGCTGCCAGGTCATGGTGCTGGCGGTGCCGTGGTCGGTGGGGGTGATCTCGGCGTGGCCGGTGAGCAGGTGGATCAACGGCAGCCCGCGGCCGCGAACCGGGTCGGGCGCGGGCTGGGGCCGCCACTGGTCGGTGACGGTCACCCGCACGGTCTGCTCGTCGTGGCGGGCGTGCAGGTGGATGGTGCCGATGACCCCGGTGGGGTAGGCGTGTTCGGCGGCGTTGACGAGCGCTTCGTAGACGGCGAGCCCCAGGTCGTCGATCAGCTCGTCGGGCAGACCTCGGGCGCGGGCCCAGTCGGTGAGGGCGTTACGCAGGGTGGAGGCGTCGAGCAGGCGCGCCGGCTGCTGCAGCCGCAACGTCGGCGCGGGGTCGTCGTCGCGGCTGCTCGCCGAGCACATCGTGCGCGCTCCCGGTTCTCCGCTGATCAGCGGTCCTACGGTGTCGAAGATCCACGAGTACCCCCTCGCCGGGCGGATGAGCGCACCGCAGGTGAGGGCACGTCAGTGCGGGCGGGTGATGAGGGCGTCCTCGGCGAGTGTCGTAGAAGTCGAAGAAGGCCGTTGCCACCCCTGCCCGAACCCGGACAGCGCGTCGAACGTGAGCGTCGAGTCCAGCTCGCCCAGTCCCGACAGGGTTGAAAACATTCACCGGACCCGCCCACGCTGCACCGCCGTGCCCAGGTCGATCTGGTCCGTGCGGATTGACGTCCGGACCACATCGATTTCGCGGAGGTCGGCGGCGAGCTCGCGCTCATGTTCCATCGGCAGGGCCGCGTATAGTCCGTCGAAACGGTGCAGATCCCAAACGATCTGATCACCGCGTCCGCAGGGTCATCGACCCGGACAACTCAAACACGTCTGAGCTGCCACGCCCGACTGGCTCCCTCGTCTCCCTGGTGAGAACGCACAACGTGGCGACGAGGAACGCTCGCGAGCAGGTGCGCTCGATCGATCCCCTCCCAGTAAAGGTTGTCATGCCAGCGATCGTTGTTCGAGACCCAGACGCCGGTATCGCAGGGCTGTCACTGACGGCCCTGCCCGACCCCCGTGGCCCAGAACGACGTCGTCATGCGGGTCAGACCGAGACGCTGGAGGGCGTCGGCGAGTCGACGTGGTGTTCGACGTGATCGGCGGAGACGGACGTTCTCGACCGCTCGGCCGCCCTGGTGCGCGCCGGTGGCACGCTCGTCACGATCGCCATGCCGCCCAACGTCCAGCCCACGGACGGGCGGGCTGTCTTCTTCGTCGTCGAACCCGACCGCGCCACAGGCCTGAGGGACGGCTGGCTCAAGCCGATCGTCGGCCCCGTACGGCCACTCGCCGAAGCACCGGCCGCGCTCGCCCCGGGCAAGCGCACTCCCGGCAAGACGATCATCCGCGTCACTGAAAGCTGAACAGGAGACTTCTCATGATCGGAATGCGGATCGCCAGCAGCGTCCTGGCCGTCGCCGCGCTGGCCGGGGCCACGGCCTGCGCCGCCTCGGACCAGCCCGCGCCGGCCACGACCCCGACGGCCACCACGGCCCCGATGCCCGCCACGGCATCGCAGCCACCCACCGAAACCCTCACCCCACTGCTCCAGCAGGCCCTGCCGAATGTGCAAGGCAAGACCTTCACCTCAGTGATCGTCACCTTGCCGCCCGGCGCACGCGCGGCCCCGCACCGGCACGGCGACGCGTTCGTCTACGCCTACGTCCTCGACGGCACCGTACGCAGCCAACTCGAAGGCCAACCCATCAGCACCTTCCATCCAGGCCAGAACTGGATCGAGCAGCCGGGTGCTCACCACGTCCTCACGGAGAACACCAGCTCGTCAGCACAGGCCCGGCTCCTGGTCGTCTTCGTCGCCGACCCCGGAGCCGAGCTCAAAGTCGACGACGCCCACTCATAGCCCGGAACCGCTACGGCGGGCAATGCCCGGAATCCCCGGCGCCGCAGTTGATCGGGAGCTTCATAGGCTTCGGTGTCGATGGCTGGACACGGTTCGCTGTGACGAGGCACCGGCGGCACGGGAGGTTCCTGACTTCGGTCTAGGGTGCTGGACCTTCGCGCCGGTCGGTCTCAGAACCGGGGATCGGGGGCATCCCAGCGGCGAACGCATCGCCGTGGTCGACGGACAGGCCGGTCCGGTTTGCGCGTGCTGGGTGGTTCGCGCCGGTCGTTGTGGACCGTCCGGTGGTTGACAGCGGCGGTGTTTGAGTCGGTGTCCCGGTGCTGGCACACGACGTTCACGCTGGTGGTTCTTTTCCGGATCCCGGCTGGTGGGGTGCGATGTCAACGCCCCCGGCGATCAGGCCCGGGGACGGCTTTTCCGGAGGCTTCGCATGCGTGTCCTCGTTCGCTCGGTCACCGCGGTCTGGGCCGCTGTCGCGCTCGTCGGCGGCGGCATCATCATCACCGGCGGCGTGGCCGAGGCCGCGACCTGCTCCCGCTCGTACCTGCCCCTGCCCGACTCGAGCTGCACCCCGGGTGTCTACTACTCGGCGGTCACTCAGTCCACCATCCACAGCACTATCTGCGTGTCCGGCTGGACCGCCACCGTGCGCCCGTCCACGTCCTACACCAACGCGCTCAAGGTCCAGGGCATCGCCGACTACGGCTACAGCGACACCAACCTCGCCGACTACGAAGAAGACCACATGATCCCGCTCGAGCTCGGCGGCTCACCCAAGGACCCGGGCAACCTCTGGCCCGAGCCCTACTCCGGCACCCAGACCGCGCACACCAAGGACGGCACCGAAACCAAGCTGAAGAACGCCGTCTGCGCCGGCACCATCACCCTGTCGGCCGCCCGCTCCGCGATCAAAACCAACTGGACGACCGCCCTGCAGGTCACCGGCATCGGCTGACCCAGCACCGCAGGGCACCACTGCTCCTGTCAGCGTCGCAGGCCTGCGACCACAGCTGCAGGCCTGCGGCGATCGCCCGCGTGAAGCGCCGCGTGAGGACTTCGTCGAGCAGCGCAGACGCCGTGAAGGCCACACCGCGAGGGGCCTGTCGAGCACCGTCGCGCCGGGTAGGTCGGCCTACGGTTGAAGTGACGATGCAGACGCGGACAGGAGTACGGGTGGCCGAGGACGAGCAGGCGACGACGACGTGTTTCCGGTCCCAGAAGTCCGAGCCCGGGGAAGGCGGCGTGCTCTGCGCCGGCTGCTTCCAGGACATCTACACCGCCAAGCCCGCCTACGACGTCGCCATCGCCAACGCCAAAAAGCTGGCCAAGCAGTACAGCTGACCCGGGCGAGCTCGCCGCGGACGCGACCCGTGCTCGTCGACGCGGTGCAGCACGTCGTCGGCGGTGAAGGCAAGCTCGGCGGGGGTGTGGCAGGCGCGGACTTTGTCCCAGGTGATCGGGGTGGACGCGGTGGGGGTGTCGCGGCCGCGCAGGGAGTACGGGCGATGGTGGTCTTGGCGGGGTTGTTCTGGCTCCAGTCGATGAACACCTTGTCGGTGCGCAGGTTCTTCGCCATCTTCGCCACCACCAGCTCGGGCATCTCGCCGGCCAGCTGCTCGGCGACGGCCTTGGCGTAGGCCGAGGTCCGGTCCGGCCGGCGGGTCCGCACGCCGCAGCACACCTGCATTCCCTTCGAGCCGCTGGTTTTCGGCAGCGGGGTGAGGCCGTCGGCGGTGAGGACCTCCCGCAGGCCGTCGGGCCAGGTCGGCGGTTCCAAGGCCATGCCGTAAGCATGGGCGCTCGCGGAGGCGTTGTCACGACCCAGCGAAAGCCAGCGCGTGCCCTACGTAGCGTTAATATCAACGGCGAACTGTCACCCTGCGTGCCGTGCGCTTCCGTGCGTAACCTTGGCTACAAAATCCAATTACGTAGGCCGCCTCTGGCTCACGCCGCCCGCGACGCTTGCTCCACGCCGGCGGCAGGGGCGCGCTTTCTGCGCCCCCGCGCGTGGTTGAACAACACGTTCAGCACGAACGCGCACAGCGCGGTGCTGGTGATGGCGCTGCCGAAGACGATCTGCAGGCCCTGCGGCAGGTGCGTGTAGATCGACGGCGCCACCACCGGCACCATGCCGACCGCGATCGACAGGGCGACGACCAGCAGGTTGTGGTTGTCGGCGTAGTCGACCTTCTTGAGCACCCTGATCCCGACCGCGGATACCATCGCGAACATCACCAGCCCCGCCGCGCCCACCACCGGGTCCGGCAGCGACGCCACCACCGCCCCGAGCTTGGGCACGCAGCCCAGCACGATCAGCATGACGCCGGTCGCCGCCGTGATCCACCGGCTGCGGATGCGGGTGATCTCGACCAAGCCGACGTTCTCGGCGTAGGCGGTGTCGATGAACGAGTTCATGATTCCGGCGAGCACTCCGGAGAGCCCGTCCGCGGCCAGGCCGCGGGCGAGGTCGCCTCGGCTGAGCGGCTTGCCGACCATCTCCGAGACCGCCAGCATGTCGGCCGTGGACTCGGTGAAGGTCACCAGCATGACCACGCACATCGAGAGCACGGCGGCGATCGGGAAGTGCAGGACGCCGAACTGGAACGGCATCGGGAACCCGAACCACGGGGCGCCGGCGACCCCGGCCAGGTTCACGAAACCGAGTGGCACCGCCACCGCGGTGCCCAGCACGAGCCCGATCAGCACCGCGGCCTGGCCGAGGATTCCCTTGAACAGCCGCATGATCGCGACGACGACCACGATCACCCCGGCCGCCAGCGCCAGTCGCGGCACCGACGCGTAGCCCGGCGCGGTGGTGTCGCTCCCGGCGACCATCTGCACGCCGACCCCGATCAGGGACAGCCCGATCACCGTGATCACCGTGCCGCTGACGATCGCCGGGAAGTACCGCACCAGCCGTGCGAACAGCGGCGCGATGACGAGCCCGAAGATCCCCGCGAGCAGCATCGAGCCGTACACCGCCTGTAGCCCGTAGCCCTTGGTGATCAGGATCATGGGGGTGATCAGGGTGAACGTGGCACCCGCCACGATGGGCAGCCGGACCCCGAGGATCCGGCCCACCCCGGCGCTCTGGATGAGCGTGATGACCCCGGACACGAGCAGGTCGGCGTCCACCAGCAGCGTGATCGTGTCGTGCGACAGACCGGCGGCCGCCCCGAAGATGAGCGGTACCGCGATGCAGCCGGTGTACATGATGAACAGGTGTTGCAGGCCCAGCAGGAGCAGCCGGCCCGTCGGCGGCACCTGGTCGACGGGGTGGCGGACCCCGTTCTCGGTGGGGGACATGTGGGCGACCTCCTATCGGGCCGCGGCGGCGTTGAGGCGGGCGGCCTCGCGCTCCGCCGCGGCGTTCGGCCGCAGGGCCCGGGACCCGGCGAGCTTGGCGGCGATGTGGTCGGCCACGGTGGTCGGCGTGTAGAGCGGCTGCTCGCCTTCGGGCACGCACTGGGGCAGGACCTCGATGACGGCGTCGAAGTTGCCGTCGTGGAAGTAGGCGGCCGACCGGCGCGGGATCAACCGGCCCGTGCCGTCGGTCGGTGGCAGCACCCGGTGCAGGGTCGAGCGCCACTGGTCGTTCGTCCAGCGGGCCAGGGCATCGCCGAGGTTGACCAGCAGCGCGCCGTCCGCGGGCAACACGTCGTGCCACGCCCCGTCGCCGTCGAGGATCTGCAGCCCCTGCACGGCGTCGGCCCACAGCACGGTGACGATGCCGTAGTCGGTGTGCGCACCCATGCCCATCTGGCCCCGGTCCACCACCGTCTCCTGCTCGGGCAGGCGGTAGTTGTTCATCCGCAGCACGTCGATCGAGCGCGTCGTGCGGGTGGCGAAGAAGTCTTCCTCGAGCCCGAGCGCGAGCGCGAAGATGTCGGTGAGCCGGTGGGCCAGTGCGCCGGCGTGGGTCATCCATTCCGCGACCCGCTCCCGGAAACCGGGCACGGGTGGCCAGATGTTCGCCGGGTAGTGCTCCTCGGGCAGCTCCGGTGCCCCGGCCGCGGTCACGTCGGCGCCGACGTTGAACGCCTCGAACAGGTCTTCCGGGCTGGTCACACCGAGACTGAGGCTCACTTTCTCCGCGCGGGGCGGGGTGTAGCCGCGGTTGGTCTCCGGCGTCGCGGGGCGCCACTGTCGTTTCTCGTCCGCAGGCCGGGAGAAGAACGCGTCGATCGCCCCGGCGAGCCCGTCGGCCGCCGCGGCCGGGATGCCGTGCCCGACGATCTGCATGAAGCCGACCGTCCGGGCCGCCTCGTCGACCGCCGCCGCGATCGCGGCCCGGTCGGACGCGGACCCGCCGGGCCAGCGGCTGATGTCGATGAGGGGGACCTGCAGGGTGCCGGAGTGGGGACCGGACATGGTGGCACCGACCTTTCGCATCGAGCGCGGGGCGGCCGCCTCCGCGCACCAGGTTCACCAGTGTCGTGACCTGTGTTGCGGACATGTGACCAACCGAAGAACCCCCCGTTTCGATTGGTGTCACCTATCGCCGGCGACGATCAGCACCACGCGCAACCTGTCCTCGTCCACCCGGGCCCAGCGGTGCCGGGCCGCGCCGGGATGGAACAGGCAGTCGCCCGGATCGAGCCGCACGGACGCCTCGCCCTCGAACTCGACTCGCAGGCGGCCTTCCAGGACGATCAGCGCCTCGTCGCTGTCCCGCCAGAACCAGCCGTCGATGTCCTGGCCCGGCTCCGCGACGTACTCGACGATCTCGGCGATGGCACCCGAGCTGCGGGCAGTCCTCGAGTACGCCGTCTCGGGCCGTTCGTTCAGGGCGTCGAGCCGGCGATCCGCCGCCCGCACCACGCGGATCGGCGAGGCCGGCAGCGCGGGCAGCAGGTCGGCGGGGGAGACGGCCAGCGCTTCGGCGAGCCGGTACAAGGTGTTGACCGACGGTGCGTGCAACCCTCGCTCCAGCTGGCTCAGGAAGGGCTGGCTGATGCCGGCGCGCGCGGCAAGCTCTCGGGTGGACAGCCCCGATCGCGTCCGCGCCGCTCGTACCGCGGCCCCGACAAGCGCCCCGGCTTCGCCGGCTCGTCCCGTGTCCGTCGCCATCACCACTCCCTTTTCGTCGAGCCTGACGATAGGCGACACCATCTAAGACCGGGTTGACTAACGCGCGCCGGACAGGGCGCTCACCGGACGGTTTTGGTGGCTGCGGCGCGCCGCTCCCGGCCGGGGCCGGCTCGGCGCTGCTGCCGACGACGACGGCGACGGCGCGGGCAGCGGAACGCCACCATCGGGACCTGCTCAGAGCGCGGTGCCGGCGGCGTTGGCTTCGCGGTGGTTCTCGATCTGCTGGATCGTGCCGATGCAGGTCACCGATTGCTCCTCGGGTTCGAGGAACGCGAGGCCGTACCCCTCCGGCCGGAGGGGCACGGGAAGCAAGACCCTCTCCTCCAGTTCCGCGAAGCCTGGCTGCTCAAGCATGAGCAAGGCGGTGAACGAGATCCGGCACCGGTCGGCTCCGGTTACGTAGGTCGGGTTCGTGTCGCTGACCGCGGCCAACGCGGCGGCTGCGGTAATCCGGATGAGGGCATGACGTCGACCGGCGGGCAGCTCGACCGGGCTCACCCGCTCGCCCGGCACATCAACGACTTCCTCGCCGACCTGGCCAACACCAACGCCTCCGCGCGGTTCAGCGATCGGGCAGCGCCACGCGGGTCGTCCCTAGCTCGGCGAGCAGGTCGCCGTGCTCGTCGACCCGGTTCAGCACGTCCTCGGCGGTGAAGGTGAGCTCGGCCGTGGTGCGGCAGGCGCGGACTTCGTCCCAGGTGATCGGCGTGGACACGGTCGGGGTAGCGCGGCCGCGCAGGGAGTACGGGGCGATGGTGGTCTTCGCGACGTGGTTCTGGGACCAGTCGATCAACACCTTGTTGGTGCGCAGGTTTTTCGCCATCTTCGCCACGACGAGGTCAGGCAGCTCGTAGGCGAGCTGTTCGGCGATGGCCTTGGCGTAGGCGGAGGTGCGGTCGCGCCGCCGCGTCCGCACGCCGCAGCAGATCTGCAGGCCTTTCGAGCCGCTGGTCTTCGGCAAGGGCGTGAGGCCGTCGGCGGTGAGGACCTCGAGCAGCCGCTCGGCGACCCGGCAGCACTCGACCACCGAGGCGCCCTCGCCGGGGTCGAGGTCGAACACGAGCCGATCCGGGGCTTGGCGCTTCGGGCCGGAGCCGATGGTCCACTGGTGCACGTGGATTTCGAGCGCGGCGAGGTTGGCCGCCCACACCAAGCTCGGCAGGTCTTCGATCAGCGGGTAAGTGATCGTGCCGGGGCCGCGGCCAGAGCGGGATCCGGAGCTGGGCAGCGTCACGGTCTGGACCCACTCGGGCGCGCCGCGGGGGAGGTTCTTCTCGAAGAACGCCCCGCCGGCGGTTGTCCCGTCGGGAAACCGCACGAACGTTGTGGGCCGGCCCCGGAGGTGGGGGAGCATGATCGGGCCGATTTTCGCGTAGTAGTGCACGACCTCGCCCTTGCTGAAGCCGTTGCCGTACAGCGGTTTGTCCAGGTTGGACAGCACAAGCTGCCGCTCGCCGACCTGCACCGCGATCTTCCCGTCCGGCACCGCACTCACCCGCCGGCGTCGGGGCTGTGCTCGGGAACAAGGGCTTCACCGGGCCGGCGATCGGGGCGCCATCCGCGCCAGGCCGTGTGCCGGAGGCGGTGTTCGCGGGGAGTGAACTGGCGGTAGACGACCTCGCCGACCAGCGAAGGTTCCACCCAGCGGGCGCCGCGGGCGCGGTCGCGCGGGACCTCGTTGGCGAACGGGCTTGCCGGGCGGGCGAGCGGGTCGAGTTTCTGCTGGGCGTCGAGCAGGGCCTGGTGGGTGAAGCCGGTGCCGACGTCGCCGATGTAGAGCAGGTCCCCGCTGTCGCGGTCGTGCGCGCCCAGCAGCAGCCCGCCGAGCAGGCCGTCGCGGCTGCCCTGGCCGGGGCGCCAGCCCCCGATCACCACCTCCAGCGTCTGGATCAGCGGGTGCTTGAGCCATTCGGGGCTGCGCCGGCCAGGCCGGTACTTCGAGGTCCGGACCTTGTAGACCAGCCCCTCCAGGCCGGTTTTCGCGGCGACGTCGAGCAGGTCCTGCGGGGTCATGCCGGTCGCGGAGAGGTCGGCGTGGCTGTAGGAGGGGGTGATCGCGACCAGGTTGCCGTCGCCGAGCTCGATGCCATCGAGGACGGTGCGGCGCTGGTCGTAGGACCGCTCGAGCAGGATCTCGTCGCCGAGCTGCAGGACGTCGAACACGAAGTAGGCGACCGGGGCGGCGGTGGTCCCGCGGTTTTGCAGCAGCCCGAAATCCGGCCGGCCCTGCTCGTCGAGGGCCACGATTTCCCCGTCGAGCACCGCGCGCCGCCCGCCCAGCGTGTCGGCCAGGGCGCCGGCGAGTTCGGGGAAGCGGGGGGTGAAGTCGTTGTTGTTGCGGCTGGTCAGCACAGTCGTGCCGTCCCCGGCGACCCGCATGAGGCAGCGGTAGCCGTCCCACTTGAACTCATAGGCGTACTTCGGGTCGTCGCGCAACCGGCCGCCGTCGGCGGTGGCCAGCATCGGCTCCACGTAGCCGGGCACCACCGACCGGTCACCCTGCTCGCGCGTGGCCATCAGACCTCCCCGGCTCGCCCGCCCCGCCGGACAGGGCGCGCCCGGCGACATCTGGCGCGAGCCTAACCCCGCAGACGCCCCGTCGCAGACGGAAAAGCGCAGGTCAGCAGCCCTGACGGGTGGTTTCGCGCGGATGGCAGGCGGGTACCGCCGCGCCACGGCACAGCGGCGGCGGCCACGACGGCCGTGGTCCAGGCCAATGACAGCGCCGGCCCGTCTCGCCCGCAGGGCACCGCGGCGGTGGTCTGCGGGCTACGGCAACTCACTGTTCGGCTCGGCCATCGCGGCGCATCGCTGGCAGGTCCTCAAGCCGTGGCCGTCGACGCCCGGCCCGAACGGTTCGATGCGCATGACGATGCGCAAGGTGCTGTCGCACAACGGATAGTCGGTGCCGCCGCGCACCGCGTGTCGCAGGCCCGCGGCGTCTTGCCCGGCTTCTCGCACGAGCAGGAACCGGCGACCGGCCGCGTTCGAGCGCGGTGCAGGCGTCGTCTCGGTGAAGCCTGAGTACAGGGTCATCTCGCCGCTCCTCGTCATCACGTTGCCTGGGCTGGCGCAGGTCACCGCTTCGACAGTCGCGCCGTTCCGCGCCGGCGCAGTGCCGCGATCGCCAGCGACGGGGCGAGCGGCTCGGTGTCGACGTCGCGGCGCCACGCGGCCAGCAGCCGCGTCAGCCGGTCCGGGGCCGGGCTCGGGGAACACACACCACGGGGTCGCCGCCCACCCTGCGAGTGTTACGGCGCCGGCACAGCCGCATATCGGCACGCGGCGCCGGTGGCCGCGTGCCGAAGTCAGTCGAGGGTGTTGAGGCGCTGGGCTTCGTGGAGTTGGTCTTCGAGAGTGATGATGCGGCAGGCGGCATCCACGGCGGTGCCCTGATCGACCAGTTCCCGCACGCGGGTGGCCAGGCGCAGCTGGTGCCGGGAGTAGCGGCGATGGCCACCGGCGGAGCGTTGCGGGGTGATCAGGCCGGCTTCGTCGAGGCTGCGTAGGAAGCCTTGGGTGGTGCCGAGCATGTCGGCGGCCCGGCCCATGGTGTAGCCGGGGTAGTGCTCGTCGTCGAACTTGTCGGCCCCGCTGGGCGTGGCCGGTCCTTCTTGGTCAGGGATCATTCCACCTCCACATCACGAAGGACCCCGGGCGCCGCATGCGGCACCCGGGGTCCTCAAGGGTTTGGGCTTTCATCATTGCTAACCGACGTGACCGCCGGCGTCCTGCACCCGCGTCCGGCCGAAAGCCGGATCCCGCGGGGATCGCTCATTCGTAACCGAGCACCACCTCCGAACTCGATGGGACTGCGGCACCCGCGCGGCGCTACCTGGCCGCTGCGGGCGATCCAATGATGTTCCCGTTCCCTTCTTTCCTGTGTTTTCCACTTACTCGGTACTGCTACTTCATTTGCGAACGTCATCGCGGGGAACCCTTCCACTGATCGGTCCCAGCGCACTGACGCCGCTGGTCACTGCCCGGAGCCCCGTTCACTGATCGGCTCCGGCCACCTGACCGGCCCTGCAACTGCACTAACACACAACAACAACCACTGCTGATACTGCTGATCTTCACGGGCGCACACGCTCCGCCCGCGTCCTGCACTACTGCTCCGGGACCGGTACTACCTGAGTCAAACCTCTTTACGACCTCGGTCCCGGGTACTGCTCCGGTCACCAGCCGGAACCTGTTCCTTGATCGGCTCCGTCCTGCCTGACCGTCCTGTCTCACCTCGCGGGTAGTTACGTTCTCTCCCGCGCCTGCTTGACGTTGTCTCTCTCGTACGTGGAGAACACTACACACACTCGCCGTTGAATGTCTACTCCAGTCGACATAGATTTTTGGGGGAGTGTCGGACGGATGGTGAGGCGAGGGGGCACAGAGCATGAGTGGCGAGGTCAAGCCCGATCCGATCGGTGATCGGTACGGCCTGCTCAGGGTGCGTGACCTGAGCGAGTACGCCGAAGCCCTGACGCGGGTGGTGGAGCAGGGGCGGCGGGAACGGTGGGTGGCGATGCTGTCGGAGGCCGAGGCCTACGCGGCGGCGGAGCTGCTCGGGCAGTTCGCGCAGCTCGATCCGCCAGGGGAGTTGAACCAACTGGCCGCCTCCCTGGCCAGCCGCCTCTACAGCCGCCTCGGCGCCTGAACGCCAGACATACCGGCACGTCCAACGACGCACCCGGCGAATCGGCCTGAACAACAAGGGAGGCAACGGAAAGGCCGTCGGACTGCGGGACTACCGCTTCACCGCCGCGCACGGGCACCTGATCCAGGTCGAGGTCGATGCACTGGACCCCACCGACCTGCACGCCCTGGTCGGGGCGGATGCCGCCGGGGATGCCGAACACCGTCCACAGGTCGAGGGCTTCGCCGGGTTCGAGCACGTCGAACCCGGCCCGGCGGTAGAAGCCCACCAGGTGCGGGCGCTCGGGCAGGATCTGGCCGTAGACGTACTGGTAGCCGTTGGCGAAGAACACCTTCTGCACCCCGCTCAGCAGCGCCGCGCCGATCCCGCTGCCGCGGAAGGGCTCGGCCACCGCCAGGGTCGAGACCTTCGCCAACCTTCGTGACCAGCGCCGGGGTGATTGGCTCGCACCCTGGCCGCCGCGGCCCTGCCCATAAACACGGTCGTTCTCGGCCTTGCGCTCGACTTCGGCCTTTTCGCTGCGGTCAATGCCCCCGGACCGGTTCGAACCAGTGCTGAGCGCCCGGCTGGAACTCGACGCGAACCCGATGGACCGCATCGACACCATCAAGGTCCCGAAGACGCTGCCGCGCCCGGCCGCCGCGAAAGACGTGCACACGGTGCTCGCCACGATCTGCACCCGCCGGCCGCGCAAGGACGGTCCGCTGGACCGGCTGCGCGACCGGTTGCTGTTCGAGACCGCCTACGTCTGCGGCGCCCGCGCGGCCGAGGTGTGCGGGCTCTACGTCGAGGACTTCGACCTGCGCCTGGACGACGAACACGTCCAGACCCACGGCAAAGGCGGCACCGTGCGCACCGTCCTACTCGACGACCGCGGATACGTCGCCCTGGGCAAGCTCTACCTCGCACGCTCCGGATACACGGCCGGGCCGATGTTCCGCGCCAGCATCAACGGCAGCGGCGGCCCACTGTCCTACGACGCCGCCCACCACCGATGGAACGGCTACTGCACCGCCGCAGGGCTCGACATCGAGATCCACCAGCTGCGCCACGCCCACGCCACCGAACTCATCAACTCCGGCGTCTCCATCGAGGTCGTCCGCCGCCGGCTCGGCCACGCCAGTACCGAAACCACCCAGATCTACACCCTGCTCGCCGACAAAGTCGCCGACGACGAGATCCGCGCCGCCCGCCGCCGACGCGAACACGCACGCCGCTAATCTTCGTTCGCACTGGTCAACGGCTATTCCGTTGGATATTCCGCGAGATGTCCGGGAACCCCTACGGGGTGGTCCGGGCGGAGGTGGCTCGGCTGGTTCTGCCCGACTTGCGCCGCACCGCCACGCGGGCGGTGAGGCCCTCGAGGATCCGGTGAAGGCCCCAGAGGTACTGCTCGGTGGAGATGTAGCCGGCCATCGTTGCCGCCGCCGCGGCGCTGAGCGGGAACTGGTCGGGCGGTCTCGCCGAGAAGGCGAGCTGGCGGGTGGCGATCCGTTCCGACTCCGCCGGCAGCGGGGCCGGTTGCTGCACATCGGCGACTTCCAGGACGAGGGAGCCGAAGATGTAGACGAACAGCAGGTAGGACGCCCGGGCGGCGTCGGTGGGGCCGAGTCCCGCGTCGGCCAGCAGTTGCAGGAGCCGTTCGGTGAGGGCCTGCGCGATGGGCCCATCCATCCGGCTGCCGACCATCAGGCTGACCGCGCCCGGATGTGCGGACAGTTTCGCACGCAGTTCCAGGGCCAGCGCCTCCACGCGGTCGCGCCAGGGTTGCGCACGGTCGGCGAAGACGTCGTGGTCCACCTCGCCGAGCAGCCGCTCGACGAGCGCATCGACCACGGCGGCCTTGTCCGGGAAGTAGGTGTAGATCGCGTTCGGGACCACGCCCACCCGCGCGGCGATCGCTCGCACGGACGCGGCATTCGGGCCGTGGTCGAGGAGGCTCAGCGCCGCGTCGAGGATCTCGTTCTCGGTGAGGGCACGCCGCGGACCGCGAGGGCGTCGCCTGCCTGATTCGGACAACGGAGCCTTCCTCCTCTTGACTTCGGTACGAGCAGGGTAGACCGTTCTCTGTACACCGTACAAATCATGTACACCGTTCAGAGATCAACAAGGAAAGGGTCACGATGCGTTCAATGCACCTCGACAGACTCAGGGGTCCCCCCAGCGAGACCGGACGGGCAACGATGACGGCGGTCGTGCAGGACCGCTACAGCTGCGCTCCCGAGGACCTCTTCCGGGTCGTGCAGATCGACACACCGACCGTGGGGGACGGCGACATCCTCGTGGGGGTGCGCGCGGCCAGCGTGGGCCGGGGCACCTGGCACATCATGTCCGGCCTGCCCTATCCGATCCGGCTCGCAGGCTTCGGACTACGCCGCCCGAAGTACGCCAACCCAGGCCGGAACCTGGCCGGAACTGTCGAGGCGGTCGGCTCAGGCGTCACTGGCTTCGCACCGGGCGACGAGGTGTTCGGGACGTCCACGAGCACCTTCGCGCAGTATGCGATCGCCCGGTGCTGGGTGTCCCACACGAGCACGGTGGCCTCGGGTAGGAGGCTGTCGCGACGGTCGTGCACCGGCAGCAGGAGCCGGCCTTCCGGTAGGCAGGCGCCGACCGCTCAACCGAGCCAATCGTTGCTTTTTCGGCGCCTGCTACCGGAAGGCCGTGGTGCCGGGGGCGGGCAGGCTGCATGGCTGGCGGACCAGGCTGCAGGTCGCGGCTGGCGAGCCCCCCATCAGCCGCTCTGAGTGATCGACCAACCCGCGAGGGTGAGCCCGCGACACGCCACCCCTTGGGGCACGTGCGAGCCCCAACCCCTAGATGTAGTCTGTGAGAACCGGCAGCCCCCAGCGACGGGGAGACCGCTCAGGAAGGGCGCCGGGAAGATTGAGCGACAGCAGCGCATGGCCTCGTGAGGTCGGGTGGCGATCAAACGCACCTACAGCCTGACCGTCAACGAGCGGCCCCCAGACCGCTGCCGTCACCGAGGGGGATGGAAGAAACGTGGCCGGGTGAGAAGCCGTCCCGCTGCAACGGGACTTCTCGGCTTCACGCCCGGCCTTCTCGTGTCGGCCCACTGAGCAACTAGGGAAACGACCGAGAAAACTAGGTTCTCCTAAAGCTACCTCAGGAGTTCCGTCCTGTCTTTAGAGCACTCTGTGAAGAAGCTCTTCCGAAGAACACCGGAAACTCTCGTCGAAACTAACCTGCGAGGCTAGTTCCAGGCCTAGTTTCTGAACACTCTTGGACAGGGTCTATCGGCCGTTGCGGGGGCGGATTTTTCAACCCCCTCGGCGAATTTGCAGAGCAGGGCAGAGTTTCCAAGAGTTTCCAGAAGTTTCCGCCCGACCAGGGGAGGTGACGGCCGTCACGCTCGCAGTCGCGGGTGTGCGGAGTTTAACTGGGGAAATGGAGGTTGAGCAAACCTGGTCGCACATTTCATGGTGCAGAAACTCGGATTCTGGTTGGCTGTTATCGGGTTCCCCAAGCGCATCGGCAGCTGCAACTGCCATGCGCGACTACGGGGAAGAAGTGGCCCACTGAGCACTAGTAGAAAGTAGATCGATCGATGAATCTGTACATTTCGCCTGCCTGGCGGTCGCGTCGCGTCTGCGGCGCGGCCGCAGTGTTGCAGGCGCTGAACGCCGTCGTCGCCCTCACCACCGTGGTGGTGCTGGTGTCGCTCGGCAACCCGCTGGCCCTGGCCGGCGGCGTCGTCTTCACGCTGCTGTCGCTCATCTTCGGCGTGGGGGGGGGGGGGGGCCGGCGGGGGGGGGGGGGGGGGGGGGTCGGAGAACAAGGTACAAGAGGGGGGGGGGGGGGAAAAGAGGCGGCGGGGGGGAGATAATTAAGTGGTAATAAGTGAGA
>NZ_JBEYSJ010000065.1:0-23545 GCF_040704195.1 Amycolatopsis sp. NPDC047767
GGAGAAAACTTCCGCCGCCGTTCCGGCATTGCACATCCTCCAATCCAGACCAGACCTTATTAGGCCCACTGTCCGAAAAGTGGGAGGCGCGCCAGACATCCCAGAACAGGTGCTGGGCGGTGCTGGTGACGGTCGCCGGCCCGTCCGGCGTGCTGAAGATCAGATCGTCGAAGGACTTGTCCGTGGTAGTGACGTGCACCGCCGTGACCACGTGCTGCTCAGCGTCGTGGCTGTCGGGCTCGGCGTTGGTGATCGTGTCGCCGACGTGGACCTGGTCGATCGGTTTGCTCGAGCCATCAGCCATCAGGACGGCCGTGGCACCGGCGAAGCTGTTACACCCAGACGAAGCCTTGGCCGGACTGGCAGCGGGGGCCTCCTCCGCCGGCGCGGCCGCCGCCGGAGCACTCTTCGCAGCTGCAGGAGGCGGCGGCGGGTCCGCGGGTGTGGGCGCAGCGCCTGCTTCGCCGGCCGACTCCCCAGCAGTCGCTTCGGCCCCGGCTTCGCCACCGGTTGCTTCACCGGCACCGTCGCCGAGCATCTCGCCGGCGACTCCAGCACCGGCTGTGGCACCACCGGCCGCAGCTAAGGCGCCAGCACCCTCCGTGACCGCGGCAGCCGCGGCGCCGGCCGCAGCCCCGGCACCGCCGAACAAGGAGCCTTCGGTCGCGCCGGCTGCGATCGCGCCGAGGCAGAGGCCATCGGTGGCGACAACGCAGGCCACCGCGCCGACGACCGCGGCGACCGCCGGCTTGCGGGAGCGGCCTTTCTTCTTGGCGTGCAGTGAGAAGATCTGTTGCATCGAGCAGATCCGCCACACCCGGTTCTCCGAGGCGGTGAACCCGCGGCGGCCGAGCCGACCTTCACCGCCAACGACGTCCTGCACCGCATCGACAAGCTCGGCGACCTGCTCGCCGACCTCGATACCACCCGCGTCGCGCTGCCCAGCCGCTGAGGCCACGCGGCAACGGGTGCAGGCGAACCGGTCAGCCGTACCGCTTAGAGAGCTTCTTGGCGATGGCGATGGCGATTGCCGGCTTGGCGGTGTGGAACTCCTGAACGCAACCGACGCACAGCACGGTTGAGCGGATTAAGGAGCGCCGCGCCTCAACGGTCTTACGCCCCGATGACGATCAACCACGGTGCGTGGCCGTCACTCGCGAGGCGCCGCCCGACATCGGGTCGAACGTCATCGTCGAGTCCAGCTTGCCCAGTCCCGATAGGGTTGAAAACATTCACCGGACCCCGCCTACGCCGCACCGCCGCGCCCAGGTCGATCTGGTCCGTGCGGGTAGACGTCCAGACTACATCGATTTCGTCGAGGTCGGCGGCGAGCTCGCCCTCGTGTTCCACCGGCAGGGCCGCGTATAGTCTGTCGACACGGTGCAGGTCAGAGACGGTCTGATCACTGCTTATCGCGGGTCAGCAACCCGAGCAAACTCAATCACGTGCGAGCTGTCACATCGGGTGGGGCTACCTCGTCTCCCTGCTGAGAACGCACAACGTGGCGACGAGGGAACGCTCGCGAGCAGGTGCGCTCGATCGATCCCCTCCCAGTAAGGGTTGTCATGCAAGCGATCGTTGTTCGAGACCCAGGCGCCGGTATCGCCGGGCTGTCACTAGCGGACCTGCCTGACCCCCACGCGGCCCAGAACGACGTCCTGGTGCGGGTGCACGCCGCGGGTTTCACGCGCGGGGAACTCGACTGGTCGGCCACGTGGACCGATCGCGCGGGCCGGGACAGGACGCCGAGCGTGCCCGGCCACGAGCTGTCGGGTGTCGTCGTCGAACTGGGATTCGGCACCACCGGCCTGAGTGTCGGCCAGCGGGTGTTCGGCATGGCTGACTGGTTCCGCGACGGCTCGCTCGCCGAGTACACCGTGGTGGAGGCTCGCAATCTCGCACCGCTGCCGGCGGATGTCGACCACACCGTGGCGGCCGCGCTGCCGATCTCCGGACTGACCGCCTGGCAGGGCCTGTTCGACCACGGCCACCTGACCACCGGCCAGACCGTCCTGGTCCACGGCGCTGCGGGCGGCGTGGGGTCGATCGCGGTGCAACTCGCCCGCGAAGCCGGCGCCCGCGTCATCGGGACCGGCCGGACTTCTGACCGGGGCCAGGCGCTCGCGCTCGGCGTCGATACCTTCCTCGACCTTCAGTCCGAGAAGCTGGAGGACGTGGGCGAGGTCGACGTCGTGTTCGACGTGATCGGCGGAGACATCCTCGAGCGCTCGGCCGCCCTGGTGCGTGCCGGCGGCACGCTCGTCACCATCGCCATGCCGCCCACCGTCCAGCCCGCGGACGGGCGGGCCGTCTTCTTCGTCGTCGAACCCGACCGCGCCCGGCTCGCCGACCTCGCCACACGGCTGAGGGACGGACGGCTCAAGCCGATCGTCGGCGCCGTCCGGCCACTCGCCGAAGCACCCGCGGCGCTCGCCCCCGGCAAGCGCACCCCCGGCAAGACGATCATCCGCGTCACCGAAAGCTGAACAGGAGACCCCTCATGATCGGAATGCGGATCGCCGGTGGCGTCCTGACCGTCGCCACACTGACCGGGGCCACGGCCTGCACCGCCTCGGACCAGCCCGCCCCGGCCACGGCCCCGACAGCCGTCACGGCTCCGATGCCCACCACGGCAGCGCAGCCACCCACTGAATCCCTGACCCCCCTGATCCAGCAGGCCCTGCCGAACGTGCAAGGCAAGACCTTCACCTCCGTGATCGTCACCTTGCCGCCCGGCGCGCGCGCGGCGCCGCACCGGCACGGCGAGGCGTTCGTCTACGCCTACGTCCTCGACGGCACCGTGCGCAGCCAACTCGAAGGCCAACCCATCACCACATACCACCAGGGCCAAAACTGGATCGAGCAGCCCGGCGCGCACCACGTCCTTACCGACAACACCAGCACCACGGCACCGGCCCGGCTACTGGTCGTCTTCGTCGCCGATCCCGGAGCCCAGCTCAAGGTCGACGACCCCCACTCGTAGCTGCCCGGCACCGGTACGGCGGGCAATGCCCGGAAACCCCACAGGCGCAGGGCCGGTACCTTCGCTCACCTCGACGTCGACCCCGCCCGCTTCCAGTACCGGAGCACGCTCATCACCGGGCTGCCGGCATGGCTTTTATGCGTCGCCGCTACCACGTGACGGCCGCCCCTTGCCGGGAAGCGGCAGCAAACCACGGCGGCGCAGAGCGGCGGCCCTTGATTCCCTGCCGGACCGCTCGGGCGGGCTACCTATGCCTTGGTGCCGCCGTCGAGGAAGGTTTGCTTCCACGTGGACACCGACATCGGGCTCGCCCCATGTCGCCGCGCGGCCTCGGCCTCGGTCAGCTCACCGGACAGCATCGCGAGTACAACCCTGACCTTGTCCTCGATCGGGACCTTCGACCACCGCGTCCTAGCCATGGATCCCTCCTTCGGCTGCCGCGCTCGGAGCGTAAACCGAGCGACCCTGCCAAGAAGTTTGACGCAGGAGATCCACAAAGAGGGGAACATGCGTTCGATAGCAGGGCGTCGATGCAGCTCACCACGGTGTGCGCCGTCGCTGGTGTGACGACGAACGGTAGTGGCTGGCCTACAACCTGGACGCTATCGTCGTGTCGAGGTCGCTGCTGCGCTCGTTCGAAACAGTGCCGTCCGCGGGCTTGACTAGCGTGGCGGTACAAGGGCGGGCTTTGGGGAACCTAGATGCAGTGAGAGATCAACCGTTGACGTAGGGGGAGACGTCTGTGATTTAGGACGGCCGGATTCACACCGCGGCCCCCACCTCCGAGGTCGTGACCACGGTCGACAAGATCGAGTACCGCACCGGCCAGGGGCCGTGCCTCGACGCGATCGCCCAGCGTGAAGTCTTCCGCACCGGCAACCTGTCCGACGAACGACGCTGGCCGGCTTTCGCCCCCGAAGCCGCGGAGACGGGTATCCGGTCGATGCTGGCATCAGCGTGGGCGAGGCACAAGGCTGGGTCGGCCTGCACGACGCGGCGACGCTCCTCGCGGTGGACGAGAAAAGCCAGATGCAGGCGATCGACCGGGCCGCCCCGACCTTGCCGCTCATGCCGACAACGCCGGCGCGGATGACTCCGATGCCGGAAGTTCCGGTCAGGGCGGAATCACCCCGTCCGCGCGAACGGCCACCGTCGGCCGATCGCGACGTGCAGGATCACCGCCAGGCCGATGGCGTTGAGCGTGACGTGGCCGACCCAGTCGATCGCCGATCCGCGATCCCAGTGCAGCGAGTCGGCCAATGCCAGCAGAATCAGGTGCAGCGCCGCCGCGACGGCCAGAGAGAACACCAGAGACACTGCGCGTTCCTGTGGCAGGGACCACCGCGCCGGCAGGGCGTCCTCGAACAACATGCCGATGATGAGGCCCCCGGCGATGAACGATCCCGCCACCGCGGAAAGGGTGGGCGTGGACACCCCGGCGCCCTGCGCCAGGGCCAGGTAGGTCAGGATTCCGCCGCCGATCGTGACGGCGTTCCCGCTCACGAGGCGCACCCATTGCCGGCGGATCCGGCAGAACGGGAAGCCCCGCCACACGACGAAGAGCCACACCTGCCAGACCCCGACAAGGGTGAGTACGGCACCCAGCTGTCCGCCCGTGAGCAACCCGTGCCCCTCCCCCTGGAACGGTTTTCCGCCAAGCAGCAGCACGAACAGCACCATCGCGATCAGCCAGGCCAGCACCACCGCGCACGCCCCGGCGGGGATCGGCTTGAGGTAGCGGCGCAATGGCCAGCCCTCGGTCACCAAGGTCAGCTGGAGCGTCGCGACGAACGCCGCACCGGCGATCGGCATCGTCGCGGGGAACGTGCTCAGCTCGAGGATTTCCGGTGACGGGTCGAAGATCGCGGCGAAGGACACGTGCCCCACGACGGCCTGGCCGAGCACGGTCAGCGCGATCGCGGCCAGCACCACGAGCACCGTGTCCGCCCACCCCGCCCAGTTGGGCCCCAGCCGCGTGCCCGGCCAGTCCTCCCACCAGAACGCGATCATCGCGACCACCGGCAGCGAGAAGGTGACCAGCGGCGAGAGTACCAGCAGAGACGGCTCCGCACCGCCTGCCCCGACGGCGAGCAGGACCGCCACTGGGACCACCAGCAGCAGTCCTGCCACGCCGAGCCCAGGTTGCCGTGACCAGCGCGAAGACCCCGACCCGGCCGGGTCAACCCGCCGGTGGCGTTCGGATCGGCTGATCGTCGGGCGGTCGGAGGGTCTTCGTTCGTTCGCCTTCGTCGTCACGACCAGCTGTCCGCCGCGTCCATTACCAGCTCGGCCGTGATCGGGAGTTCGCGGATGCGGTGCCCGGTCGCGTTGAATACGGCGTTGCCGATCGCGGCCGCGACACCGACCTGACCGACTTCGCCGACGCCCTTCACGCCGAGCGTGTTGACGACGTCGTCGGCGACGTCGACGAACTCGACCTCCACTTCGGGCGCGTCGGCGTTGACCGGAACCAGGTACTCGCCGAGGTTCCCGGCGCCCCACCGGCCGCCGCGCGGGTCCATGCGGTTGCCCTCGAGGAGCGCCTGACCCATACCCCACAGCATGCCGCCGATCAGCTGGCTGCGGGCCAGCTTGGCATTCAGCACCCGGCCGGGCGCGAAGGCGCCCACCAGCCGGCGCACCCGGACGAGACCGAGGTCGGGGTCGACTGCGACCTCGGCGAACTGCGCGCCGAAGGTGAGCAGGCCGTGGGGCGTGTCCAGCGGCGGTGGCGACCAACTGCCCAGTGCTTCCACTTCGGACAGCCGGTGCCGCTGCATGACGTCGCCGTAGTTCTCGCCCTTCGCGGTGTCGTCGCGCAGCTGCATGCGCCCGCCGACCACATCGACCTTCGCCGGGTCCGCGCCGTGCAGCGGCGAGGCCTCATCGGACACCGCGAGGTCGATCAGCTGCTGCCGCAGGTTGGTCGCCGCGTCGTGCACTGCAGCGCTGATCATGCCCGCCCCCGCCGAGCCGACCGCGGAACTGACGTTGGGCAGATCGGTGTCGCCGCTGTGGAACCGGATGTTCGCGAGGGGGATGCTCAGCGCGTCGGCACCGACCTGGGTCATCGCCGTGAGCACACCGGTGCCGAACTCCTGGGTCCCGGCTTCGACCACCGCGCTGCCGTCGGCGTAGAGCCGGGCCCTGGCCCGCTGCGTCGGCATGAACAGCGGCACGGGGTAGGCGGCCGAGGCCATCCCGGTGCCGATGAGCCAGGTGCCGTCCCTGCGACTGCGCGGGGTGCGGCTCGTCTCCGACCAGCCGAACTTCTCCGCGCCGAGCCGCAGGCATTCGGGCAGCCCGTCGCTCGACCACGGGTTGCCGCGGTCGTCGACGTCGGTGTGGTTGCGCAGCCGCAGTTCGACCGGGTCGATGCCGAGCTCCACGGACAGCTCGTCCATCGCGGTCTCGAGGGTGAACGAACCGGCGGCCTCACCCGGGCCTCGGGTGAACGTCGGGGTCAGCGTGTTGCCGCGGATCAGGTGGTGCACGCCGCGGAAGTTGGCGCACTTGTACAGCTGGGAGGAGACCCCGGTCGCGGGCTCGGCCCACTCGTCGAACGGTGACGAGATCGACAGCTTGTGATGCTCCAGCGCGGTGAGCCGGCCGTCGCTGGTCGCGCCGAGCGACAAGGTCTGCTCCTGCTCCTCGCGGTGCCCGTTCGACGTGTAGGTCTGCGGGCGCGTGAGCACGAGCTTCACCGGGCGCCCGACGTGCCGAGCCGCCATCACCGAGAGGGTCACGTGCGGCCAGACCATGGCCTTCGAGCCGAAGCCGCCTCCCACGAAGTTGGCGATCACGCGGACGTGGGAGAGGGGCAGGCCCAGCAGATGCGCGACCGTGAGCTGGCTGGCCCGAATGCCCTGTGTGGAGTCGTAGATGGTCACCTGGTCGCCGTCCCACACCGCTGTCGTCGCCGGCGGCTCGAGGGCGTTGTGGTGGTTGGCCGCAAACCGGAACTCCAGGTCGAGCCGGACGCCGGCCTCGGCGAGCGCGGTGTCCACGTCGCCTCGCTCGTTGCGGGCGGGCATGAGGCCGCCGAAGAGGCGCTCGACCTCATACGCCTTGTCCCGGCCCTCGTCGATGGTCGTCGTCGACGGCGTGCGCTCGTAGCGGACCCGCAGGTTCGCGGCGGCGTGCTGCGCGCGTTCGTGGGAGTCGGCGACGACGACCGCCACCGGCTGCCCGAAGTAGTGCACGTGGTCGTCCTGCATCGGGAAGAAGCTGGCGCCCGGGGCGGGACCGCCGACCAGCGACGGCAGCAGCTGCGGCTGCCCCAAGATCTTGCCGAGGTTCTCATGGGTCAGCACCGCGAGCACGCCGCCGGTTTCGGTGAGCGGTTCGATCTCTGCGACGCGGCCGCTCGGGATCGTGGCGCCGACGATCACCGCGTAAGTCATGTCGGGCAGCACGATCTCCGCGGAATACCGCGCGGCCCCGGTCACCTTCGCCGGTCCCTCCACACGGGACACCGGCCTGCCGATCGCTTGGGTCATCGTGCTTCTCCCGAGAGCAGGGTGGTCAGGCCGCGGACCACAGCGCGCTTGGCGAGCTCGGCCTTGAACGCGTTGTCCCGGCGCAGCGACGCGCCGCTCAACTCCGCGGCCGCGGCCTCGATGAACTTCTCGCGCGTGGCCGGGGCGCCGATCAGCACCTCTTCGGCGCGCCGCGCCCGCCACGGACGGGTGGCGATGCCGCCGATGCCGAGGCGCACGTCGCGCACGACCCCGTCCTCGACCTCGACGGCGGCGGCGATCGATACGAGCGCGAACTCGTACGACTGCCTGTCGCGGAACTTCAGGTAAACCGAGTTCCGGGCGATCGGCAGCGCCGGCAGGTCGACGGCCACGATCAGCTCACCGTGCGCGAGCGGGTGCTCGACGTGAGGGCTGGTGCCCGGCTCGAGGTAGAAGTCGTCGATCGGGATCGCCCGGGCGCCGTCCGGCCCGATGGTGTGGACCATTGCGTCGAAGGCGACCAGGGCCACCGCCACGTCGGACGGGTGGGTCGCGATGCAGTGCTCGCTCGTGCCCATGATCGCGTGCCCGCGGTGGATGCCTTCCAGCGCGGAGCAGCCGGAGCCGGGCTCCCGCTTGTTGCACGGGGACATGTTGTCGCGGAAGTACGTGCACCGCGTGCGCTGGCACAGGTTGCCACCGATGGAGGCCATGTTTCGCAGCTGCTCCGAAGCACCCAGCAGCAGCGCCTGGGACGCCGCGGGGTAGCGCTCCTCCACCACGGAGTGGCGCGCGACGTCGGTCATCCGGGCAAGCGCGCCGATCCGGAGCCCGCCGTCGGACTGCTCCTCGATGTCGGCCAGCGGAAGGGCGTTGATGTCGACCAGCAGATCGGGGCCGGTAACACCCAGCCGCACGAGGTCGATCTCGGTCGTCCCACCGGCGAGGAAAGCGCTGTTCTCGTTGGCAGCCGCGGTCGCGACCGCGGCCTCCACGTCGAACGCCCGGGTGTAGGAAAGCGGACGCACGTCATCCCTCCCGCTGCTGGTCGCGGACGTCGCGGATGGCCGCCCGAATGTTCGGGTACGCAGCGCAGCGGCAGATGTTGCCGCTCATGTACTCGGCGATGGACTCGTCGTCCTCGGCGTTGCCCTCTTCGATGAGCTTGATCGCCGACATGATCTGCCCGGCCGTGCAGTATCCGCATTGGAACGCGTCGCGATCAATGAACGCCTGCTGCATCGGGTGCAGCTCGCCCTCCCGGGCGATGCCTTCGATCGTCGTGATTTCGCGGCCTTCGCACGTGACGGCGAGTGTGAGGCAACCGAGCACGCGGCGGCCTTCGACCCACACGGTGCAGGCACCACAAGTGCCCTGGTCGCAACCCTTCTTGGACCCGGTCAGCCACAGGTGCTCGCGCAGCGCGTCGAGCAGGCTGACCCGAGGTTCAAGCTCGAAGGCGTAGTCACGGCCGTTCACGGTCAGGATCACGGGCTCTGCGGCGGGCCCGCGAGCCGGTGTGGGCTCTTCCCGGGCCGGTCTGGCGGCCGGTACCTCGAGGTCCACGAAGAACTCCTCAGCGATTGAATTCGGTCAACTGTTGTCGGTCCTGCTCGAAGCAGAGTCGAAACCATCGTCATCGGACGAGTCGGCGTGGTCCATCGCATGGACGTGCGATATGAAAGCCCGGGCGTGGGGTGCGCACGGAGTGACCTCCGCACGGCGTCAAGCGTCGATCGCGTCGACGATTTTCGCCAGCTCACGACGGGAGTTGATATTCAATTTCGTGAACGCGCTACGTAGGTGTGAGCTCACGGTGTGCGGTGAAAGGACCAGGCGGGCCGCGGCCTCACGGTTCGTCGTGCCCTCCGCGATCAGGCGGACGACCTTGAGCTCCGCGCTCGTCAGGCTCTCCCACCCGGTGTCGGGGCGGTCGCGGGTGACCACCCGGCGGGCGGCGCCCTTCGCGGCGAGCACCCGGCCGACCCGGCGCGCATCGGCGGCGGCGTCGTGTTCGAGGTACGTGTCGAAGGCCGCGCTGAGCTGGGCGACCGCCCCGCGCTCGTCGTGCTCACCCAGCGCGCGTCCGACGTCCTCGGCTGCGGAGGCGAACAGCAGCGGCCGTTCCGTTCCTTTGAGCAACCGCGCGGCGTCGGCCAGCACCCACGGATCCGCCGTCAGCAGACCCTGCACGTGGGCGGCGACGCCCTCGAACACCCGGATCCCCGGGCTCTCCCGGTACGCCAGAGTGGCCGCTTCGGCCGCGCGCTCGGCCGCTGCCGGGTCGCGTGCGGCCAGCGCGGTCCGCACGACGCGAACGTGGTAACCGAAGTCGTGCGGCAGCAGAGGGGGCGTGGCGGGCAACGGGTCATCGCTGATGAGCCGGAGCGCCTTCGCGGGGTCGCCGCGACGCACTTCGCGTTCCGCCAGCACCCGTCGGGCCAGGCGCCGGACGTTCGGGGACGCGCCATCGGGCACGCGCCGGGCTGCGGCGACCACGCGCCGCGACCCTGGTGGACGTAGAGCGACGCCCATGCCGACAGTCGGACGATGGCGGCGTAGTCCCCGGTGATCTCGTCAGTGTCCGCGGTGTCGTGGGCGCTGGGGGCGAACTCGTCGCGCACCTCGCACAGCCGGCCGGCGGCGAGGGAGAGCAGCCCGTCGAACCCCGCCCAGGCGTCCACGATCACTGTGGCGGACACGTGCCGAGCCCGGCTCACGGCACCCTCGAGCACACTTCGCGCGTCGGCCACGCGGCCGGACACGGCGAGCAGGTGCGCACGGTGGAAGGGGACGATCTCCTGCCAGTCGGCGTAGGGTGCGCCCCGCACCTGCTCGGCCACCGCCTCGATGCGGTGCGACGCCGCGGTGATCCGGCCGTACGCGCTGTCGGCTGCGGTGAGGGCGAGTTCGGTCAGCACCCGCGACTGCAGGTCGTCGCAGAGCCTGACCTCGGCGGCGTTCTTTTCCGCTTCCTCGGGCCGGCCACTCATCGCGAGGTTGTAGGCGAGCCACGCCTGGTGGCGGGCACGCAACACCGGCGGCAGGGCCGGCAGTTCGAGGGCCAGCAGGTTGTCGCGCAGCCGGTCACCGGTCGGTCGGGTGTACATGCTCGCGAGGCTGAGCCGCACCTTCGCCTCCGGCACTGCGGACAACGCACCGGCCAGCGTGGAGTCGCCGAGCTCGCGGGCCTCGTCCGACCGGCCCGCGCGGTGCAACAGGTGCAGGGCGTCGGCCACGAGCGACGAGCGCGCCGGGTCGTGCGGCGGCAGCAGGCGCAGCGCCCGGACGCTCAGCTCAGCCGCGCTCTGGGAATCGGAGGCCACGATGACGTCAGCGGCCTGGCGGACCAGTGCGACGGCTTCGCGATCCCCCACTTCGGCGCTGTCGGCCATCCGCAGCGCGATCTCGGTCGGCGCCGCCCCGGTCGCGAGCAGCACACCGCTCACCTCCCGCTGCAGCGCGCGGTGCAACGAGCGCGGGGTGGCGGCGACCAGCGCCTGACGGAACAGACCGTGGCGGAACCGCAGCTGGTCGTCGTCCTCGACGAGAAGGTCGGCGTCGAAGGCTTCGGCGATGATTTCGATCAGCTCCGACGGACGCTTATCCAGCGTCGCGGCCCAGTGCGCGACCGAGAATCGGCGCGGCAGCACCGCGGCAACCCGAACCGCGCGCTGCGCGGCGGCCGACAGCCGGTTCAGCCGCCGCTCCATCAGCTGCATGACCCGGCGGGGCGGCGCACCCGAACAGACCATCACCTGGCCGTCGACCGTGTGCAGGCGCTGTTCCTCCAGCAGGCCGTGCACGAGCGCCGCCACCACGGCGGGTTCCCGTCCGCCTGCTCGGTCAGCTCGATCAGCACCGGGCCCGCGGGTTCGCCCACGACGTCGAAGAGGATCTGGGTCACGGCGGGACCGGGCAGTGCGCCGAGCCGCACGCGCCGCGCGCCGTTGGCCTCCAGCCATGCCAGCGTCTCCGCCACGAGTGGTGGAGCCCAGCCGGTGCTGACCGCGAGCACCCAGAGCACGGGCGACCGCCGGAGACCGTCGACGAGGCACCGAAGGCCCGCCAGCGTCTCGGAGTGGGCCCACTGCAGATCGTCGATCACCACCGTCAGCGGGCCGTCGGCCGCCGCGGTCTCGATCGCCGCCGCGACTTCGTGCAGAGCCCACTGCGGTGAGCCGGGCGTCGCGACGAGCTGCCGAGCGAGCCGGCCGGCGAGCACCGACTCCTCGCCCTCGGCGAGCGCGGAAAGCAACACCGCGAACGGACAGGTCCGCTGCCCCTCAAGGACCGTCCCGGCCACAGCCCGGATGCCGTAACGTCCGGCCCGCGTACTGACCTCGCGCAGCAGCCGGCTCTTCCCGACTCCGGGCGGTCCTTCGAACACGAGTACGGCACTGCCTCCGCGCCGCAGCGCCGAGAACGACTCCTCGACGACCGCGAGCTCAGGTTTGCGGCCGCGTATGAGCGGCGTGGAGCCGTCGGAACCGGGTGTGCTCACGGGAACCGCCGACCCCCTCGTCGCTTTTCCGCCGTGCGGTGCGGTTCCATGCATTACTTCCCCCTCACCGATACCGCCGATACCGCCGATACTTGACAGAATTGTCAAAGACGTTCATGAGCCCGCACCGACCCTGGAGCCCGGGACCACGTCAGCTCGGCGTCGGACGGCCGGCTCCCGAAAGACTTGGTCAAGTCACTGAGCTCAGGGTGCCACGCTGAAGACCGGCGAGCTGCCAGACCTCCGCGCGCTGCACAAAATTCACACAGGCTAGCTATCGGCCCAGGTCATCTCAAGGACGACGGCACGCGTGGTGACGTTCGGGCAACCACCTGTTCCGACTCTGCGCACCCGAAACGGCGGATGCCGGGATCACCCGAATCGGGCCGGGACGACTGTCCCGGAGGACGCCCACCGCTGTTGTGCGACGCTCGGCCATGGCAGGAGCTCCCTTGGCTGGGCCGAAACCACACGACCATCTGAAACCGTGTCTGACCGTGTCTTGGTCCAGGTGGTGACCGCGGACCGAGGAGAACCCGAGAGAGGTACCGATGAACTTCCCCACTGAACTGGCCGCAACCGATGGCGCGCACGTCGCCGTGGTCGTGGGCATCGGGGCGCTGATCCTGCTCCCCGTGATCTTTTTCGTGGCCGCACTCGTCAGCATCCTGGGTAGCCCGCTGACCGGCGGCATGAGACTTGTCTGGGTCGTGTTCGCGTTCTGCGCGCCGTTTCGCGGGCCGCTGCGTCCGGTTCGCCTCTCGACAGGCGGCGCGACGCCGTGGTCCGCAAGGTCGACGCCGGCACCAACGTCCGCTATGGCGAAGCCGGCGCCTAAGAAGGTGCAGATCGAGGCCGACCGCAAGCCGACGTCACCGACCGTGCCGGGAGGGAGCCGAAGGTCCACCTCGAATGTGACGCGGTCGCACCAGAGCCAACGAGCTCGGCACGCACCGCAGGCCCCGGACGACCCGCGAATTCGTTGACTTTTAGCCGTACCACGAACCCGCGGGCCTCCGTGCTCACCCGATCAGGAGCGGATGAACTCGAGCAGGTCGGCGTTGATCGTCTCGGCCTGCGTCGTCGGCATGCCGTGCGGGAAACCGGCGTAGGTCTTCAGCGTTCCGTTCTGCAGCAGCTTCGCCGAGAGCGGACCCGAGTCGGCGTAGGGGACGACCTGGTCGTCGTCGCCGTGCATGACCAGGGTCGGCACGGTGATCTTCTTGAGGTCCTCGGTGAAGTCGGTCTGGGAGAACGCGACGATCCCGTCGTAGTGCGCTTTCGCGCCACCCATCATCCCCTGGCGCCACCAGTTCTCGATCATGGCTTCGGATGGCTCGACCCCTAGCCGGTTGAAGCCGTAGAACGGACCCGAAGCGACGGCCCGGTAGAACTCCGAGCGGTTCGCCAGGAGCTGGGCCTGCATGTCGTCGAACACTGTCTTGGGCAAGCCGCCGGGATTGGCGTCCGTCTGCACCATCAGCGGCGGCACGGCGCTGAGCAGCGCCGCTTTAGCGACCCGCGACTCGCCATGCCGGGCGAGGTAACGCACGACTTCACCGCCGCCAGTCGAGTGTCCGACGTGGATCGCGTCGTGCAGGTCGAGGTGGGCGGCCACCGCGGCCAGGTCGTCGGCGTAGTGGTCCAGGTCGTGCCCGTCGGCCACCTGCGCCGACCGGCCGTGCCCGCGCCGGTCGTGCGCGATGACGCGGAAGCCGTGCTGCAGGAAGAACAGCATGTGGGTGTCCCAGTCGTCTGATGACAGAGGCCAGCCGTGGCTGAACACGATCGGCTGGCCGCTGCCCCAGTCCTTGTAGAAGATCTCGACGCCGTCGTCGGTGGTGATCATCGGCATGGGTGCATTCTCGGCTTTCTCGGGGTGCGACGGCTCCCCCGTCGGGGCCTGTCACAGTCGATGATCACGTTGCACTGCCGGCCGCGTGCCGGGCAAGACCACGTCTGAAATTGTGGGGACTGCGTCCCGCTCGGGCACGCCAGGGAGCAGGAGTCGCGAGGGCTGTGGGTGGCGGCCCCGCTGCACGGGGCACGGGCACGTCGCACCCACCGGTGACCCGGTGGCCTATACCTCCGGCGGGCTGGTTCGGCCGCGAACGCACGCAGTACCTGCCGGTACGGCCCGAGGTTGCCGTCGACGCCGAGACCGACCCCACGGTCGAGTATTCGTTCACCAGTCGGCGGTTGCCGCGCGTGCACCGCAGGCGGCTCGACCTCGACGCGAACGACGTGCAGCCTCGCTCGCCGATGAACAGCGCGCAGTAAGTCGCGGCCGGCAGAAGGAATACAGACTCGCCGACGGCAAAAGTACCCCGCCGGCGCGCAGTCCAACTCGTTGTGCGGCTACAACGGGACCTCCGTCCGAGCGATGTAGGGCTCGGGTCCGACAATCGGGGTGACGGCACGACGATCGGCATTCGAGGCGGGCGGAGATGGCCAGCCAACTGCACACGGCGCGTTCGGCGAGCCACAAGCCGGGTCCCACGCGGCCGCTGGCCCCGGGGAGGACCGAGGTGCCGCGACGGCTCGTTTCGGCTCTGTGACCGCCGCCCTGAGGGCTCCCGCGAGGCGAGAAGGCCATTGCGTGCGAAGCGCGGCGGCCGTCATGAGCGCAAGGTCGGCGAGCAGCTGCGGCGGCGGGACGAGGCTGCCGTAGGACCGGCGCACGCGCTGGGACCAGGTGGAAGATGGCGGGCCTGACGGCCAGCGTGCCGGAGGGGTCGGCGCCGAGGGCGGGGGCGAGCAACTGCGGGCGGTGTCCCACAGAAAGACCAACGCGCGCCATGGGCCGAGATGATCGAGGCCGTCGAGGCGGAGGGCCGGCAGCTGATCCGGCAGCGGTTGAGAATCCCGATCAGGCGGACGAGCAGCCGTTGACCCCGCTCAACGACCTGCCGGATCCTGGCAAGCCAGGCGGGAAAGCGCGTCTCGACCGCGCCGCGCTCCCGGCGCGGTCGAAGGAGAAGCGCACCGCAGCGCAGCTGCAGGCCCGCCGAGCAGGCGAATTCGGCGTTGCGCTCGCGTGGGAGCGTCGGCGCACCATCACTCCGGCGAGTTGATCGCCCCTGCATCGATTTCCATGGCGGACGACAAGTCCGCGCCGTCGAGCGGGAGCTTCGCCTGCAGGCTCGTCCCCGATCCGCGCGGGCTCTGGATAAGGATCCGGCCGCCGATCGCCTCGACGCGGTCTTTGAGGCCGAGTAAACCGGTGCCCCCGGTGAGCCCGGCGCCGCCGACGCCGTCATCGCGTACCGCGATGCGCAATACGCCGTTCGCCGCGTCGGAACGGATGGTCACGGCGACCGAGGATGCCCGCGAGTGCTTGGCCGCGTTGGTGAGTGCCTCCGCGACGATGAAGTAGGCGCTGACCTCGACGTGCTTGGGTAGTTTCGGCAGCGGGGGCAGATCGAGGTCGACCGGGATCGGTGACCGGCGGCCGAGCGTGCGTATGGCGGGCTGGAGCCCTCCCGTGTCCAGGATTCCCGGGTGAATGCCGCGCGCGATCTCCCGCAACTCGTCGATCACGCTGACGGCTTCGGCGGCGAGCTCGCCAAGATCGCTGGCGAGTTCCCCGGATTCCACTGCCTCGGCCGCCCGTAGCCGCAGGGCGAGCGAGACGAGCCGCTGCTGGGCGCCGTCGTGCAAGTCCCGCTCAATGCGGTGGCGCGCCTGGTCGGCCGCCGTCACGATGCGGGCCCGTGAGGCGGTGAGCTGGGTGTACAGCTGGGCATTGTCGAGCGAAACGGCGAGCTGGCCCGCGATGAGCTTGACGGCATCAAGCCGTTCCGCGGTGAACGCGCCGCGGATCAGGCGGTTTTCCAGCAGCAGAGCGGCTCGCAGGACGCCGCGGCTCAGGATCGGCACCGCGAGCAGCGAGCAGCACGTGAGGTCGGCGAACCACGGGTCGCGGGCAAAACGTTCGTCGCGGGTGGCGTCGGTGACAACCAGCGGCTCGCCCGTCCGCTGGACGTAGCGCACCACCGACAGCGGGGCCGCATGTTCGTCGAGGGTGTCCACCACGTCGCTACCGGGGGTGGGCAGCAGCCAGTCATTGAGATCGTCGCTCCAGTGAAGCAGCTGCACGGCGGTGGCGCCGGTCAGCGAGGAGAGCACCTCGACGACACGGGCGCGCAGGCGACCGATGCTGGTCTCTGAGCTCAGCGCCTGGGAGGCGGACAGGATACCGAGCAGGTCGAGGGTTCCGGTGGTGATGACGGAGCGCTGAGGGAGGCCGGCGGCGAGCTCGCCGCCGAGCCCTGGCGTGGTGTCGGTTCCGGGTCGCAAGGTGGGATAGGCCCAGTCGAGCTGGGCGACCTTGGCGGTCGCTCCCCAGGCGGCGTAGCACTGGCGGGCCTGGATGAGCAGTTCTTGGCCGGTGTGGTCAAGGCCGTGGGCTAGGTGAAAGCGGGCCGCGCGCTCGGTGATCAGGGCTCGGTGCCACGGACGTTGGTGCCGGACAGCCTCGCGGCGGGCGGTGTCGAAGGCCAGGGCGCCGGCGCGGAAGTCGCCGACCGTCCAGGCCCGTTCGGCCTCGAGCAGCCGCAGCAGGTGCAGGAAGTTGTCCGGGGCGTCGGCGGCGCGGGCGGCCAGCCAGCTCGTCACCTCGTCCAGGTCGGTCAGCAGCGCCGCACGTTGGTCGCCGTCGGTGGCGCGGGCATGGCCGGCCAGGGCCAGCCCCCGCAGCAGGCGGGCCAGGGCGGACGGGTAGAAGCCCGAGGTCGCCTGGAGCATCGGCATCGCGGCAGCGGTGTGCCGCGCCAGGCCGGCCGGATCGCCGAAGACGGCGGCGGCGACCGCTCGGGCCAAGTGGGCGAACAGGAGCGCCGACGGGTTGTCGGCATACCTGGCGATGGGGATGGAGTCACCGGCTTGAACTGGGCTTTCGCCGCGCAGGACAGCCGCCAGCCACCGATAGCTCTCGAGCCACTGGGCGGTTTGTTCGCTACCGGTGCGGCGCACGAAGGCCAGGCCGGCATCCACCTCGGCGACGTAGTCGTCCAGCGAGGGGGCACACTCCAGCAGTCCCGCCACACCAGGTGCGTAGGCGTATCCGGCCCAGGCCGGCTCGCCCGCTGCGATCAGGGCTTCCCGGGCACACTCGGCCATTCGGACGGCGTTCTCGATCGGCTCGAACCAGCAGCAGACACTGGCGAACGCCGAGCGCACTGGAGCGGTGTCGGGTTCGTAGCCGCGGGCATCGCCCAGCTCCAGGAGCCGGCGCATCGCGCGGTATGCGGCGGCGTAGTCGTCGCGCAGCACCATCGCGGCGATGGCAGCGTGGCTCGCCGGCCCGATCAGGGTCCGGCCGGGCCCGTGTCCGAGCCAGATCCGCAACGCCTCCAGGCTCAGCCACCCGTACAGGGCGACATCGGGGACGAAGTAGGCCGGCGGCAGAACCACGTTGATCAGACGGGACGCGGCGAGCAAGGTGGGCTCGGCCAGATCCGGCCGGCTCAGGTCGTCGGCGGGGCCGCTGTGGTCCAGCCACTGGTACAGGTAGTCGAACTGACCGTCGAGCTCAAGGGGGAGCCGGTCGGTCGTGGGAACGACGATGCCGCAGTCAGCCAAGGACTCCCTGCCGAGCTCGATCGCCTCCCTGAAACGTTTCCGGTGGGTCAGACTGCGCACCTCCAAGCAGGTGGCGTCGGCACGCTGCATGGCGCTGGGACACAGTCGGGCGATCATGCGGTACTCGTCGGCCGCGTCGTCCAGGCGCCCCAGGCTGTACAAGGCGGCATGGCGGCCGCTGTGCAGCTCGACCCGAGTGCCGATCGCCTCCGGGTCGACCAGCTGCAGCGCGGCGGTCAGCAGCGCGTGCACCAGCGCGTGGTCCCCGATCAACCGTGCCTGGCAGGCAGCGCGGCGCAGCAGCTTCACCGCTTGTGTTCGCTCGGCGGCGTCGCCGACGGCGTCGGCGACAGGTAGGTACTGCTCGGCGGCGGCGGCGAACAGCTCCGGCACCCCGGCCAGCCGCCGGGCCATGGCCAGATGGAGGGCGCCGCGCCGGTGGGGGCCGAGCCGGCGAATCACGGCCTCGCGGATGCGGTCGTGCGGAAACCGGACCTCCCCGCCGTCGACTTCCAGAAAGCCTTCGTCGAGGACCGGCGCCAGGTGCTGGTGGAGCGCGGCTTCCGGTTCGTCGGTGGCGGTGCCCAGCAGGCTCAGCTCGGCGCGCCCGCCTAGACAGGCCATCGCCTCCACCAACGCTTGGGACGGCGCCGGCAGGGCCTCGACCCGCGCCGCCACCAGGGAGCCGACCTCCGACCGGCCCAGATGCGCCCGCACCGCTGCGGAGTCCCACTGCCAGCCGGTACCGCTGGCAGTGAGCATCCCCTCTCTTCCCAGTGCGTTGAGCAGCTGCACGGTTTCGAATGGGTTGCCGGAGGTGCGCGGCGCGAGCACCTCGGCCAGGCCCGTCGCCGCGTCTGCGTCGGCGTGCAGCATGTCGGCGACCATGGCGGCCACCCCCTGGAGGGGCAGCTCGCCCAGCCGCAGGGACCGCACGCCGGGCCGGGCGCGGGAAAGCAGTGCCGCGAGCGGCCGTGCGGAGTCCACGTCCTCGTCTCGGTGCACCCCCACCAGCAGCAGGCCGGCGATCGGCTCCTCGTCGAGCAGAAGGTCGACGAACCCGAGCGGGCCAATCCCCGCCCATTGCAGATCGTCGAGGAACAGCACCACCGGTCGCTCCGGTGAGGCGACCGCCCGCAGGACCTGAACGCTGTTGTGCTGTGCCCGCGATTGCGCAGTGAGCGGGTTGCCGGGATCGGGCGGCACGTCGAGCAGGGCGGCGAACTCCGGCACCACCGCGGTCATCAGACCGGCGTTGGAGCCCGCCGCGTCAGCGATCCGTCGTCGGACCAGATCCAGCTCGCTCTCCGGCTCGGCCAGCAGCAGCCGGCCGAGGCAGCGGAACGCCTGGTACAGCCCGTCGAACTCCAGATCTCGCCGGTACTGGTCGAACTTGCCCGCGAGGAACCAGCCGCCCCGGCTCGCCACCGTCGGCCGCAACTCATCGACCAGTGTCGTCTTTCCCGCCCCGGCGGCGCCGCTGACCAGCATCCCCCGGCACCGGCCCCCGAGCGCGTCCTCGAACGCCGCCTGCAACACGGCCACCTCGGCGTCGCGCCCCACCAGCCGGGGCGGCGCGGCCAGCGCGGGCGGGAAGTCGTGCTCACCGACGCGGAGTGAACCCGTCGCCGGCCCGGCCCGGGTGCTCCGTACCCGTTCCAGGTCGTAGACCAGGCCCTCCGCGGTCTGGTACCGATTGTCCGGCTCCTTCTCGAGCAGATGCAGGATGATCTCGGAGACTGGCGGCGGCAGCGCCGCGTTGACCTCATTCGGCGGCGTCGGGACTCGCGCAAGGTGGTCGTGAGTGAGCCGCAGCGGGTCGCCTGAGCCGAACGGCGGCGCGCCCGTCGCCAGTTCGTACAGCGTCGCGCCCAGCGAGTACAGGTCGGTTCGCCGATCCACCGGACGGCCGGTGCGGCCGGTCTGCTCGGGCGCCAGGTACGCCAGCGTCCCGACGATCTCGCCGCGATCGGCGGACCGGTCACCGCCCTCGGCGACGGATGTGGCCAACGCGAAATCCACCAGGCACGGCGCACCGTCGGAAGAGATCACCACGTTCGCCGGCGTGATGTCGCGGTGGAGCACCCCGCGACAGTGCACAGCCGCGACGGCCCTGGCCAACCCCAAACCGACGTCGACCAAGAGTCCGACGGGCAGCGGCTCCGAGAATCCCGCCAGATTCCGGGCGCCCGCGTCCGCCAGCACGATCGAGCCTGGAAACCGCGGCGCCTCCACCAATTGTGCGACACCCGCAACACCGCGAAGCCGTTCCAGCACCGCCCGCTCGTGCCGCAGCCGCCGCTGCGCGTCCGGCCCTAGCGGCTGCTTGCCGACGACGGTCCGCCCGGGGAGGAACAGCCGTACAACGCGGGTCCGTTCGTTCTCGTCGAGAATCTCGACCCGCGCCGACGGGTCGTGGAGCGGAAGTTCACCCTCGCCCATCCGGCACCTCCACCGTCGGACTCGAGACCTCCTGCTTACACCCATTTCAGCTCGATGGCGATCCCAGCACAGCAGCGCGATGTCAAGTTGGCGGCGAGGGTCCGGTGCTGTGGAGCCCGCGTCGACGAGGACGCGCACGCGGTGTCGCCGGTGCGCAACCAGAGATCACCGGCCACCGCGACCGATCTCGGCCATCCCGGGCTGCGCGGGCCGGCGTAGGTCTCGTGATGGAAGACGCTGATAAACAACGCGAAAGCTGGTCAGGCACCCGCCACTTGACCTGGCGTAGCTGCGGGTGAGCTGCGCCAGGTCAAGTGATGACGTGCCGCGGTCGGGGCCAGGCTAGGAAACAACGTTGGGTGCGAGGCGGGCATCGGCCGCGCTGGAACCCACCTGGCGTACGTTCTCGGTAATCGGCAGGCTCGACTCGACGCCGCAGGCTGTCTGCTCAGCCGCCGCAGCCCCGCTCGGCCCGGTCGCCGCGGCGATGGGTTCTTCCTTCGCCTGTGCCATGGTGCGCAGAGTCCACCTGTGGTGCGCAATTCCGGTGGGATCGCGTAAATCGAGACCCGCCATCTACACCGCGGCGAGGACCAGGCCGGCCCCCGCGGCGGTGAGGGCGCCCAGCAGCGAGGCCGTGCTGACCTTGAAGCCGGCGACGGCGAGCTGCAATCGGGAGGGCAACATCGTCAAGCCGCACAGGGTAAAGGACTGGGAGCCGACCGATGGGTCGCACACGTTCGAACAGGCAGCTCACCGACCCGGCGGCCGCGATGTAGAACGGCCCCGTCATCAGCGGCCAGCCCGGAGACGTCTGCGGCAAGCGTGGCAGCTCGGTGCCGTGCACTTCCTGGAGCCTCACGAGCGCGAACAACCGAACAGCGCAACAGGCCGGCGCTCATCGCACCTCCTCCCCCGTCTGGCTCGGTGCCGGGCGGATGCTCAACTGCACGGCGCGAGGCACGTGGCGGACGACCGAGTCGACCCCGGATCACCACGACCTGCTGCGCGGGTTCATCGCTGGGGCCGGGTGCCGAGACGGTGACTTCGTCACTCACCTGCGCCGCGCGGCCGAGACCGCGCAGCACCAGCCCGGAGATGGTCTCGTACTCGTCGTGCTCGGGCAGTGCAATCCCGGTTGCGTCGGCGATTTCGTCGATCCGCAGCCGTCCGAGGACCGCCCAGAACCGTCGGGACAGCGTTCGGCGGCGCGAATCCGGGCTTACTGGTCAGGGCTGTACCGCTACTGCTGAACCCCGGATCACCCGGGAAACGCCGGATTGCCGAAGGCGTGAACAGCGGTGTTTCGGCTGTCCAGACGGGTCACCCTCGGGGCCTCCGGCGGCCAAACCGGCGCCGTGTGCCGTGCCCGCTGGCCTCGGCCTGGCGGCGCGCGCTCGAGCCGCTGCTGCTGCAGCTCGGTGCGGCAATTTCGGCGCGCCGGGCGTACGGCGGTCCTGCTCGGCGCCGAAAGCCGGTGACGGCGGCATGCCGGGCTTGTTCGGCGCGCTGGTCGCGGCGGAGCGCGGCGGCCGCGGCGTGGCCGTGTTCGGCCACCGCGCCGGGCAGATCCATCCCTCCGCACTGCTGGAGCACCCGCTCGCCGGCGCGGCCGTAGTTTTCCTTTCGCCGGAAGTACACGTCGACGCTGGGGGCATGAGTGTGCGTCGCCGGCGGCGCGAGTGCGCACCGTGCCCAGGGTGGTCACTACCCGGCACTCCAGGCAGTGTCAAGGCAGCTTGACGAGTCACCCCTAAGGGGATTTAGTACTGCAACGACACTTCGTGATGGCCGCGTCGTCGGTAATGGCTGGCTCGCGCTCGGGCTTGGCTGGTGCGTCGCCATCGTGACCAGTGCATCGCGTGCTGGGTTGTGTGGCGGATCGGCGCGGTGACGCGGTTGAGCAGTCTGCGAATTTCGTTGGAGGTGAGCGGTATCAGGCCGGGTGTGGGTCCCCTTTTTTCGCGGCGTCTCGGGTGAGGACGAGGAATGCCGCCGCAGCCATGGAGAGGGTGATATGCCGATACCATGCTTCGTATCGGCGGACCTGGTAGTGGTCGAGTCCGGTTTCGTTTTTCGCGGTTTGAAAACTTTCTTCGATTGCCCCGCGGCTTCCGGCGACTCGCACCAGTTCGCGGATATCGGTGCCAGCGGGGCCAAAGCAAATATAATAGGCGATGTCGGTGGGATCGCTGACCGAGCGGCGAGCCAGCAGCCAATGGCCCACTTCTTGCCGGCGCAGGGGCCGGATGTCGACCACCGCCCAATCGTAGATCCGCTGCCCGTGCGCTCCATCGCCGCAGGACAGACGCTGCCAGGCGGCCGGTTCGACCTCCGCGATGACGGCACGGGCGCGTCGTTGTCGCAGATCCATCGAAATCACCATTTGAGACTTGGGTACTGCGAGCACATGTGCGATGTCGTGTTCTTCCAGCCAGAGCCGTAGTCGCCCGACCTGGCCGTAGGCTTCATCGGCGGTGAACCATGCAAACGGGATTCCCGCGGCGAGCGCACGTTCCATCATGCGTTGTGCCAGCTCGGGTTTGGTCGCGAATCCGACATCGTCGGGAATACCAGCCGCAGCGCACCGGCCCCGATCGGCGATCCACTCTTTCGGTAGATACAACCCGCGATCGATCAAAGCCCGTCCCCGATCCGAGGCATACGCCAAGAACACGCCGATCTGCGAATTCTCGATCCGCCCGGCCGTGCCCGAATACTGGCGCGCCACGCCGGCGGACTTCGTGCCCTTCTTCACGAACCCGGTCTCGTCCGCGATCACGACGCCGCGTTGCGCGTCCGCCAGCACCTCGACCACCGCAGCACGCACATCGTCACGCACGCCATCGGCGTCCCAGGCGTAGAAGTTCAGCAGCCGCTGCATGCCCTGCGGACCGGCCTCACCGGCCATCTCCGCCAGGGTCCAGCCGTTCTTGCGCTCAACTTCGGCCAGCAGTCCCCGCAGGTAGGACACCATCTGCCGCCGCGGCTCCACCCGGGAAAACCGCGTCGCGAACCGCCCCGCGAACGCAGCGAACTGCGCCGACCAGTCCGTCACCATCTCCAGCACACAAGATCAACTACACGACCGTCGAACCAGGGCCTAACCGACACGCCGGGCAATTTATAACGAAGTGTCGTTGCAGTATTAGAGCGTGTCTCATGTGGCTAGTTTGCGGAGTTTCTTGTAGCAGGTGAGGCTGGCTCCGAGGATGAGGAAGGCGAGGAAGTGTTCGGCTTTGCGTTCGTAGCGCAGGGTGAGGCGGCGGTATCCGGTGAACCAGGCCATGGTTCGTTCGATCACCCAGCGGTGTTTGCCGAGCTTGTCCTTGGATTCGATGCCCTTGCGGGCGATGCGGACCTTGATGCCGTGGTCTCGGACCCAGCGGCGGAGGTCGGGCTGGTCGTAGGCCTTGCCGGCGTGCAGCTTGGCCGGCTTGCGGCGTCGCGGACCGCGGCGGGAGCGGATGGCGGGAATTGAGACGCCCCGAAATTTCCGGACAGCTTTCGTATGGCTAATTCATGCTGCGAGCTGTCGGTTCAGGTACTCGTTGTGGACCTCTAATGGGGTCT
>NZ_JBEYSJ010000066.1:0-23271 GCF_040704195.1 Amycolatopsis sp. NPDC047767
AACGCCCGGTCCCATTCCGAACCCGGAAGCTAAGCCTGGTAGCGCCGATGGTACTGCAACCGAAGGGTTGTGGGAGAGTAGGACGCCGCCGAACTTACTTTGACAGTCAGGCCCCGGTTGAGAACCCCAGTGGTTCTCCCGGGGCCTGACTGCATTTCCACACCATTTTCGGCCTTGATCTAGAGGTCGATGACGATCTTGCCGCGCACGTGCCGGCCGGCCTGGAGCTCAGTCGCGCGGTGGATCTGCTCGACCGGGAAACTCGCCGCGATCGGCACCCGGAGCCGGCCTGCCGCGACCAGGCGGGCGATCTCTTCCAGGGCACCGGGAGCGGCGTTCGCGCCGTTGGCCGCCGGCACCCCGTCGACTTTCGTGGCGATGGTGCAGATGCGGCTGTCCGGAACGCCGAGTTCCCTCGCTGCGTGCAGTGTCTCTGTCCCGTACAGGTCGATGGCGGCGGTGACCCCACCGGGAGCGAGGGCTCGAACCCGGTCGGCCAGACCGTCGCCGTAGGTGACCGGCTCCGCTCCGAGCTCGCGCAGGAACTCGGACGACGCCGCTGATCCCGTGCCGATCACGCGCGCTCCGGCCATCCGCGCCAGCTGGACGGCGAAGACCCCGACCCCGCCGCCCGCGCCGCCGATCAGCACGGTGTCGCCCGGGCCGGGCGACACCGCGGCGAGGGCGGCGGAGGCCGTGCGGCCGGCGATGGTGAAGGTGGCGGCGGTGCGGTCGTCGACGCCCTCGGGAGTGTGGTGGGCCTCGTTCGCCGCGGCCCCGGCCGGGTCGATCACCACGAAGTCGGCGACCGCGCGCGACAGGGCGCCTCCGAACACGCGGTCGCCGGGCGCGAAGCCGGTCACTTCGGCACCGACCTGGTCGACGACCCCCGCGTAGTCGGTCCCGAACCCGGCCGGGAGGCTCAAGCCGAACCGGGCGGCGGTGTCCGCGTCGGCGGTCATGATCCAGTCCATCGGGTTCAGGCCGGCCGCGGTGACCCGCACCCGGACCTGTCCCGGGCCGGCCTGCGGAGCGGGAATCTCGCGGACGCCCAGGACTTCAGGGCCGCCGAACGAATCGAGCTGCACCGCCCTGCTCCTGCTCGTGGGCAAGTGATCGCTCATGTATGCCTGTCTCCTTGGCTGAGGGAACGCAGTGAAACGGACTATGCTCCGTTTGTATGGACGACCCTAACACAATCGGAGCGTGATCCGTTTTGGCTGAGGCGGAGATGCGTGCGCCGCGCGCGGACGCAACCCGTAACCGCGAGCAGCTGCTTGCGGTGGCGACTCGCGTGTTCGTGACGGCTGACGCCGAGCCGTCGATGCGCGCGATCGCCCGCGAGGCCGGGGTCGGCATCGCCACGCTGTACCGGCACTTCCCGACCCGCGAGTCGCTGGTCGACGCGGTCTACCGGGATCAGGTCGTGCGGCTGACGACCGGCGCTCGTGAACTGCTCGCCCGGGTGCCCCCGGCCGCGGCGATGCGGCGCTGGATGGACTTGTTCGGCGACTGGATCGCGACCAAGAGCGGGATGCTCGACACGCTGCTCGCGATGATCGAGTCGGGCGAGATCGCCCACGCGCAGACGCGGACCGAACTGCTGGCGGCCATCACGACGATCCTCGACGCCGGCCGCGCGGCGGGCGACCTGCGCTCCGACGTCACCGCCGAAGACCTCGCCGCCGCCCTCATCGGCATCTTCACAGTGGCCCCGCGGCGCGAGCAGGAGGCCAAGGCCGGCCGCCTGCTGAACCTCCTGATGGACGGCCTCCGGCCACCGCCGGGCTGAGCCGCCTTACCGCTGGGGCCGGCGCAGGAGATACGTGTCCATGATCCAGCCGTGCTTCTCCCGCGCCTCCGCGCGGACCGAGCTGATGCGCGCCGCCAGGGCGGAGTCCAGCGGGCCCGACAGCAGGATCTCGTCCGGCGTCCCCACGTATGCGCCCCAGTAGATGTGGAGCCCCTGGTCGGCGAACTGGTCGAAGGTGGTGTGGGCGTCGAGCAGGACGAAGACGTCGTCGGCGTCCGCGGGCCAGCCCGCGGCGAGGCGGCGGCCGGTGGTGAGCTGGACGGCGCGGCCGATCTGGTTCATCGTCGTGCGGTGGCGGGCGACCAGCGCGGAAATGCTGCTCACGCCGGGGATCACCTCGTAGTCGAAAGCGACGTTGCCGCGCGCGAGGACTGCCTCGATGAGGGCGATGGTGCTGTCGTACAGCGACGGGTCGCCCCAGACGAGGAAGGCGCCGGTGTCGTCGGGGCCGAGCTCGTCGCGGATGAGGCGCTCGTAGACGTCCGCGCGGAGCTCGTGCCAGTCGGCGACAGCGGCGCGGTAGTCGGTCGGTGTGCGGTCGCGCGAAGGATCCGTGGCCGTGACCACGCGGTGGGGGCGTGTGACGAAGCGCGCCAGGATGTCCTGGCGCAGCCGCACGAGGTCGGCCTTCGCGGAGCCCTTGTCGAGGACGAAGAACACGTCGACGCGGTTGAGGCGGTCGATCGCCTGCACCGTGAGGTGTTCCGGGTCGCCGGCGCCGATCCCGATCGCGTAGAGCTTCCGCATCACCGCAGTCTGCCGGGCCGGGTAACCGGTCCCACAGGCGGCCCACGTGGTGAACCCCTACCCCCAAGGGGTATAAAGAGATCAGGAAAGCCACAGCACGAAGGAGCCGGTGATGACCGAAGCCACCTACACCGTCGAGGGTATGACCTGCGCGCACTGCGTCGGCGCGGTGCGTGAAGAGGTCGGGGAGCTCGCCGGTGTCCGGGAAGTCGACGTGGACCTCGCGTCGGGTGCGGTGAAGGTCGTCAGCGAGCAGCCGCTGGCCGTGGACGCCGTCTCGGCGGCCGTCACCGAGGCCGGCTACCGGCTGGTCGCGTAGGCCGCCATGACCACGACGACACACGCTCCACAGACGGTCGAGCTCGTCATCGGCGGGATGACGTGCGCCTCGTGCGCCGCCCGCGTGGAGCGCAAGCTGAACAAGGTCGACGGGGTCACGGCGAGCGTCAACTACGCCACCGAGAAGGCCCACGTCGAGTTCCCGGCCACGATCTCGGTCGACGACCTGGTCGGCGTCGTCGAGGCCACCGGCTACACGGCGCAGCGCCCCGAGCCCGAGAAGCCCGAAGCGCCCGAGCCCGACGACGAGACGCGTCCCCTGCGCGACCGGCTCGTCTACTCGGCGCTGCTGACGGTGCCGGTGATCCTTCTCGCGATGGTCCCCGCGCTGCAGTTCGACAACTGGCAGTGGCTCTCGCTCACCCTGGCCGCGCCGGTCGTGGTGTGGGGCGCGTTCCCGTTCCACCGCGCCGCGTGGACCAACCTGCGCCACGGCGCCGCGACCATGGACACGCTGATCTCTCTCGGCGTCTCCGCGGCCACGCTCTGGTCGCTCTACGCCCTGTTCTTCGGCACCGCCGGCATGACCGGGATGCGCGACGCCTTCACCCTGACCGTGACGCCGGGGATGGGCACGAACAGCATCTACCTCGAGGTCGCCTCCGGCGTCACCACGTTCATCCTCGCCGGCCGCTACTTCGAAGCCCGCGCCAAGCGCCGCTCCGGCGCCGCCCTGCGAGCGTTGTTCGAGCTCGGCGCGAAGGACGTCACCGTCCTCCGGAACGGCACCGAGCGTCGGGTCCCCGTGAGCGAACTGCGCGTAGGCGACAGCTTCGTCGTCCGGCCCGGCGAGAAGATCGCCACCGACGGCGTGGTCACCGAAGGCAGCTCCGCGGTCGACCTCAGCATGATCACCGGCGAGTCCGTGCCCGTCGAAGTCGCCGCCGGCGACGCCGTGACCGGCGCGACCGTGAACGTCGGCGGCCGCCTGGTCGTGAAAGCCACCCGGATCGGCGAGGACACCCGCCTCGCCCAGATGGCGCGCCTCGTCGAGGAAGCCCAGAACGGCAAGGCCGCCGTCCAGCGGCTGGCCGACCGGGTGTCCGGGATCTTCGTCCCGATCGTGCTCATGCTCGCCCTGATCACCCTCGTCGCGTGGCTGGCCGGTGGCGGCGACGTCGCCGAAGCCTTCACCGCCGCGGTCGCCGTGCTGATCATCGCCTGCCCCTGCGCGCTCGGCCTCGCCACGCCCACGGCGCTGCTGGTCGGCACCGGCCGCGGCGCGCAGCTCGGCATCCTGATCAAGGGCCCCGAGGTGCTCGAATCCACCCGGCGCGTCGACACCGTCGTGCTCGACAAAACCGGCACCGTCACCACCGGTCGCATGAGCCTCACCGCCGTCCACGCCGCCGAGGGCGTCACGGAGGCCGAGGTCCTGCGCTACGCCGGAGCCGTCGAAGACGCCTCCGAGCACCCCATCGCGAAGGCCATCGTGGCCGGCGCCCGCGACCGCGTCGGCGAACTGCCCGCGGTCCAGGAGTTCCGCTCGACCGAGGGCCTCGGCGTCACCGGCCTCGTCGACGGCACCGCCGTCCTCGCCGGCCGCGCCGCTTTCCTGGCCGACTGGGGCATTCACGTCGACGGTCCGCTCGCCGACGCCAAGTCGGCGGCCGAGCAGCAGGGCGCCACGGCGGTGTTCGTGGCCTGGGACGGCGCGGCCCAAGCCGTGCTGGTCGTCGCCGACACGATCAAACCCACCTCGGCCCGAGCCGTCGCCGAGCTGCGCGCGCTCGGCCTCACCCCGGTCCTGCTGACCGGTGACAACGCGGGCGCCGCTCAGGCCATCGCGCAGGCCGCCGGGATCGACGAGGTCATCGCCGAGGTCCTGCCCGAAGACAAGGTCGCGGTGGTCAAGCGGCTGCAGTCCGAGGGCCGCGTGGTCGCCATGGTCGGCGACGGCGTCAACGACGCCGCCGCCCTCGCCCAAGCCGACCTCGGCCTGTCCATGGGCACCGGCACCGACGCCGCCATCGAGGCCGGCGACCTCACTCTCGTCCGCGGTGACCTGCGCGCCGCCGTCGACGCCATCCGCCTCGCGCGGCGCACGCTCGGCACGATCAAGGGCAATCTGTTCTGGGCTTTCGCCTACAACGTCGCCGCTCTGCCGCTGGCGGCGTTCGGCCTGCTCAACCCGATGATCGCCGGGGCTGCCATGGCCGTTTCGTCGGTGTTCGTGGTCTCGAACAGCCTCCGCCTGCGCGGCTTCCGCGCCGCACGCTGAACCGCACACAAAAGAGGGGCACCCCGGCCGGGGTGCCCCTCTTTCAGTGTCCGAATTTCACGGTCCGGATTTCACCGTCCGAACCTACGAGCGGACCAGCCGCGCGATCGCGTCGGAGGCCTCGCGGACCTTCAGATCGGCTTCCTCACCGCCGGCCGCCGCGGCCTCCACGACGCAGGTGGCCAGGTGCTCGTCGAGCAACTCGAGCGAGAACGACTGCAGCGCCTTCGTGGCCGCCGACACCTGCGTGAGGATGTCGATGCAGTACTTGTCCTCCTCGACCATGCGTTGCAGGCCCCGGATCTGTCCCTCGATGCGGCGCAGACGCTTCAGATAGGCATCCCGCTCGTTGCCGTAGCCCGTCATCGCGCATCGTCCCCTTCGTTCGCACCCGTACGTCGTCGAGTATACCCACCCCACGTATCCGATACGGGGTATGCGTATTCACGCCCGGACGGCCACCGCGATGACGAGCCCGCCGACGTTCGTCGTGAAGTGCACCAGCACCGACGCCAGCACGCCCCGGCCGAAGTGCCGCCACGCGTACAGGAAGACACCCGCCGCGGCGGCCGCGACCATCGCGAGCACCTGCAACAGCTGCGTCGGGATGCCGCCCAACGCCGCCTGCACGGCCGCGTTGCGCCCGACGGCCAGCGCCGGCAAGAAGTGCCACAGCCCGAAGAACGCCGACGCCCCGAGGATCGGCCCCCACCGCCAGCGGTCGTCGCGCGCGCCGAGCAGCGCCGGCAGCACGCCGCGGAACGCGATCTCCTCCACGATCACCGTGCCGAACGTGATCCGCCCGAGCGTGAGCCACAGCAGTTGCGGCAGGTCGGGGTCGCCGACGCGCCCGTCGTCGTAGACGGTCCGCAACGCCGGCACCGCGGCCGCGATGCCGAAGACGACCAGGAAGAACGCCGCCCCGATCAACCCGGTGACGGCCGCCCGCCCGAGCGTCGCGCGGCTGACGCCGAGGTCGGCCGACGTGTACCCGGCGCCGAACGCGAGCGCGAGCAGCACCGCCGCCGTCACCGCACCGCAGATCGGGTACGCCCAGCCCGGCAGGACCCGGTTGGCGAGCGTGGTCGCCGTGGCCAGCACCACCACGCACACGACGACGAGCAGCAACCGCGTCGACGTCCTCGGCCCGGTGATGGTCATGGCCCCAACTTAGGGGCGCACGTGATCTCGGCAGGGCGCTCCACGCCGGGGACGGGGTGAAAAGCCGGGGCGGCGCCGCGTGCTCAGGCTGCCCGGAAGAAGTTGCAGGAGTGAGACAACCGCAGGTCAGCCGGTTGCGGTTGCCTCGGTGAGCGCCGGTTTGCGGCGCTGGACGGGCACGGGGGTGTCGGTGTCGCCGGGCTGCGGGTCGAGCGCGGCGGTCGCCGACGCGAGGAGCTCGCGCGTGCCGGTGAGCGCCGTTTTCAGGCGGTGGTGGATGGCCGTCAGTTCGGCGACGCGATCGTCGGCCTGGGTGACGATGTCGTTGGCGTGCTCGGTCGCGCGGCGAACCCGGGCGTCGGCCTCCGTCTGCGCTTCGGCGATCTGCGCGGCGAGCACGCGGTGGGTTTCCGTGCGCTGGTTCTCCAGGTCGCGCAGGGTTTCCGTGCGCTGGGCAGCCAGCGCCCGCTCGGTTTCGACGCGTTCGGTCTCCAGCTTGCGCAGCGTTTCGGTGCGCTGCGCGTTCAGGTTCCGCACTGTCTCGGTGCGGTGGGCGTCGAGCTCGCGCAGCGTTTTCGTGCGCTGGGTGTCCAGTTCGGTGATCGTTGCGGTGCGGCGCTGGTGCAGGGCCTCGGTGAGGTCGTCCTCCATGCGGCGGCGCCGCGTGGCGGCGGCCTCGTCGGCGGCGGCGCGTTCGGCGGCCGCGCGGCGCATGAACTCCTCGTGCGCGGCCTGCTGGCGACGGCGATCTTCCTCGGTCGCGGCGACGAGCGCGCGTTCCTTCTCGGTGAGCCGCACCGCCTCGGCCTCGGCGTCGAGCCGCGTCTGCTCCGCCTTTTCCTTTGCCCGCGCGATGATTTCCGAAGCTTCTTCGCGAGTCAGCTCGATCATGCGCCGTGATCGTTCCTGGAGCGCGTCGGCTTCTATGGGGGTGCGGCTGATGCGGTCGATCGTCGCGTGCAGCTCGCGGTTGTGCTCCGCCAGCCGGGCCGAGCGCCGCATCGCCGCGTCGCGTTCGGCCGCCACGCGGCGGAGCTCTTCCTGGGCCCAGGCCACGAATTCCTTGACCTGGCCTCGGTGATAGCCGCGCCAAGCCGGTTCGAAACGCGGCTCGACGGACATCAGGTCCTCGCCACCTTCGGGGGCCATGGCCTCACCTCCCATTTGGATGGTTTCTCCCCGGGCGCGTTTTTTTCGTTGCCGCACCGAGGTTTCCGTGTGCCGTCCAGTGTGCCCGAAGACCGGGCCGCTGTGTGGACAGGCACGCGATCAATCTTCGAGTGGATCTTCCGCGCCCGTCGCGGTGCTCCGCACACCGGCCAGTTCCGCGAGTTCCGCCGTCAATTCCGCGAGATCACCGCGGCCCTGCAGGCGCAGCGTGACGACCGCGATCCGTTGCCCCTCTTCGGAAACCGTCTCCCTGTCGACCGCCACCCGGTGGACCACCCAGCCGCGTTCGGTACAGCTCGCGAGAACGTTTCGCAAAACTCCGTGCCCATCGGAGTAGCTCAGCCGCAGAATGGGTGGTTCACGCCGATGCCGTGCCACGAACCGGGAAAGGGGCGGGAAACCGCGAGTGATCACGATCAGTCCGACGGTCGTCGCCACCGCGAGCACGGGCAGCCCCGCGCCGCACGCGACGCCGACGGCCGCCGCGAGCCACACCGTCGCGGCCGTCGTGAGCCCGCGCACGGCGTCGCGGCGCACGAAGATCAGCCCGCCGCCGACGAACCCGATGCCCGAGACGATCTGCGCCGCGATCCGCGACGGGTCGAGCGCCACGTGCTCGGTGTTCAGCAGATCGGCGAACCCGTACTTCGACACGAGCATGAACACCGCCGACCCCACGCCCACCAGCGTGTGTGTGCGCAGGCCGGCCTGTTTGTTGCCGACCTCGCGCTCGAGGCCGATCGCCGTGCTCAGCACCAGGGCGAGCAGCACGGGGAGCAGCAGTGACCACTGTGCGTCCGTGGACCAGAGAGCGTGCACGCGGACACTTTGCCTCGCCGCGCGCTGGCGCGCCCGCCCGGCCCCCGAGGTGGATCACCCCTAAGCTCGGCGCATGGCCCGCTACTTCGACGTGCACCCGCAGAACCCGCAGCGGCGCTCGCTGGCCCAGGTTGTGGACCTGCTTCGCGAAGACGGGCTCATCGCGTACCCCACCGACTCGTGCTTCGCGCTCGGCTGCCGGCTCGGCAACCAGGAGGGCATGGAGCGGATCCGGGCGATCCGCAAGCTCGACCACCGCCACCACTTCACGCTCGTCTGCCAGGACTTCGCCCAGCTCGGGCAGTTCGTGCATGTGGACAACGCGGTGTTCCGCGCGATCAAGGCCACCACGCCCGGGCCGTACACGTTCATCCTCCCCGCGACGAAGGAAGTGCCGCGGCGGTTGATGCACGCGAAGAAGAAGACGGTCGGCGTGCGCATCCCGGAGCACGTGGTCACGCAGGCGCTGCTGGCCGAGCTCGGAGAGCCGATCCTGTCGAGCACGCTGCTGCTGCCCGACTCCGGCGAGCCCCTCACCCAGGGCTGGGAGATCAAGGAAGAGCTCGATCACCAGCTCGACGCGGTGCTCGACTCCGGCGACTGCGGCGTCGAACCGACCACGGTGGTCGACTTCTCGTCCGGCGAGGCGGAGATCGTCCGCTACGGCGCGGGCGACGCGACGCGGTTCGAGTGAGCTTCGAGGGAGCTCAGTACCCCACGAGGTAGCGCTGCAGCGTCGGCCCGAGCCAGCGCACGGCCTCGTCGTCGGTCATCTCCGCGACCGGCGGTAGCCGCAGCACGAACCGGCACAGCGCCAGGCCCAGCACCTGCGACGAGATCAGCCCGGCGCGCACCGGCGCCTCGGCGGGATCCGGGCACACCTTCGCGACCTGCGGTCCGAGCTGGTCGGCGAAGATCGAGCGCATGCGTCCGGCCGCCGTCTCGTTGGTGACGCCCGCGCGCAGGAGCGCGAACAGCGTCTCGTCGCCCGACCAGCGCGCCAGCACGTGCCGGGCGAGCAGCGTGCCGATGTCTTCGAGCGGCAGCTGCGTGAAGTCGGGCAGGCGCAGGTCGAAGTGGGCCGCGGCCGCGAAGAGCTTCTCTTTGGAGCCGTAGTAGCGCATCACCATCGACGGGTCGATGGCCGCGTCGGCCGCGATCGCGCGGATCGTCGCGCGCTCGTACCCGTCCGCGGCGAAGCGCTCGCGGGCGGCGTCGAGGATGGCGGCGCGCGTCGCGTCGGAGCGCCGGGGTCGGGCCAAGGTCATGCCAACAACTGTAGGCCAACAGGTGTTGACAGGGCTAGTACCAGGGCGTCTACTGAATGCCAACAGGTGTTGGCAAACGGATGTTGACTTGGGGGTCGACATGGAATCGGAAGTGCTGGTGGTCGGAGCCGGACCCGTCGGGCTGCTGCTCGCCGGGGATCTCGCCGAGGCGGGCGTGGCCGTGACGGTGCTCGAACGGCGGACCACGGGATCGAACCTGACCCGGGCGTTCGGGGTGCACGCCCGCACGCTGGAGCACCTCGACGTGCGCGGCGTCGCCGACGAGCTCATCGCCACCGGCGCGCGGCTGCGTGAGCTGCGGCTGTTCGACCGGGTCGAGATCGACCTCGCGAAGCTGCCCTCGCGCCACGGCTACCTGCTGATCACCCCGCAGACTCACACCGAGGAGATCCTGCGTTCGCGCGCCGAGCGGCTGGGCGCGAAGTTCGTGTGGGGCGCCGAGGTGCGCACGCTCGCCCAGGACCACGACGGCGTCGACGTCACCACCGCCGACGGCGCGCGCTACCGCGCCCGCTACCTCGTCGGCACCGACGGCCTGCACAGCGTCGTACGCCGGCAGCTCGGCCTGCCGTTCCCCGGCCGTTCGGTGCTGAAGTCGATCATGCTGGCCGACGTCCGCCTCGCCTCGCCGCCCGAAGACCTCCTCATGGTCAACGGCGTCGGCGACGGCTTCGCGTTCGTCGCCCCCTTCGGCGACGGCTACTACCGCGTGTTCGCCTGGGACCGGCGCTCGCAGGTGCCGGACGACGCGCCGCTTTCGCTCGACGAGGTCCGCGACATCACCCGCCGCTCCCTCGGCACCGACCTCGGCATGCACGACGCCCGCTGGCCCTCCCGCTTCCACAGCGACGAGCGCCAGGCCCCGCACTACCGCTCCGGCCGCGTCTTCCTCGCCGGCGACGCCGCCCACGTCCACTCACCCGCCGGCGGCCAGGGCATGAACACCGGCCTGCAGGACGCGGCCAACCTGAGCTGGAAACTCGCCGAGGTCCTGGCCGGCCGCATGCCGGAGACGCTGCTCGACACGTACGAGACCGAGCGCCACCCGGTCGGCCGCCTCGTGCTCCGCAGCAGCGGCGCGATCATCCGCCTGGCGATGATCAGGCCGCTCGTGCTCCGCGAAGCCCGCAACCGCCTCCTCGGCGCCGCGTTGTCCGTGGGCCCGCTCGCCCGCCGCGTCGCGGGGGTTGTCTCGGGGGTGGGTATTCGTTACGCGCCTCCGAAGGGTGCTGATCGTCTGGTCGGAGCTCGTGCTGAGGACCGGGTGCTTCCTGGGGACCGGCTGTACGAGCAGTTGCGGGGTGGCCGGTTTGTGTACGTCGGTGACCGCCGGCCGGCCGGATTGCCGGAGCGGGTGGTGTTCGCGCGGGGTGCCGGGGAGGTGCTGGTGCGGCCGGATGCGCACGTCGGCTGGGTCGGGGATCCGGTGGGGTACTTCGGCCGGTGAGCTCGGTTTGCCCGGGTGGCTGCCTGTGTTGGTGGTTGCGTGGCGGTCATGTCTTCGTCGGCGAGCACCGCTCGGCCGGGTTGCCGGACCAGGTGGTGTTCGTGTGGAGGTGCGGGCACGTACTGGTCCGGTCCGTGGCCCATATGGGCTGGGGCGGGATGCGGTGGGGTGCTGCGGCCGGTGAGCTCGGTTTGCTCGCGCGGGTGCCTGTGTTGGTGGTTGCGTGGCGGTCATGTCTTCGTGGGTGACCACCGCCTCGCGAGTCGGCCGGACCAGGAGGTGTTCGCGCGGGGAGGTCCTGGTCCGGGCTGATGTGCATGTGGGCGTGGGGGATCCGGGCGTGTACTTCGGCCGCCGAGCCGGGCTGGGCACGGTGGGCGGGCCGCGTCGGACGGCCGCCCGTGGGAGTGGTCAGCCAACGACGGCCGCCGGGTGGCCGAGGATGCGGGCGCAGGCGTCGGCGAGGGGGAGGTCGGAGGACGAGTGCCACGCGACGATGGCATCGGGGCGGAGGAGGAGGGCGCCGTCGGGGGAGAGGGCGGTGGAGGTGAGCCAGGTGGGGTCGGGGATCGAGACCGTGCGGAGGCCGAGGTGGTGGGCGATCGCGGTCCAGTGGGTTTCGCCGGGCGGAGTGAGGAGGACGAAGCCCGGGCCGGCGACGTCCACAGTGGACACCCCGGGCGAGACCCAGGCGTGGGGCACGCGGGTGCCAGGCCGGCCGGCCGGCGCGTAGTGGTCGGAGGGGGCGGGGCCGCGGGTGTCGGGGACGAAGGCGCCCTCGTCGTACTGCACGCCGAAGAGGGCGGTGACCGGGTCGACCGGGACGTCGCCGCTGGTGACGGACGTGATCATGGTGCCCAGGTGGCCGCTGATCCGGCTGGAGAACTCGGCCGTCGCGTAGCCCAGGGGCCGGCGTTCGGCGTGGTAGGTGTCGAGCAGCGCGGGTGACGCCGACCCGGCGAGCACGGCCGCGAGCTTCCACGCCAGGTTGTGGACGTCGCCGATCGCGGTGTTCGCGCCGGCCGCGGCCAGGGGCGGCATGGCGTGCGCGGCGTCGCCGGCGAGGAAGACGCGGCCCTCGGCGTAGCGGTCGGCCACGTACATGCCCGACTCCCACGGCATCAGGCTCAGCACCTCCACGTCGAGGTCCGGCACGCCGACCACGGTGCGCAGCAGGTCGCGCCAGCCGTCGTCGCCCAGGGTCGCGGAGCCGGTGAAGTCCGACGTGGAGAACAGCCACCGATCGGTGCCGTTCACCGACACGAACGCGCCCGACGCCGCCGGGTTCTCGATCCGGCACAGGTTGAACTTCTTGTCCCGCACCAGATCCGTGAGATCCGCGCGGAAGGCGATGTCGAGGTTGTCCGCGAGGTGGCCGTAGCCGCTGCGCGGGATCCCCAGCGCCTCGCGGACCGGGCTGCGCGCCCCGTCGGCCGCGATCAGGTAATCCGCCGTCACTTCCGAGACCTCGCCCCCGGCGGAACGCAGCGACGCCGTGACCTCCGAAGGGGACTGCGTGAACGACACCAGCTCCGTCGAGAACCGCACCGAAACCCCACGATCCTCCGCGGCGCGACGCAATACCGGCTCCAGCACGTCCTGCGGGCACAGCACGCTCGGCGCCGGGCTCTGATCGTTCATCCGGCCGAACTGCGCCATGCCGGCCTCCATTGCCGGCGTGATCTCCGGCCACGTCGCCTCGGCCAGCGTCGGCCCGCTCAGTATCCCCGCGAACGACGCCAGCGGCACACTCGCCTCCGCCACCGCGTCGCTCAGGCGGAGCGCACGGAACACCTCGTTGCTGCGGTGGTTGAACCGCCGCGCCTTCGGCTGCGGTGACGTGCTCGCGTGCTTCTCCACCAGCACCGCGCGCACGCCGTGGTGGTGCAGCAGCAGCGCGGCGGTCAATCCGGCGACCCCACCGCCGCTGATCAGCACCTGCGTCCGTTCGTTCATGACAACCCCCAGTTCGACCGGCTTGGACATCCATTGATCATGTGTGTACGTCGTACACTCTATGTACGTTGTACACGCCGAGTAGGATCGACGCAACCGACAGGAGGCCGCTTGAGCGCTCAGGGAACCCCGACCCCGCCGATCTGGCTGCTGCCCGAACCACCGGAACGGCGGTGGGGCCTCGGCCGCGCGGAGATCGTGAAGACCGCGATCGCGATCGCCGACTCCGGTGGCTCCGACGCGCTCACCATGCGCGCCGTCGCGAAGGAGCTGGGCTCGTCCACGCCCATGTCGCTCTACCGCTACGTGCACAACAAGGACGGCCTCGTCGACCTCATGCTCGACGCCGCGAACGCAGAGGTCACCACCCCCGAGAAGCCGAGCGAGGACTGGCGTGCCGAGCTGTCGCGCGTCGCGCACGACTCGTGGTCGATGATGAAACGCCACTCGTGGTTCGCCGAGCTCGTGCACCAACGCCCGCCCGCCGGGCCGCACGCGAGCCGCCGCCAGGAGTTCGTGCTGAGCACCTTCGTCGGGCTGGGCCAGGACCTGCCGGCCGCGGTCTCCTACCACCGGCTGCTCGACGGTTACGTCGTCGGCCAGGCCCTGCAGCGGACCGAGGAGCGGAAGATGTGGCAGCGGCAGGGGTTCCGCGGGCTCGGCGACGTCCAGGAACTGGCCGGAGCCTGGTTCGTCGACTTCAGCGACGCGGAGCCGCGTTTCCCGCTCCTCGAACGCGTGGTCAAGGACTTCCTCAGCGCCGACCCCCACGCCCCGGCCACCCCCGCCGAAGACGTTCAGTTCGAGCTCGGGCTCGACTGCCTGCTCGACGGGATCGCCGCGCGCCTGTAGCACCGTCGCCGCGGTGTGGTCCGGGACACGCTAGGTTGGGCCTCGTCGGGATCCGCACCGGGGAGGACGTCGTGAAGTTCCTGCTGATCATGCACATGAACCCCGAGGTCTGGGACGGCCTCTCGGAGGAGACCCGCAACGCGGTCATGGCCGGCCAGGGTGACTTCATGGCGAAGATCCGCGCGACGGGCGAGATGATCAACACCCAGGCGCTCGGTTCGCCCGCGGACAGTGCCGTGGTGCGCGTCCGCGACGGGGTGCCGGCGGTGACCGACGGGCCGTTCATCGAGTCGAAGGAGTTCCTCGCGGGCTTCTACCTGGTGGAGTGCGAGAGCCGGGAGCGCGCGCTCGAGGTCGCCGCGATGATCCCCGACGCCGGGATCGAGGGCCTCGGTGTCGAGGTCCGGCCGATCCTGTTCTACGCCGACGCCGAGAGCGACATCGAGCCCGGCTGATGGACGTCGACCTGCTCCGGCCGCTCGTGCCGCAGGTGCTCGGGGTGCTGGTGCGCCGGTACGGCCAGTTCGAGGCGTGCGAGGACGCCGTGCAGGAGGCGTTGCTCGCGGCCGTCGAGCAGTGGGCCGACGGAGACGTGCCGGACAACCCGCGCGCGTGGCTGCTCACCGTCGCGACCCGGCGGCTCACCGACCTGTGGCGCAGCGAGAGCGCCCGGCGCCGGCGCGAAGAGAACGTGGCCGTCCAAGAGGTCACCCAGGTGGCCGGGCCGGGCGAGGACCGCGCGCCGGAGCACGACGACACGTTGACGCTGCTGTTCCTGTGCTGCCATCCGGCGGTGACGCCGAGCTCGCAGGTCGCGCTGACGTTGCGCGCGGTGGGCGGCCTGACCACGGCGGAGATCGCGACCGCGTTCCTGGTGCCCGAGGCCACGATGACGCGGCGGATCACGCGCGCGAAGGAGAGCATCGCGGCCGCGGGGTCGACGTTCGCCGAGCCCTCGGCCGAGGACTGGCCCGCGCGGCTGCAGGTCGTGCTCCACGTGCTGTACCTGATCTTCAACGAGGGCTACACCGCGTCTTCGGGCGAGGAGCTGCACCGCGTGGAGCTGACCGCGGAAGCGATCCGGCTGACCCGCGCCGTGCATGCGCTGCTGCCCGACGACGGTGAGGTCGCGGGACTGCTCGCCCTGATGTTGCTCACGGACGCCCGGCGCCCCGCGCGGACGCACGAGGGTGCGTTGCTGCCGCTGGCCGACCAGGACCGTCGCTTGTGGACGGTGCCGCTGATCGCGGAGGGCCTCGTGCTCGTGAACCGCACGCTCGGGCGCGGACCGGTGGGGCCGTACCAGGTGCAGGCCGCGATCGCCGCGCTGCACGACCGCGCGGCGAGCACCGAGACCACGGACTGGCCGCAGATCGTCGAGCTCTACGACGTGCTGGCGGAGCTCGCGCCCAGCCCGGTCGTGACGCTCAACCGGGCGATCGCCGTCGCGATGGTCGACGGGCCGGCCGCCGCGCTGAACCTGCTCGCCACCGTGGCGGACGACAGCCGGCTCAAGCAGGGCCACCGCCTCGACGCCGTGCGCGCCCACCTGCTGGAGCTCGCCGGCGACACCGACGCGGCCCACGCGCACTACCTCCGCGCGGCCAAACGGACGTCGAGCCTGCCCGAACGCCGGTACCTGCAATCGCGAGCCGAAAAGTTCCTGCCGGTTCGGCGATGAGTTCCGGGCGGCCCGCCGGTATGTCCCTGCGAAACCACTTCACGGAAGGGACCGCCACGATGACCACCACCGCCACCCCCACCGAGATCCGCGATCTGCTGACCGGCCTCTACGCCGCGTGGGCCGACAACGACGCCGACGCGTTCGCCGCGCGCTACACAGAGAACGCGACCGTGGTGATGCCCGGCGTCTTCCACCAGGGCCGTGCCGCCGTGCGCGAGTACATGGGCGCCGCGTTCGCCGGTCCGCTCAAGGGTTCGCGCGGCGTCGACGAGCCGCAGGACGTGCGCGTGGACGGCGACACCGCGATCGTCGTCAGCCGCGCCGGGATCCTGTTCGCCGGCGAGGACGCCCTGCCGGCCGAACGCGAGCGCATCGCCACCTGGGTCCTGACCCGCGCCGACGGGTCGTGGTCGGTCGCCGCCTACAGCAACGCCCCGGCGCACTGACGTGCCCGACTTCGCGGCGAGCACCGGTCCGCACCGGGCCGAGCTGGTGGTGCACTGCTACCGCCTGCTCGGCTCGGTGCACGAGGCCGAGGACCTCGTGCAGGAGACGATGCTGCGCGCCTGGCGCGCGTGGGATCGCTACGACAGCACGCGCGCCTCGATCCGGACCTGGCTCTACCGCATCGCGACCAACGCGTGCCTCACCGCGCTCGAAGGCCGCGCCCGCCGGCCGTTGCCGACGGGACTCGGCGGCCCGAGCGAAGACCCGCTGCAGCCGCTGGTGCCGGCGTTCGACGTGCCGTGGCTGCAGCCGCTGCCCGACGACCCGGCCGCCGTCACCGCCGCGCGCTCGGGCGTGCGGCTCGCGTTCGTCGCGGCGATGCAGATGCTGCCGCCGCGTCAACGCGCGGTGCTCGTGTTGCGGGACGTGCTCGACTTCAGCGCCGTCGAGGTCGCCGAACTGCTCGGCACCACCGCGGCCTCGGTGAACAGCGCCTTGCAACGCGCGCGAACCGGCGTCGCCGGGGTGTCGGCCGACGAGCTCACCGAATCGGGTGACGAGGTGATCGACGGCTATGTCCGCGCTTTCGAGGCGGCCGACGTCGACGCGCTGGTTTCTCTGCTGACCGACGAGGTCGTGCTGGAGATGCCGCCCGTCCCGCTCTGGTACCGCGGCCGCGCCGACTACGCCCGCTTCATGGCGCGCGTGTTCGAGATGCGCGGCACGCGCTGGCAGCTGCGGCGTACGCACGCCAACGGCCAGCCGGCCTTCGCCGCCTACTGCTGGGACGGCTCGGACTTCCGCTTGCACACGCTGCAGGTGTTCTCGATCGCCGACGGCCGCGTCGCGCACACCGTCGTGTTCCAGGACCCCGGGGTGTTCGAGGTGTTCGGCCTGGCGCCGGTGCTCACTCGCTGAAGCCCGCCCGTTCGGACTCAGCCGCCGAGCAGCGGCCGGACCTCGACGCCGCCGTCGAGCACGGGGACGAAACCGCCGATCTCCACGGCGTGGTCGAGGTCGCGCGCGTCGACGATGAAGAAGCCGGCCATGGCTTCCGGGCTCACCGCGAAGGCGCCGGGGGTGACCGACGCGCCGCGAAGCGACCGCGTCATGGCCGAGGGCTGGGTGGCGTACCCGGCGATCAGCGTGCCGCCCGAAGCGGTGATGCGGTCCTCGACGCGGGCGTGCTCTTCGAGCAGCTCGGGCGGGAGATCCGCGACGCCGCCGGGCGTCTCGCGTTCGTAGATCAGGATCGCGTAGTGCGGCATCCGCCTCTCCTTCGCTCGGCCGAATGGCCCAAGCTACCGGGGCGAGAGGAGGAACACCCGGATTTCGCGATGGGCGGCGCGCACGGCGTACGTGTCGTAGGCGGGCCAGTACCGGGCGACGGCGTCCCACATCTCCTGGCGCTCGTCGCCTTCGAGGAGCCGGCCGCGGACCGGGGTGGTGCGCCCGCGCATGCTGACCGTCGCCTCGGGCTGGGCGAGCAGGTTCGCCGACCACGCGGGTTGTTTCTCGCCGCCCCAGTTGGAGCCGATCACGACGTAGCCCCCGTCGCGTTCGACGTAGAGCAGCGGCACCTGGCGCGGCTCACCGCTCGTGCGGCCGACCGTGGTGAGCAGCAGGGCCGGCAGACCCAGCGGCGTGCCGACGCCGAGGCGGCCGCCGGTCACGCGCAGCATCAGGCGGTCGGCGGGGACGAGCGCCCGGCCGAGCGCGGCGAACGCGGGGGTCTTGCCGAACCCGGTGAGGAGCTTTCGCAGTCCCATTTCGCGCACCCTACTGGGTGATCACCAAGGTCTTCCGCAGTGCCGCCACGACGTCGGCGAGGTGCTCGGTGAGGTAGAAGTGGCCGCCGGGGTGGGTCGTGAAGTCGAAACCGCCGGTGGTGTGGGCGGCCCAGGCGCGGACGTCTTCGGGGGTCACGCGCGGGTCGTCGGCGCCGGCGTGCGCGTGGATCGGCGCAGCCAGCGGTGGGGCGTCGGGGTGGGTGTGGGTTTCGACGGCGGTGTAGTCGGCGCGCAGCGCGGGCAGGACGAGGGCACGCAGTTCTTCGTCGGCGAGCACGCGCGGGTCGGTGCCGCTGAGGTTCGCGACTTCGGCGAGCAACGCGTTGTCGTCGAGCAGGTGTTTGGTGTTGTCGCCCGGGCGGGACGGGGCGCGGCGGGCGGAGACGACCACGGCGTGCGGCCCGGAACCCCGGGCCTCCAGCCGCAGGCCGACTTCGTAGGCGAGCATGGCGCCCATGCTGTGGCCGAAGAGCACCACGGGCACGTCGAGCCACGGCAGCACGGCTTGGGTGATGGCGTCGGCGAGGTCCGGGATCCGCGTGAGCGGCGGTTCGCCGAAGCGGTCCTGCCGGCCGGGGTACTGCACGGCGAGCACGTCGACGTCGGGCGAGAGCGCCTTCGAGAACGGGTGGAAGAACGACGCCGAACCGCCCGCGTGCGGCAGGAACACCAGGCGCACCGGTGCGTCGTCCGCCGGGTGGTAGCGCCGGATCCACCGGTCTTCGGTCATCGCCGTGCCCCTTCCGCCCCGGTCCCCGATCCTGCCGCACCCCCAGGCGCGGCAGGACCGAGGTGTGGGTCAGCGCACGCCGGAAAGCGGGATGCGCTGGAACACCACGCTTTCGTAGGGGCCGGCGGTGCCCGTCTCGTACAGCAGGCCGACGGTCGCCGGGTCGGCTTGCACGAGGTCGGAGTAGCCCGCCGGGTTGCTCGTCAGCGTGCGGCCCGGGTTCCACGTACGCCCGCCGTCCGAGCTGAGCCGCAGCTGCATCACCGCGCGGGTGGCCGGGTCGGCCGGACCGGAGTAGACCAGCAGCCAGGGGATCGTGGTCTGCAGCACGCTGCCTTCCACCTTCGTGCCGGAGATCCCCGGCTGCACCTGGTACGGGCGCACGAGCGTCTTGCCGCCGTCGAAGCTGTAGCCGTCGACGCGGTGGTCGGCGGCGGAGCCCTGGTTGCGGCTGGTGAAGTACAGCGCGCCCGTGGGCAGCTCGGTCATCGACGTCTCGTTGGCGGCGATCACGCCGTCGGTGCGGTCGTCGGTGAAGCCGATGTGCCAGGTGCGGCCGTTGTCGTCGCTGTAGAGGTCGTGGCCGCCGTAGTACTTCGCCTCCGTGCCGACGTCGGTCGAGCCGGCGGGCGGAGCGCTGGAGTGGTTGGCGGGCACCACGATCCGGCCGGCGTGGGGGCCGTGGCGAAGGAGCGTGGCGTGTCCCGGACCGGTGGCGTACCAGCGCCAGGTGGGCAGTTTGGTCTCGGAGGTGATGTCGCGGGCCGGCGTCCAGGTGCGGCCGTTGTCGGGGCTGCTGGACACGAACACCCGGCGGGTGTCCTGCGCGGACGCGGTGCCGGACATGATCTGCGCTTCGCTGACCGGTCCGTTGTGGACGGTCAGCAGCACCAGCTCGCCGTCGCGCGCCACGACCGGGGTGGGGTTGCCGGCGGTGTTGTCGCCGTTGCTGTCCACGACGGTCAGCGGGCCCCAGGTGCAGCCGCCGTCGCGCGAGGTTTTCGACACGGTCTGGATGGCGCCGGAGTCGCCGGCCGAGTCGCGCCGGCCTTCGGCGAACGCCACCAGCGACCCGTTGGCGGCGCGCACGACCGCGGGGATGCGGAAGGTGTCGTAGCCCTCGGAGCCGGAGGTGAAGGGCACCGACGACGTGCAGCCGTGGTGCGTGGGTGCGGCCGTGGCCGCGGGGGTGAACGACAGCCCGAGTGCGGCTGCCGCGAGAAGAGTCGTCCCGAACCTGCGGATCGGTGACACGTTCCGCCTCCTCGTCAGTGGGGATGGGGGAGAGACACAGGACGTGGGATGTCCGACGTCCTATGTCCGGACAACCTAGGGAGCGGTGCGGGGTTCGTCAAGGTGTTGTCGCTGCCTACACGCGCGTAGGGTTCCGGCCATGATCCAGGCGCGCACCGGCTACCACCACGGCAACCTGCGGGCGGTGCTGCTCGAGAACGCCGAGCGGGTGCTGGAGGAGTCGGGGCCCGACGAGCTGTCGCTGCGGCAGCTCGCCCGCGACGCCGGCGTGAGCCACGGGGCGCCGCGCCAGCACTTCGCGGACAAGCGGGCGTTGCTCGACGCCCTTGCTGAGCGGGGTTTCGAGCAGCTGGGCCAAGAGCTCGAGGCAGCGCGCGCGGACGACGGTGCGCCGTTCTCCGCCGCGCTGCTGGCCTTCGCGCGGGCGTGGGTGGGGTTCGCGACGAGGCGGCCGGCGCTGCTGGACCTGATGTTCGCGGCGAAGAACCGCGAGGACGCCCGTGACCTGCGGGCGGTGGCGGACCGGACGTTCGCCGCGACGTCGGCGATGATCGCCCGTGCGCAGGCGGGAGGCGACGTGGTGGCGGGTGAGCACGTGGCGTTCGCGATCTTCGCGACGCTGCAGGGGCTGGCCGCGCTCGTGACCAGCGGGATGAGCGGGACGCGGCCGGTGGCGCAGCTGGTGGACGAGACCATCGCGACGCTCGTCGAGGGGCTGCGGCCGCGCTGAGCTGTCGCTATTTGAGACCACCGCGGCTCGTGGTGCGTGCGATCGTCCCGGGCGTGGACGTCGATCTCACGGTGACCGCCGGGAACTACCGCTTCGACGGGGTGTCGTTCGCGGTCGACACGAACATCTGGCTCCTCGGCGACGAGGAGGAGGTGCTGGTCGTCGACGCCGGCTTCGACGCGACCGCCATCGCCGCCGCGATCGACGGGCGCGACGTGCTGGGCATCCTGTGCACCCACGCGCACAACGACCACGCGGACGCCGCGCTCACCCTGGCCGACGCGACGGGCGCGCCCGTGCTCCTGCACCCAGGCGACGCCAAGCTGTGGGCCACGGTCAATCCGGGCCGCCGCCCCGACGCCGAGCTGGCCGACGGGCAGGTGCTCACCGTCGCCGGCTCACCGGTGGTCGTGCTGCACACCCCGGGTCACACGGCGGGTTCGGTGTGTCTGCACCTGCCCGACGAAGGCCTGCTCTTCAGCGGTGACACGCTCCTGTCCGGCGGCCCGGGCATGACCGGCGACGTGATGTCGAGCGCCTCGACGCTGCACGATTCGGTGCGCCGGAAATTGCTCGTGCTGCCCGATGAAACGGTGGTGCACCCGGGTCACGGATACGACACCGACATCGGCACCGAACGCGTGGAATCGTGGGCCGGACGGATTTGACCGGCCGCGGTCAGATTCTTTCGCACGCGATCGTGAGGTCCACGCCGTAGAGCACGTAGGAACATTCGTGCGACGCGTGGGTGACGTCGGTTTCCGTGCAGGCCAAGGGGAAACCGAGCACGTCGATGGAGCAGTAGGCGTAGAACCGGTCCGGGTTGCCGGGCACTTGGTCGGCTGACGCGGGCAGTGCCGTGGCCACCAGCCCGCCGCACACGAGTGCGCCGGCCGTGGCCCAGGAAGCGATTCGGGTTTTCATCTTCGCCGTCCTTTCCGTCGAACGCGGGGTTTCCGCTTTCGGGAAATGCCCGGATTCCGGTGGTTCCACCCCTTGAGTCACCCCAACGTGTCATTTCCGGCTGTCGTGGGCGTCACGGTCGTCGACGGGGAAAAGATGATGGTCCTCATATATCATGGAGGGAGGTTTCCCCTGAGGAGGACGCATGGGACGCGTGTCGCGAGCCGAGGCCGATCGGCACCGCAGTGAGGTCGTCACGGCAGCCGCACGGCTGTTCCGCGAGCGGGGCGTCGGTGGCGTCAGTGTCGCCGAGCTGATGGGCGAAGTGGGCCTCACGCAGGGCGGGTTCTACCGGCAGTTCGCGTCGAAGGAAGCGCTGGCCGGGGAAGCCGCGGCGGAGGCGTTCGAGCAGTTGGCCGCGCAGCTGCGGCAGATCCCCGAGGCGCCGGTGGGCGAGCGGCGCGCGGAGCTGGCGGCTTCGTACATGTCGCAGGAATCGCGGGACACGCCGGGCGAGGGCTGCCCCGCCACGGCGCTCGGCGGCGAGGCCGCGCGGGACGAGCAGGGGAGCCCGCTGCGCAAGTCGTATGCCGACGGCGTGCGGACATTCCTCGACGTCCTCGCCGAGTTCGACGGCGAGTCCGCCACGCGGGAAGACCACATGGCGACGCTGGCGACGTTGGTGGGTGCGCTGTACCTGGCCCGGGGGACGGCGGGGGATCCGCTGTCGGACGAGATCCTCGAAGCCGCGCGCCGGCGGGTGGTCGAGACCTCGCACGAGTGAGTCCTTTGTGGATTTTCGGTTGAGCGCACGACAATGGTCCGGCACCGCGGTGCCGGACCATTGTCCGTTGTGGAGGATCAGCCGAGGAAGGCGTTGACGTCACCGGCGAACTCGGTGGCGTAGTGGAACAGGAAGCCGTGGCCGGCGCCCGGGTAGAGGGCGAGGCGGGCGTTGGGCAGGTGGTCCGCCAGGACCTTCGAGTTGGGCGTGGGGACCATGATGTCGTTGTCCCCGTTGGCGACCAGCGTCGGCTGCGTGATGGCGGCGAGGCGCGCGAGGCGGCTCGGGTCCGGGATGCCCCACGCGCTGATCGCGTCGAGCTGCGCGTCGCGGGTGGCGAGCGTGACGCCCTCGTCGCGGTCCTCGGTGCGCGTGAAGATGCGCTGCACGAATTCCCAGCCCTTCGCGACACCGGTCGGAGTCTTGGCGAAGAACAGGTGCAACAGGTGCTCGGCGGCGGGCTCGTCGGCCGTGGCGGCGTTGCCGGTCTCGCCGGTCCAGGTGTGGAAGCCGAAGCCGCCTTCGTGGCTGGTGCCGGCGAGCACGAGCCGGTTCACCAGCAGGGGCCGGATGAGGACGAGTTCCTGCGCGACGAACCCGCCCAGCGAGAAGCCGAGCACGTCGATGTCGGTGAGCCCGAGCGCGTCGAGGAAGGCCAGCGCGTCGTGCGCCATGGCGGTGACGGTGCGCGGGGTGGCGCCCGAGCTGCCGCCGACGCCGGTGTTGTCGAACAGGATCACCTCACGCTCGGCCGCGATCGCGTCGACCAGCTGCGGGTCCCAGTTGTCGAGGTTGCCGCGGAAGTGCTGCAGGAACACCAGCGGGCGCACGTCGCGCTCGGTGTTGCCGAAGCGGCGGTAGGCGTAGGTGACGCCGTTGCCGGCCTCGACGGTGAGGTTCGGGGCGGTCAGCTGGCTGGGGGTGATGGTCTGCGACATCTCCGGGACTCCTTCGACTGGGTCGATCTGCTTGATTAGATTATGTACCTCATCTATTCGAGAGTGATAGATGACGTGCATCACCTAAACGGGCTGTCTCGGGCTAGTTGTGATGTCCGGGGACGTTGTTCTCGGTTGAGGTGAGGTCGGCCTGTCGTGCAGACAGGCGAAGGCCTCCGGTTGTGAAGTGGAGCTGT
>NZ_JBEYSJ010000067.1:0-21126 GCF_040704195.1 Amycolatopsis sp. NPDC047767
GGCCAGAAGGCTTTGATCGCCAGGTGCAGCAGCAGCGTCGAGTCCTTGCCGCCGGAAAAGAGGATCACGGGCCGGTCGAACTCACCCGCCACCTCACGAAAGATGTGAATAGCCTCGGATTCCAGCGCCGCCAAGTTGTCCAAGGTGCGCGGCTCGGCGACTGCGGTCACGCGTACACCGCCGAAACGGCGAGGTGCCGGTACACGACGTCGACGGATTCGGCGGTCGTCTCCGTGTGCGTCGCCAGGCGCAGGTCGGGCGTGACGGGCTCCTCGTAGGGGTCGTCGACGCCGGTCAGGCCGCTGAGCTCGCCAGCGCGCTGGCGGGCGTAGAGGCCCTTCACATCGCGTTCGGCGCAGACCGAGACCGGCGTGGCGACGTGGACCTCGACGAAGCGCACCCCGGCTTCGTCGTGCAACGCGCGCACGTGGGCGCGGCTGTCCGCGTAGGGCGCGATCACCGGCACCAGCACCGTCACGCCGTGGCGGGCCAGCAGCTGCGCCACGAACCCGATCCGGGCGACGTTGCGCTCCCGGTCGGCCCGGCTGAAGCCGAGGTCGGCCGTGAGGTTGCGGCGGATCTCGTCGCCGTCGAGCACCTCGACGCGGCGGCCCTCGGCCCGCAGCCGGTCGGCGACGCCGCGGGCGATCGTCGACTTGCCCGCGCTCGGCAGGCCGGTCAGCCAGACCGTGCTCCCGTGGTCCACGTTCATGACGCCAGCTCCCTGATCGGATGAGGGTGGTTGTGTTCGGTGAGGTACCGGGTCACCGCGCCCGCGAGCCCCCTCGCCTGTGCCCGGATCTCGGGAAAAGCCGTGGTCTCCCAGAGGTTTCCGCGACGCGGGGCGCCCAACGTCCACAGTCCGGGCACCGCACCGCGGACCGCGCCGTCGGCGGCGGTGTCGAAACCGAGGCCCGCCGGTCCGGGACGCGCCAGACCGCGGTCGAGCAGGCTCCGCACGAGCGGATCGGCGACGCGCCTGAGGTCGGCTTCGGCGCCGGTGCAGTTCACGACCGCGCCGACAGGCAGCCGGGTGCCGTCCGTGAGCGTGACACCGCCGGAGAACGAGCCCACGGACCCCCGGCCGACGCGCACCAGCCCGGCGCGCCGCAACCGCGTCAGCTCCCCCGCCGTGGCGGGTGGCAGCCGGTGCCGGCGCACGTCCCACGCCCGCACGTCCTCGGCCAGGAACGCGTCCTTGTCCTCTTCGGAGAGCCGTCCCCACACGAGCGCGGTGTGGGGACGCAGCCCGTCGAACGCACCCCGCCAGTCGCCCTGCCGCAGCACGGCGTCTCGCAGGTGTGCGCCGAGCTCGGCGCGCAACGAGGAGAGTTCCGTGGTGGCACTCGGTTCCCAGGGCACGACGGGCGTCCCCGGCCGGTGCACGCGCGGCAGCAGGCCACGGCGTGACACCGCGTGCACGACCCGGCCCGCCCGGGCGAGCGTGATCGCGACGTCGACCATGGTCAGCCCCGTGCCGACGAGGAGCACGTCCTCGTCGTCCGGCACGGCCTCCAGCGCGCCCGGTGCCCAAGGGTCGGGAACGAGCCCGGTCAGGTCCGGCGGAACCCAGGAGGTGCCGGGCGGATGAGTCCCGATCGCCAGCACCACGGCGTCCCCCGTGAGCGCCCGTCCGCCGGCCAGGCGGACGGTGCGGTCCGCGTCCACCGAGACGGCGCGGTCGCGCACCCGCCTGAGCCGTCCGGGCGCGGCGTCGCCGCACGCCCGCAAGTAGTCCTCGAGGTACCGGCCGAACTGGCCGCGCGGCACGAAATCCCCGGGCTCGACGGGCCGTCGGTGGCGCAGCCAACGCACGAAGCCGTCCGGGTCCTCCTCGTCGGCGCCCATCCGGCCGGCCGGGACGTTGAGCAGGTGCCGTTCGTCCGAAGTGGAGTACGCGACGCCACCCGGCCGGTCCGCGGACTCGACGAGCACCACGTCGACCCGGCAGCCCAGCAACCGCGCCGCGACCGCGGTTCCGGCGGCGCCGCCGCCGACGACCACCACCCGGCGCTTCACGACGCCACCGGCTCCGGCCGGCGCAGCCGGCGGAGCGCACCGCCGAGCCACGCCGCGGTGGTCGCGAGCGCCAGCGCCGTGACGGCCGTCGCGGTGACGGCGAGCCAGCCCTGGCCGGACTCGCCCGTCGCGACCACGCCGACGAGGTCGGCCAGCCGCCCCGCCTCGGCGCCGGCGGACACGAACAGGGCACCGGCCCAGCCCGCGACGGAGCCGAGCACCACGGCGAGGTAGGCGGGGCCGCCGCGCAGCAGCAGTCCCCCGGCCAGCGCGACCACCGCCGTGGCCCACCACCAGCCTGGCAGCAGCGTCGCGAAGTCCAGCACGCCGACGACCACCACCACGGCCGGCCAGGCGAGCGAGCGGGTCGGACGGAACCCGTTCATCGGGTGAACCTCCAGGTCGTGGCCGCGGCGTCGGCGCGGCCATAGCTCATCGGGGAGAGCCGGCCCGCCCGCCACTCGGCGAGCAGGTTGTCGTACCAGGGCGAAAGCGGGTCTTCGCTCTGCCCGCCGGGGTAGGCCGAGGCGGCCTGCCCGGTGCCCCAGTCGAGGACGAACCGCCAGCTCGCACCACCGGTCGTCACGTCGTTGAGCACCTTGTCGCCGTCGTGCAGCGCGCCCACCGCGGCGTTGACCGTCTGGGCGTCGCCGCCGGAGGGGTAGGGCCCGTCGTTGAGCGGCGACGCGCCGAGCAGCGACTGGAAGACGACCGAGTGGTGCTTGCCGTAGGCCCAGCCGGCCGGGTCGGCGCCAGAGGTCTGGCCCAGGTGCGCCACGGTTTCCGTGAACGTCCGGCGCAGCAGCGCCGTCAGGTCGCCGATCGGGCTCGCCGACGGGTTCTGCGCGAACCAGCCGAGCACAGTGCCGGTGACGATCGGCGTCGCCGGTGTGGTGTCGAAGGGTGGCGGCAGCACTTCGTCGCCGGCGACCGCCGGGCCGTGCCAATTCGGCTTCAGCGCCAGGTACGCGAGGTGGTCCTCGAGGTTCTCGAACACGGTCGCGGCGGCCGAGTCCTCGGCCATCGTGCCGTCCCACCGAGCCAGCAGGTCGGTGACCTGGCGCTCCTGCGGGGACAACGATGTGCCCTTCACGGCGGAGAGCACCGCGGCGCTCAGCTGCACGGCGAGCGGGTCGTGCCGGCTCCCTTGCAGGCGGCGGAAGTCATCGGCGGTGAGCTTCGTGGCCGCGCCCAGAGTCTGGTTGATCTCGGTCGCGCGCCAGCCCTGGTCGACGAAGTTGTAGGAAGTCGAGTACTGGTAAGGATAATCGGCGCTGACCTCGCGCTGGTTGGCCGAGGCGAGCAGACCCGAGGGCGGGTTGGCCGCGTGCGGCAGGGCGTCGAACGGGATGGCGCCGGAGACGTCCGCCGAGCCGTCACCGGGCAGGGGAAGACTGATGTCGTGGCCCTTCACCTGCGGTGCGACCCCCACGTCGAACGCGCCGATGTCTCCCTTGGCGTCGGCGAACACGAAGTTCACCGCCGGCGTGGCCCACGTGCGCAGGCTCGCGCGGAAGCTCGTGAAATCCTTGGCGCGCAACAGGTTCAGCACGTCGGTGATGTTGTCACTCGGCAGCGTGCCCGCCCACCAGACGGACACCGTGCGATCCTCGATCTGCATGATCGGGCCGTGCGCGGTCAGGGAGACGGTGTGGTGGACCGCGGGCGCGTCCTTCACGGCGATCGTGTAGTCGACGGTGTCGGTGCGGTGCCACGCGCCACGCCAGTAGTACTGACCGGGCCGCGCCGGGTCGGTCTGCTCGAGGTAGTACAGCGTGGTCGGGTGCTGGGCGTTGGTGATGCCCCAGCTCACGGAGTCGGTGCGGCCCATGAGCGGCACCGGGACACCGGGGATCGTCGGGCCGGCGAAGTGGAACCCGGGGCTGTCGCCTTCGAGCTGGTACCAGATCGACGGCAGGCTGAAGTCAAGGTGCGGGTCGGCGGCCAGCAGCGGCCCGCCGCTCGCGGTGCGCGCGCCGGACACGACCCACGCGTTGCTCGCGCCGAAATCGTGGACCTCGCCCGCGGGCAGCTTCGCGATCCGGTTCAGCAGCGGCGTCACCCCGGCATTGCCGCCGTGGAACGACGCGGGTGCGACGCCGCCCGGTGCCTCGTCGCCGGCCGTGCGCAGCGGCGCGGCGTCGGCGCGGACGGGCGCGGGTGCGAGCGGCAGCGCCTGGTAGGGACCGGGGTCGTACGGGTACTGCCGGTTCGCGGGGATCGTCGGGAACAGGGCGGCGAACGTGCTCGCGCCGAGGGCGTCCTTCGCGTGGGCGAAGGTGAGCGCGTCCTGGGAGAAGCTGAGGTTCTGCGCGAGCTGGCGCTGCAGCACCAGCGTGTCGACCGGCGTCCAGTGCGCGGGCACGTAACCGGCGAGCTTGATCGGGGTGGGCAGCGCGTCGTCGGCCACGAGCTGGTCGAGGGCCGCGTTGACGCCGTCGGAGTAGGCGATCAGCGTGTCGCGGGTTTCGCCGGCGGGCATCTGCGCCCAGTCGCGTTCGGCGGCGCGGCGCAGGCCGAGGTCGAGCTCGAACTCGTCCGACTCGACCATGTCCGGTCCGAGCACCTCGGCCAGCGTGCCTTCGCCCTGGCGGCGCATCAGGTCCATCTGGAACAGGCGGAACTTCGCGTGCGTGTAGCCGATCACGCGCCACAGGTCCCCGTCGTCGGCGGTCTTGACGTGGGCGATGCCGTCGGACTCGAAGCCGACGCTCGCGGCACCGTGCAGACCGGGCAGCGTCAGGTCGGCCGAGCCGGCGTCCGCGAGGTGCCACACACCGGTGCCGGGGTTGAACGCGGCACCCAGCGGTGGGAGGCCGCCGGCGCCGGTCAGGACGAGCAGGACCACCAGCGCCGTGGCCAGCAGGCCGGCGCCGAGGTCGACCGCACGCCGGATTCGCCGGCGGCGGGGACGGGGAACGGTCATCGGGCGGGTCCTCACTGTGCGCGTGATCCGGGCCCGACCATCAGACGACGGCGGGGCACCCCCGCACAGGTCCGGGCTTCCCCTGACTGCCCCGCACCCCGGTGCCGGTGCGACGGTGCGAGCGTCCGCGTCCCGTGCCGTCCCGAGGAGAGCCCATGCCCGAAACCCGGCCGCCGCGCATCCTGGCGCTGTGGAGCGCCCCGCGCTCGCGCTCGACCGTGTTCTTCCGCTCCATGCTCGAACGGCCCGACCTGGTGGCCCTGCACGAGCCGTTCTGCAACCTCCTCGACCACGGGGAGACCACTGTGGACGGTCGTGTCGTGCGTTCGCCCGCCGCGCTGATCGCCGCGATCCGCGAGCTCTCGGCGACGAAGACGGTGTTCTTCAAGGACACCACCGACCAGCCGCATCCCGCGGCGCTCGCGGACGAGGCGTTCTTCCGCGAGGTCCGGCACACGTTTCTCATCCGCCGCCCCGCCGAGGTCGCCGCCTCGTACTACGCACTCAAGCCCGACATGGACGTCGCCGAGATCGGCCTGGAGCACCTGCACGAACTCCATCGGCGGGCCCTCGCCCTCGACGGGCCGCGGCCGGTGGTCGTGGACTCCCAGGACCTCGTGGACGACCCGGCCGGGATCCTGCGCGCGTACTGCGCCGAGGTGGGGCTGCCGTTCCGGTCCGAGGCGCTGAGCTGGCGCGCGGGCGAGCGGCAGGAGTGGTCGCACACCGCGCGCTGGCACGGAGCCGTCAGCGACAGCACCGGCTTCTCCCCCACCGGCACGGTCTACGCGCAGACGACGAGCACCAACGCGGCCCTGGCCGGGTTCAGCGCACACCACGAGCCGTTCTACCGCGAGCTGCACGGCGCGCGCCTCGCCGTCGGCTGACGCGCCCACGCCGAAAAGCGGCCGCCCCGGAGAATCCCTCGGGACGGCCGCTTTTCGTTACGCCGCAGGCTCAGAAGGCCACGGCGCGCCGGTCGATCTTCCCGTTCGGCGTGAGCGGCACGGCGTCGAGCGCGACCACTCGGCCCGGCACGAGCGCAGCCGGCAGCCGGTCGCGCAGGTGCGCCCGCAGCTCGCCGACGCCGGGCACGGCAGCCCCCGGGGCGGCCACCACGTGGGCGGCCAGCACACGGTCGCCACCGGCGCCGGTGTGCAGCCCGACCACCGCGCCGGCCACGTCGGGGTGCTCCAGGATCGCCGCCTCGACCTCACCGGGCTCCACGCGGTGCCCGTTGAGCTTCAGCTGCGCGTCGACGCGGCCGAGGAACTCGACCTCGCCGTCGTCGCGTCGCCGGGCCAGGTCGCCGGTGCGGTAGACCCGCGCGCCGGGCGGGCCGAACGGGTCGGGCAGGAACCGCTCGGCCGTCAGGCCCGGCCGCGCGAGGTACCCGCGGCTCACGCCGGCGCCCCCGACGTACAGCTCGCCCTCCTCCCCCGGCGGGAGCTCGGCACCCGCCGGACCGAGCACGTGAACGCGCTGGTTGCCCAGCGGCCCGCCGATCGGCGGCGCCCCCTCCCCCTGCACGCACCGGTGGTCGGTGCAGCACACGGTCGTCTCCGTGGGGCCGTAGCGGTGGTACACGGTCCGGCCCGGCGACAGCCACCGGCGCGCCTCTTCCTCGGTCAAGGCTTCCCCGCCGACGTGCAGCAGCCTCAGATCCGGCAGCTCGCCCGGGTCCAGCAGGCGCAGCACGGCGGGCGGGATGTCGCCCACGGTCACGCGTTCGGCGCGCAGCACGGCCGTGAGCGCACGAGGGTCGACGAGCGTGAGCCGCGGAGCCTGCACGAGGGTGGCTCCGCTGGTGAGCGTGGTGAAGAAGTCGGACACGCTCACGTCGAACGCCGGGCTGGCGAACTGCAGCACGCGGTCGCCGGGCGCGACGCCGTACTCCCGTGCCGAGTACGCCACGAGGTTCACCACCGTGCGGTGCGGCACGAGGGTGCCCTTCGGCTTGCCGGTGGAGCCCGACGTGTAGATCACGTATGCGAGGTTGTCCGGCCGAGCGCCCGAGGCAACCGGCGCCACGGGCTCGGCCAGGCACTCGCGCACGCCGGGATCGTCGAGGCACACGGCGAACGCGTCGGCGGGCAGCCCGCCGGCGAGCGCGGACGCCGTCACCACGAGCTCGACCGCCGCGTCTTCGAGCAGGTACGCCAAGCGCTCCGGCGGGTGCGCCGGGTCGAGCGGCAGGTACGCCGCGCCCGCCTTCAGCACGGCGAGCAACGTCACCGGCAGCCGGTCGCCGCGCTCCAGCAGCACGCCGACGACGGTCTCCGGCCCCGCGCCGAGCATCCGCAGGTGCGCGGCGAGCCGGTTCGCCTCGTCGTCGAGCCCGCCGTAGCTCAGCTCCACGGCGCCGAAGCGCACGGCGGGCGCCGCCGGGTCGAGGCGCGCGCGGTCCTCGAACAGCTCGTGCAGGCAGCGGTCCGCGGTGCCGTAGTCGACGGTTGTCGCGTTTTCTTCGAGTACAGCGGTCATCGGGGACTCCTCACCCGGCCGGGGCCGGTTCGAGCGCCACCACGGGCGCGTCCGTCCGGCCGGGCAGGGGGTGGCGGGCGCACAGCGCGGCCACCTCGGCCCGGACCCGGGTGCGCACGGACTCCTCCAGCACGAAGTCGCGCTGCCCCACCATCCGCAGCGAGGTCCAGACCAGGTCGACGAGCTCCACGCAGCGGCGGATCGCCTCGGCGTCCAGCCCGCGCTGCGCCAGCACGTTCGTGCCGAAGCGCACGCCGGAGCCGACCGTGGCCGGCATCGGGTCGCCCTGGATCTTGTTGCGGTTCACGATGATCCCGCACGATTCGAGCGCCCGTTCCGCTACGAGCCCGGTCAGCCCGCGCGCGCCGACGTCGACGAGCACCATGTGGTTGTCCGTTCCGCCGGTGAGCACGCGCCAGCCGCGCTCGGCGAGGCCGTCGGCGAGGAACCCCGCCGTGTCGAGGATCCGCCGCGCCAGCGCGCGGAACCCGGGGGTATTCACCTGCGCGAGCGCACGCGCCTTGGCGGCGACGCCGTTCATCCGCGGCGTGCCCTGGAAGTACGGGAACACCGCGTGCTGCACCATCGCCGACAGCGTGCGCCCGCCCCGCGGCGCCGGTGCGTCGGCGTCGCGGCCCATGAGCACCAGCCCGCCGCGCGGACCGCACAGCTGCTTGTAGGTGCTCGTCGTGGTGAAGTGCGCGACGTCGATCGGGCTCGGGTGCAGCCCGGCCACGACCAGCCCCGCGATGTGCGAGATGTCGGCTAGCAGGAACGCACCCACCTCGTCGGCGATCGCGCGGAACCGCGCGAAGTCGATCGTCCGCGGGTACGCGCTCGCTCCGCACACGATCAGCTTCGGCCGGTGCTCGCGCGCCAGCCGTGCGACCTGTTCGTAGTCCAGCAGGCCGTGCTCGTCCAGTCCGTAGTGGACGGCCGAGAAGAACCGGCCGGACCAGTTCGCCGCCGCGCCGTGCGTGAGGTGCCCGCCGGCGTCGAGGCCGAGCGCGAGCACCACGTCGCCGGGTTCGAGCAGGCTCGCCATCACCAGCTGGTTGGCCGTGCTGCCCGAATGCGGCTGCACATTGGCGTACGACGCGGAGAACGCCGCCTTCGCCCGCTCCACGGCCAGCCGCTCCACCTGGTCCACGAGCTCGCATCCCGCGTGGAAGCGCTGGCCGGGGTAGCCCTCGGTCGTCACGTTGCTGCTCGCGGAACCTTCGCACGCCAGCACCGACGCGTCGGCGATGCTGGCCGACGCGATCATGGCGAGCACGTCGTGCTGCCGCTGCTGCTCCCGCTCCAGGAGCCAGTGCAACGCCGGGTCGGTTTCCTGGAGCTGGTCGACACCCCTCGCGGCGTCCGTCCTCAGCTGGTCGCGACCCACGGCTGTCCTCCGTTCGGCTCGGTGAGCAGTTCCGCTACAGCGTCGTCGTCGAGGTCGTCGACCTCGAGCACCAGCGCGGCCAGCGCGGCGACGTCGATGCCCGCCTCGACGCCGGCCGCCTCCACCACCCGCACCTGCTGCGCGACGGTCGGCGCCTCGAACACGGCCCGCATCGCCACTTCGACCTCGAGCAGCTCCCGGACCATCGCGGCGATCTGCATCGCCGCGAGCGAGTAGCCGCCGAGGTCGAAGAAGTCGTCGTGCAGCCCGACCCGGTCGACCCCGAGGACCTCCGCCCACAGCTCCGCGACCACGATCTCGACCGGGCTCGCGGGCGCCAAGTAGCCGGTGGCGAGCTCGGGGCGTCCGGAGCCGGCCGCGGGAAGCGCGCGCCGGTCGACTTTTCCGTTGGGGGACAGCGGGAGCCGCTCCAGTTCGACGAACACCGCGGGCACCATGTAGTCGGGCAGCGTGCGGCGCAGGTGCTCCCGCAGGTCGCTCGTGCCGACGCTGCCGGACACCGGCGTGTGGTAGGCGACGAGCCGCGACTCGGCGCCGTCGCGGTCGACGACCACCACGGCGTCGGCCACGCCCTCGTGTGTGAGCAGCGCCGCCGCGATCTCACCGAGCTCCACGCGGTAGCCGCGGATCTTCGCCTGCTGGTCGATGCGGCCGAGGAGCTCCAGCTCGCCGTCGTGGCCGTAGCGGGCGAGGTCGCCAGTGCGGTAGAGCCGGGCGCCCTCGGGCACGTTCGGGTAGCGGCCGGCGTAGGGGTGCGGCACGAACCGCTCGGCGGTAAGCGCCGGGCGGCGCAGGTAGCCGCGAGTGAGCCCCACCCCGCCCAGATACAGCTCGCCGGGCACGCCCACCGGAGCGGGCCGGCCCGCGCGGTCGAGCACCAGTGCCTGCTGGTTGTCCATCGGGCGGCCGTAGGGAATGCTCGTCCACTCCGGGTCCACAGTGGTCACCTCGTGCAGCGTCGAGTGGATCGACGCCTCGGTGGCCCCGCCCATCACCACCGGACGCAGGCCCGGCGCGAGCCGCCGCACGCGTTCGGGCAGGGTGACCGAAACCCAGTCACCGCCGAGGAACGCGAGGCGCAGGGAACTCAAGTCGACACCGCCGGCGACGGCCGTCTCCACGAGCGCCTCCAGCAGCGCCGGGGCGGAGTTCCAGATCGTCACGCGGTGCTCGGCCACTAGGTCGGCCCAGTGGATCGGGTCCCGCCCGCGGGCCGGGTCGCCGAAGACGATCGCTCCCCCGGCGGCGAGGAGGCCCACCATGTCGTAGATCGACATGTCGAAGCTCGCGGACGCGGTGACGAGCAGCCGGTCGTCCGGGCCCGCGCCCGCGCGGCGGTTGAGGTCGGCGATGTTGTTCACCACTCCGCGGTGGACCACGGAGATGCCCTTCGGGCGCCCCGTCGAGCCGGAGGTGTAGATGACGTACGCGAGGCCGGCCGGGTCCGTCCGCCCGTCGAGCGCCACGGGCTCCGGCAGCCCGGCGAGGGCGGCCGCGCGGACGCCGCCCAGCCGGGCGAGGCGGCCGGTCTGCCCGTCCTCGGAGAGCACGAGGGCCGGGGCCGCGTCCTGGATCATGAACGCGAGCCGCTCGTCGGGGTAGGCGGGGTCGAGCGGGAGGTACGCGCCACCGGAGCGCAAGATCGCCAGGAACGCCACCACGCGGTCGGGGGTCGGCTCGAAGCAGGCGCCGACGGTGACCTCCGGGCCCACGCCGAGCGCACGCAGCCGGCCAGCGACGTCGTCCACGCGCGCCGCGACCTCGCCGTAGGTCAGCGTGCCGCCGGCGAAGTGCACGGCCGTGCGCTCCGGGCCTTCGGCCACCTGGCGGGCGAACAGGTCGTACAGCGTCCCGCCGGGTTCGGGCGCGGTCGTGGTGTTCCAGCCGGACACCGCCCGCTCCACTTCGGACTCGTCGAGCAGCGGCAGCTGCGACAGCCGAGTCTCCGGGTCGCTCACCGCGGCGTCGAGAAGCCGCTCGAACTGGGCCCACATCCGACGCACCGTCGCCGCGTCGAACAGGTCGCCGCAGTACTCGATGAAGCCTTCGAAGTGGTCCCCCGCGTCCCACAGCTGCAGGTCGAAGTCGATCTGGTTAGCGGCGCGGTCGATGTGCACGGACGACACCTCGAGCTCACCGATCGCGGGCACCGGCATCGGTGCGTTCTGCATCACGAACATCACCTGCGTGAGCGGCTGGTGGCTCAGGTCGCGCTGCGGCGCGATCTCCTCCACGAGCCGTTCGAACGGCAGGTCCTGGTGGTCGAACGCGTCGAGCACGGTGCGCCGGACCCGGCCCACCAGCTCGGCGAAACTCGGGTCGCCGTCGAGCAAGGTGCGGAACAGCACGATGTTGATGAAGCAGCCGATGAGCGCTTCGACCTGCGCGTCGCGCGTCGCGACGCCGGTGCTCACGACGACGTCCGACGTGTTCGCCCAGCGGCCGAGCGCGGTCTGGAACGCGGCCAGCGTCGTCATGAACGGCGTCGCGCCGAGGCCGCGGCTCAGCGCGGTGATCTTCGCCGACGTCGCGGGCGAGAGCCGCACTTGTTCCATCGCACCGGTGAAGGTCTGCACCGCGGGCCGAGGCCGGTCGGCGGGCAGCTCCAGCACCGCGGGCGCGTCGCCGAGCTGCCCGCGCCAGAAGCCGAGCAGCTCGTGGAGGACCTCGCCGGTCAAGTGCTCGCGCTGCCAGATCGCGTAGTCCACGTACTGCACGGGCAAGTTCGGCAGCACCGGCTCCGCGCCGCCGGCCAGCGCGGGGTACGCCGCGGCCAGCTCGCGCACGAAGATGCCGCACGACCACATGTCCGACACGAGGTGGTGCATCGTCACCGCGAGCACGTGCTCGTCGTCGGCGAGGCGCAGCAGCGCCACGCGCAGCAGTCGGTCGGTGATGTCGAACGGCCGCGCGGCCTCGGTGCTCAGCAGTTCGACGAGGCGGTGCTCGTCGCCGGCCTCGGGTGTGCCGCGCAGGTCGCGCACGTCCACCGGCACGCGGTGGTCGGCTTCGACAATCTGGGCAGCGGCGCCGTCGACGGTGGTGAACCTGGTGCGCAGCGCCTCGTGCCGGCGCACCACCTCGTGCACGGCGCCGATCAACGCGCCGGCGTCGAGCTCGCCGCGCAGCCGCACGGCGAAGGGCACGTGGTAGGCGGCGCTGCCCGGGAACAGCTGCTCGATGATCATGAGCCGCTGCTGGGCGAACGCGGCCGGGAAGGGGATGGGTTCTTCCGGCTGGGTCATCGGGTCTCCAGACCTGGGGTGGGGGTGGACTCGCCGGCGGCGCGGCGGAGCCGGCGGGAGCGCAGCCCGGCCGGGCGCTCGGCGGTGACGGCGTAGCGGCTGCGGTCGACCTTGGTGACCGGCGCCGCGACGGGAGTGCTGTGCTCGGTCTCGACGTGGCCGGCGACGCGCTCGATCGTCAGCTCCTCGAACAGGCGGTGCAGCGAGAGCTGCACCCCGAACGTCTCGCGGACGCGAACGGACAGCCGCGACACCATGAGCGAGTTGGCACCGAGGTCGAACAGGTTCTCCTTGCGCCCGACCGCGGCGGCGTCGAGCAGTTCGAGGACAATGCCCGCGACCTTGCGCTCGGTGTCGGTCGCCGGGGGCTCGTGCTGCGCGGCGTCGGCGATCTCGGGCTCCGGCAGCGCCTTGCGGTCGATCTTCCCGCTCGGCGTCAACGGGAACTCGCTCAACCACACGAAGTGCGCGGGCACCATGTACGGCGGCAGGCTCTCGCGCAGCGCCTCGCGCAGCGCGCGGTTGGACACCTGGCGGTCGAACGCCGCCGCGTCGATCCGGTTGCGGGGCTGGACGTAGGCGACCAGCACGGGCGACACCGCGCTCGGCTGTACGGTGAGCACGGCGCGGCGCACGGCCGGGTGCCGCCCGAGCGCGGCCTCGATCTCGCCGAGCTCGATGCGGTGGCCGTTGACCTTCACCTGGTTGTCCTTGCGGCCGAGGAACTCGATCGCCCCGCCCGGCAGCACCTTCGCGAGGTCACCCGTGCGGTACATGCGGGCGCCCGGCACCGGCGAATGCGGGTCGGGCACGAACTTCTCGGCCGTGAGCCCCGGCCGGTTCAGGTAGCCGCGGGCCAGGCCGTCGCCGCCGATGCACAGCTCGCCGGCCACTCCGGGCGGCACGGGCTCGAACGCGTCGTCGAGCACCGCGAGCCGCGTGTTGGCCACGGCGGGCCCCACCGGCGCGATGCGGGCGTCCTCTTCGGACACTTCGAGCGCGGCCGACCACACCGTGGTCTCCGTGGGGCCGTACAGGTTCCACAGCGTGCCGCGGGTCCCCAGCAGGCGCTTGGCCAGCGCGGGCGGCAGCGCCTCCGCGCCGCTGAGCATCGTCAGGCCCGGCGTGCCTCGCCAGCCCGCGTCGAACAGCAGCTGCCAGCTGGTCGGGGTCGCTTGCAGGAGGGTGAACAGGCCCGAGTCCAGCCGCGCCCGCAACTGATCGCCGTCGGCCCCGACCGAAGTCGCGACGATGTGCGCCGTGCCGCCGAGAACCAAGGGCAGGTAGAGGTCCAGCCCGGAGATGTCGAACGAGAACCGGCTGATCGCCAGCACCCGGCCCCGCGCGGCCGGCCCGAACAGCCCGGCCATGCCGGTGAGGAAGTTGACGAACGACGCGTGCTGGATGTGCACGCCCTTCGGCCGCCCGGTCGAGCCCGACGTGTAGAGCACGTACGCCGCGTTCTCCGGCGGCACCACGACGTCCGGTGCGGTGGCGGGTTCGGCGGCGACTTCGGCGCGCACCGTGTCGTAGCACAGCACCGGGACACCGGGTGCCCGCACCGCGTCGGCGAGCGCGGCGTGTGTGAGCACGAGCGCCGCCCCGGAGTCGGCGACCATGAGCCGCTTGCGGTCCGGCGGCAGGTCCGGGTCCACCGGCAGGTACGTGCCGCCGGCCTTGAGCACCGCGAGCAGCGCGACGGCCAGGTCCAGCGAGCGCGGCAGGTGCACGGCGACGATCCGCTCGTCCCTCACCCCTCGGCCGAGCAGGTGCTGTGCCAGGCGGTTGGCCGCCGCGTCGAGCTCGGCGTAGGTCAGTGTGGGCACGGCTGCGAGCCGCTCCGGCGAGGCCGGCTCCCCCGCGGTCAGCGCGAGGTCGTCGAACGCCACCGCGGGCGCGTGCGGGGTGAGGCGGGCCTGCTCCGCGACGCGTTCGTGCACCGGCAGATCGCGGCGGTACGGCGTGGCCGGCCCGGTGCCGGAGGTGAGCAGCTCGCCGCGGTCGGCCTCGCCCAGCAGCGGCACCAGGCCGACCGGGGTGTCGGGGGCCACGGCGAGCGTGGCCAGGACCCGGCGCAGGTGTTCTCCCATGCGCTCCACAGTGGACTCGTCGAACAGCTCGGCGTCGTACTGCAGCAGGCCGGCGAGACCGGTGTCCGTCTCGGCGAAGCTGAGCTGCAGATCCATCTGCGCGCCGGCGCCCGGCAGCGGCAGAGGCCGCAGCTCGAGGTCGCCCAGCTCGAGCCGGCCGTCCGGCGCGCCGACGGCGAACGCGCCCAGGCCGCCCTGCAGCGTGAAAAGCGCCTGCACGAGCGGCGAACGGCTCGGGTCACGAGGCACCTGCGCCCGCTGGACGAGGGTTGCGAACGGGAGGTCGCCGTGGGCGAGCGCGGCCGGCACGTCGGTGGCCGCGGCGGCGAGCAGCGTGCGGAACCCGGCGGCCGGATCGATCGTCGCCCGCAGCGGGACCGTGTTCACGAACGAGCCGACGACGCCGCCGAGGCGCGCGTCGGGACGGCCGTGCACCGGCGACCCGACGACCAGGTCTCGCTGGCCGGTGTAGCGCGCCAGCAGCACCTGGTACGCGCTGAGCAGCACCGTGTACAGCGTGGTCCCGGCCGCGCGGCCCAGCTCGGCGAGCGCGGCGGACACCTCCGCCGGCACCGTGAACCGCACGGCGCCGCCGCGAAACCGCTGCTCGGGCGGCCGTTGCCGGTCCGTCGGCAGGTCGAGGGCGACCGGCACGCCGGCGAGCCGCTCGCGCCAGAAGTCCCACCGGGTATCCGTTGTGGGCTCGAGCTCGGCCGCGCGACGGGCCAGGGCTGTGGGAAAGCCCGTCGCCGGCGGGAGCGCGGCCGCACGACCACCGGTCTCCTCACGGTAGAGCTCCCCGAGCTCACGCAGCAGGACCTCCACCGACCACAGGTCGGCGACGAGGTGGTGCACGGTCAGCACGAGGTGGTGCAGCCCGGGCTCGCGCCGCACGACCGAGAACCGCAGCAGCGGCCCGTCGGCGACGTCGAGTGGGCGGTGGGCGAGCTCCCCGGGATCCCCGTCGTCGAGCACCTCGAACGCGGGCGGCAGCTGGGCGTGGACCCGCTGGACGGGGCCGTCGCCGACGGTGGGGAACGTGGTGCGCAACGCGGCGTGCCGCTGCGCGAGCCGGTCCGCCGCGCGGCGCAGCGCATCCGGGTCGAGCGCGCCCCGCACCTCGGCCGCGCCCGCGATGAGGTAGGCGGCGCCCGCCGGTGCGAGCTGGTGCAGGAACCACATGGCGCGCTGCGCGTCGGACAACGGGTGGTCGCCGATCTCGTCGGCCGGTGCGTCGTCTGTGGTCACTTCGCGCGCCGATGCGGCGAGTTCTTCGATCGACGAGTACAACGCGTCCTCGATGACGGTCCCGAGCCGCGTCTGCAGCCGGTGCTGCACCGTCACGGCGCCGAGGGAGTCCAGCCCCAGCTGCACGAGCGGGCGGTCGGTGGGCACCGTGTCGGCGGGGACGCCGAGCTCGGCGGCGATCTCGGCCCGCAGCACCGCGACGACGTCCTCCCCGGTTTCGGTCCGCGCACCGGCGTCCGCGGAGGCGGACTCGTCCGAGACGCGCGCCAGCTCCAGCAACGTGCCGCCCAGGAACGCCTCCCGGCACGCGTGGCGCGCGACCTTGCCGCTGGAGGTGCGCGGCAGCGAAGACTGGCGGATCAGCACCACGGCGTGCGGACGCACCTCGTGCCGTTCGGCGATCTCGGCGCGCACGCGCGCGGCCAGCGCCTCGAGGTCGGTGTCGTCGTCGTGGCCCCGGAGCTCGTGCACGAGCACCAGGTGTTCCTCGCCGTCGCCGAGGCGCACGGCGAACGCGGCACCGCCGTGGGCGCGCAGCATCGGGTCCACCTGCTCGACGGACTGCTCGATGTCCTGCGGGTAGTGGTTGCGGCCGCGCACGATGATCAGGTCCTTGCTGCGGCCGGTGAGGTACAGCGTGCCGTCGCGCAGCAGCCCGAGGTCGCCGGTGCGCAGGAACTGCGGGCCGTCGGTGCCCGCGAGCCGGGCGCCGAACGTGCCGTCGTCCGGCCGGTTCCAGTAGCCCCGCGCCACGCTGGGGCCGGCGATCCAGACCTCGCCGACCTCACCGTCCGGACGCGGGACTGCAGTCTGCGGGTCCACGATCTCCAGGCGCTGCTCGGCCGGCGGCTCCCCGCTCGCAACCAGCTCGGCACCCGAGGGCCCGGCGGTGGTGCGGAACCCGGCGCCCACCGGCTCGGCGGTGACGATCAGCGACGCCTCGGCGAGGCCGTAACAGGGCAGGAAGGCCGAGCGGCGGAACCCGTTGGCGGCGAACGTGTCCGCGAACCGCGCGAGCGTGGCCGGGCGCAGTGGCTCGGCACCGTTGTAGGCCACCGACCACGACGACAGGTCCAGCCGCGAGCGCTGCTCCTCGGTGATCCGGTCGCTGCACAGGTCGTAGGCGAAGTTGGGGCCGCCGCTGGCCGTCGCGCGCTCTTCGCTGATCAGTTCGAGCCAGCGGAAGGGGTCGCGCGCGAACGTGGCCGGCGCGGTGAGCGTCATCGTGCCGCCGCAGCGCACGGTGCCCAGCACGGAACCGATCAGGCCCATGTCGTGGTACATCGGGAGCCACGACACGCCGCGCAGGTTCTCGTCCAGGCCGAACAGCCTGCCTATCAACGCGGTGTTGGCGAGCAGGTTCGCGTGGTCCAGCACGACGCCGCGGGGCGTCGCGGTCGAGCCCGACGTGTACTGCAGGAAGGCGATGGCGTCGGCGGCGAGCGACGGCGGCGCGAACGGCGCGGGCGCGACGTCGTCGGTGGTCACCAGGTGCAGCGCGGCGAGCGCGGGCGCGGCGGCCAGGCGCGGGGTGAGCCGCCCGGCCAGCGCCGTGGTGGTGAGGGCGGTGTCCGCGCCGCTGTCGGCGAGGATCGCGGTGACTCGCTCCAGCGACCGGGGATGGCGGGTCGGCGGGTAGGCGGGCACCGCGATCACGCCGGCGTAGAGGCAGCCGAAGAAGGCACTGACGTAGTCGAGCCCCGCCGGGAACAGCAGCAGTACGGGCCGGCCGGCGAGGCCGAGCTCCAGCAGCCGCGCGCCGATCGCCCGCGCGCGGGAGTCGAGCCCGGCGTAGGTCAGGACACCGGCGTGGCCGCCGTCCTCGCCGCGGAACGAGAAAGCCGTCTTGTCCGGGTGCCGCAGCGCGGCACCTTCGAGCACATCACGCCAGTTCATAGGGAAGCCTCACCGGGATCGGATCGTGGATCGCGCCGGCCGGGCCGGCTGCCTCGCAGATGGACCTCCAGCGTGTCCCGCGCGCGCCGCCGCCGCGATCGGGGCTTTCCCCGACTCCCGGGCACCCGCGCGGCGCGCGAAGGTCGCCCACGCTGCCGTCCCACGCCCGCCGGGAGGATCCGATGACCGACACCGTGGCCGCGCCCGCCGCGCTTCTCTTGCGCCGCAGCGGGTTCGGGGCGCTGTGGGCCGGGGATCTGGTGTCCCAGCTGGGCTCGCAGATCACGCTGTTCGTGCTGCCGCTGCTGGCCGTCACGACCCTGCACGCCGACGGCGGCCAGGTCGGGCTCCTGCAAGCGCTCTACCTCGCGCCCGCCGTGGTCGTGCCGCTGCTGGGCGGCCTGTGGCTGGAGCGGCGCGCGAAACGGCCGGTGATGATCACGCTGGACCTCACCAGGGCGGTGCTCGTGGTGTCGATCCCCGTGCTCGCGCTCACCGGCGCGATGTCGCTCCCGCTCGTCTACGTCGTCGCGTTCGCGGGCGGCTCGCTCAGCGTGCTGTGCGACATCGCCTCCACGTCGTACGTGCCGCACCTCGTGCCCGCCGAGCGGCTCGCCTCGGCCAACGGCGCGCTCTCGGCCAACCAGGCCGTCGGGGCGGCCGTGGGACCGGGCCTCGCGGGCTGGCTCGCCGGTGCGTTCGGACCGGTGGCGTTGTTCTTCGACGGCCTCACCTACCTCGTCTCCGCGGCGGCGCTGGCCGGGATTCGGCAACGCGAGCCGGTCCCGGCCCGGCCGGACCGCCGCGACCTGCGCCGGGAGCTGCGCGAGGGGTTCACCGCCGTGTGGGGCGAGCCGCGGTTGCGCGCGCTCGTGCTGCACGCCGCGTTGTACAACGCCGCCGTGGAGCTGGTGACGGTCGGGTTCCTCGTGTACTTCGTCCGCGACCTCGGCCATTCCGGCGCCGCCTACGGCGTGCTGACGGGGGTCGCGGGCGTCGGCGCGGTCACCGGCGCGCTGCTCGCGCCGAAACTCCTCGACCGCGTCGGCTACGGCCCCGCCGCGCTCACCGGAATGCTGTTCTCCACCACCAGCTACGCGCTGCTCCCGTCGGGCGCGACCGTGCTCTGCGGGCTCGCCTTCTTCCTCGCGACGGCCGGTGCGGTGTGCACCAGCGTCGTCGCCGTCACCCTGCGCCAGCGCCTCACGCCCCCCGAGCTCTACGCGCGCGTGAACGCCACCTACCGCCTTCTCGGCTCGGGCAGCCTGCCCTTCGGCGCGGCCGCGGCGGGGCTGGTGGTCGACGCGCTCGGCGCGCGCACAGCGCTCTGGATCGCGCCGGTCGCGCTGGTCTGCTCCACCCTGCCCGTGCTCACCAGTTCCCTGCCCAGGACGAGGAAGGTTTCATGACCACCAGCATCGCGGCCGACCTGGCCGACCCGCGCACCCACACCGACCCCGGCCGGTTCGACCTGTGGCGCCGGCTCCGCGACGAGGATCCCGTGCTGTGGCACCCGGTCGACGGCCCCGGCCGCGGGTTCTGGGTCCTCTCCCGGCACGAGGACATCCAGGCTGTGTACCGCGACGACCAGCGGTTCACCTCCGAGCGCGGCAACGTGCTCGACACGCTGCTGCGCGGCCACGACAGCGCCGCGGGCAAGATGCTCGCGGTCACCGACGGCGAACGGCACCGTGACGTGCGCAACACCCTGCTGAAGTCGTTCTCACCCCGCGCGCTGGGGCCGGTGATCGACAAGGTCCGGGCCCGCGCCCGCGGACTGCTCGCCGACGCCGTGGCGCGCGGCGAAACCGACTTCGCGACCGAGGTGGCCGAGAAGATCCCGCTCGCCACGATCTGCGACCTGCTCGGTGTTCCCGAGGACGACCGGCCGTACTTGCTCTCGCTGTCGAAGACCGCGTTCAGCGCCGACCACGCCGACGCCGACGAGACCGAGGTGTGGCGCGTCCGCAACGAGGTCCTCATGTACTTCTCCCGCCTCGCCGCCGCCCGCCGCGCGGCGCCGGAACAGGACATGATCAGCGTGCTCGCCACCTGCACCGTGCGGGGCATGCCGTTGACGGAAGAGGAGATCGTCCTCAACTGCTACAGCCTCATCCTCGGCGGCGAGGAGACCAGTCGGCTCGCGATGATCGGCGGCGTCCACGAGCTCAGCCGCAACCCCGCGCAGTGGCAGGCCTTGCGCGACGGCGAGGTCGCGGTTTCCTCCGCGGTGGAGGAGATCCTCCGCTGGACGACCCCGTCTCTGCACTTCGGCCGCCGGGCGACCGAGGACGTCGTGCTCGACGACCTGCTCATCTCCGCCGGCGACGCGGTGACGCTGTGGAACATCTCGGCCAACCGGGACGAGCGCGTCTTCCCCGACGCGGACGTGTTCGACCTTGCACGCACGCCGAACAAGCACCTGACTTTCGGCTACGGACCGCACTTTTGCCTCGGCGCGTTCCTGGCGCGCGCCGAGATCACGGCCGTGGTGGAGGGCCTGCGCGACCTCGTCGCGCAGATCGTTCCCGACGGCGAAGCCCTGCCGATCTACTCGAACTTCCTGTCCGGCTACCGGAGCCTGCCGGTGCGGTTCGTCCCGCGGTCCTGACCGGGAACGGAAAAAGGGCGCTCGCCGGGGATTCTCGGGTTCTGGGAGTCGTCGCAACATCCCAGTGGGGATGCGATGGACGCCATGCGTCCGGCACGCATCAGGCGGCACCACCGATTCGCTCGGCGGTGCCGCCTGATGCTGTGTCCCGGTATCTGGGCGAGCACGAGCGCATCCACGTCGCAACGCCCACCCCGTCAGCGACGGCTACCGCACGCGGCCCAGGCGCGAGCCGACGCCCGCCGGCCACGCCCGAAGACCGGCAGGCTCAGCAGCGCATCCCTCGCGGGGCCGCCCCGATGGTCATGATCAGCGAACGTGTCCGCGATGCCCTCATCGACACCATCAGCGGCCTGCCCACTCACCTGCCCAGGTCACTGACCTGGGACCAAAGCAGCGAAATGCACCGCCACCACGAGTTCAGCCCGGCCACCGACATCCCGGTCTACTTCCGCGACCCGCACTCGCCCTGGCAACGCGGCAGCAACGAGAACATCAACGGCCTGCCGCGCCAGTACTTTCCCCAGGGAACAACCTTGGCCGTCCACAGCCGCGAGCACCTCGACGCGGTCGCAGTCCAACTCAACGGCCGCCCACGCAAAACGCTCGACTGGGACACCCCAGCCGAGCGCCTCGCCACGCTCATGACCGAAACCAACTGGTCACCTGTGTTGCAACGACCCCCGAATCCGCCCTGCCGGCGGGCGCCCTTCGTCGTCGCGGCCGCTCACGACAAGTGGCGGCCCAGCTCCCCGATCAGCTCGGCCTCGCCGGGCACGAGGTAGAAGTGGTCGCCCGGGAACTCGTGGTGGGTGAACCCCGCCGAGGTCAGTTCCGCCCACCGCAGCAGGGTCGGCACGTCGACGCTCGGGTCGTCGGCGCCGGAGTACGCGTGGATCGGCACCGCCAGCCGCACCGGCGGGCCGGGCCGGTAGGTCTCGATGAGGCGGAAGTCCGCGCGGATCGAGGGCAACACCATCGCCCGGAGCTCTTCGTTGGCGAACAGCTCGCCGTCGGCCGCGCCGAGGCGGCGCAGGGCCGCGACGAACGCGTCGTCGTCCGCCAGGTGCAGCGTGCCCGGTTCGTACAGGTGGGGTGGTGGGGGGGGGGGGGGGGGCACCGCCCCCCCCCCCCCCCCCCCACCCCCCCCCCCCCCCCCCGCGCGGTCGATATCGATAACGGCTCACCAAAATTTGCCC
>NZ_JBEYSJ010000068.1:0-14654 GCF_040704195.1 Amycolatopsis sp. NPDC047767
GAGGCCGAGCCCGAGCACCAGGACTACCTCCAGAAGTACCCGAACGGCTACACCTGCCACTTCCCCCGCCCCGGGTGGAAGCTGCCCAAGCGGGCCACGGCTTCGTGATCCCCGTCCGCGAGTTCAGCCTTGGAACGAGGCACGCAACGGAGGAAACGAAGTGGACGTAAGCGAAGACGGCGATCGGCTCCGCGAGCTCAGCGCGGCGGGCGTGTCGATCTGGCTGGATGAGCTCTCCCGCGACATCCTGGAGAACGGGGAATTCGAGCACCTCGTGCGAAGTCGTTCAGTCGTCGGCGTCACCACGAACCCGACGATCTTCGCCAACGCCATCACCCGGAGCAGCCGCTACGCCGCACAGCTGGATCGCTTGGCCAGGAACGGGATCGACGTCGCCGAGGCGGTTCGGGCGCTGACGATCTGGGACGTTCAGCACGCGGCGAACGTGCTCCGTCCGGTCTGGGAGCAGACCGGCGGCATCGACGGCAGGGTGTCGCTGGAGGTGAGTCCCGAGCTCGCCGGCGACACCGGCGCGACGATCGCCGAGGCGGTCCAGCTCTGGGAGCTCGTCGACCGGCCGAACCTCATGGTGAAGATCCCCGCCACCCGCGCCGGCGTCCGAGCTGTCACCGGTGCCCTCGCCGCCGGCGTGAACGTGAACGTGACCCTGGTCTTCTCGGCGCAGCGGTGCGCCGAGATCGGCGAGGCATACGTGGAGGGCCTCGAACAGGCCCGTGAGAACGGCCACGACCTCGCGTCGATCCATTCCGTGTCCTCTCTGTTCGTGTCCAGAGTGGACACCGAGGTCGACCGGCGCCTCGATGCCATGGGTGTCCCGGAGCCGCGCGGCCGCGCAGCCCTGGCCAATGCCCGGCTCGCTCACGAGGCCTTGTCAGGTGTCTGGGAATCCTCGCGATGGCAGAGCCTGGCCGCCGAGGGCGCCCGCCCACAGCGACTGCTGTGGGCATCCACGGGTGTCAAGGACGCGTCCTTTCCGGACACCAAGTACGTCACCGGTCTCATCACGCCCGGAACCGTTTCCACGATGCCACCCGCGACGCTCTCGGCGTTCGCCGATCACGGCGAGGTCTCCGGCGATCAGGTCGTCGGGCGCAGCAAGGAGGCGGCAGCGGACATGGCGGCCGTCGCCGCGGCGGGCGTCGACCTCGGCGAGGTGTACGACACGCTCGAGAGGCAGGGCGTCGCCAACTTCGCAGCCAGCTGGCGCACCCTCCACACCGCGGTCGGTGCGCTTCTCGTCTGAACGCCAACGCTTTCGCACCCGCATCAGTCCCGAAAGGAATCCCGTTGCCTCGATCACTGGAGTCACTCAGTCCTGCCGATGGCGACCAGGTGGCCACGAAGAACTTGCTGGCGGCGTTGACTGCCGGGCGGATCGTTTACGACAACGGCGCCGAACAAGTCTTCGACCACGACGGCGCGACCACCTACGTCGATCGGGGCCACTCCACCCACGGCGACTGGTACGTCGACGCCGATGGCCGCTTCGCCTCGTTCTGGCCGCCCAGCTACCGCGCCTCCTACGACCTGCACTGGATGGTCGAGGACGGCTCGATCGTCGGCCTGCGCTTCACCCACTGCGGAGACGGTTCACAGTTCTCCGGACGCTACGCCTGACTTGCGGACGGCGCGGCAACTGGCCCCATTTGTCGAGCGCAACTGGTCCCACTTTGGACTGCCTTCGTGGAGCCGGAGGCGTGATCGCAGCTTGCCTTGTAAAGTCGGAGGCATGATCATCATGGCGCCAGCCGATCGTCCGTCGCCCTCCGCGGTGCGTGGTGGCGGACAGGGGCAGACGGCTCTGGGATCGGTCGCGTTCGTCTCCGGCACCGGCGACCGGGTTGCGGTCGCGGACCCGGCCGGCAGGGGACACGAATGAACGCGCAAGAGCGCGGATTGTCCAAAGTGGCAGGCACGACGGCCCGGGCTCTCCCCGAATCGCTGGAGGTCCCCGGCGTCCGCCACCGTTACATCGACACGGGCCGGCTGCGCATGCACGTCGCGGAGGCAGGCGCGGGATCTCCCCTCCTCCTGCTGCACGGCTGGGCGAAGCATTGGTACATGTGGCGGCACGTCATGCCTCTCCTCGGCGACTCGCACCGGGTCATCGCGGTTGACTTGCGCGGATCCGGCTGGTCGGACGCGCCGAGGAGCGGCTATCGCACGGCCGACCTCGTCGGCGACACGCGGGCGCTGCTCGACGCTTTGGGGCTGGACCGGATCGCGCTCGTCGGGCACGACCGTGGTGCTGCCGTCGCCTTCCAGTTCGCGCTGGACGATCCGGACCGCGTCAGCCATGTCGTCGCGTTGAACGAGCTCCACCCTTACATGGATGTCCGACGGGTCGTCCGCAACGCCTGGCGATATCTGTGGACACCGTTTGTCGAGACACCTCTGCTCGGCCGCTTTGTCCTGGCGCACATCCCGTTCTTCACCCGTGCCTGGCTGCGTCTCGGTGTCACCGACCGGGCGTCGATGCCGGCCGACGCCGTCGCCGCGTACGTGGACGTGCTCCGCCAACCCGACATCGCGCGCGCCGGCGAGCAGCACATGTACCAGGTCGCCTACCACGAGTTCATCCCGATGCTCCGACACCCGGAAACCCGCAGGCTTCGGCCGCCCGCGCTCTTGCTCGCCGGCAGAGCCGACCTGTTCACGCCACCGGCAATGCCGGGTGACGCCACGCCGCACGGGGTCGACTTGCGCGTCGAAGTGGTCGATGGCGCGGGACATCATCTCCCCGAGGAGCGTCCGGACCTCGTCGCCGCCAAGATCCGGGAACACCTGAAGCGGATCTGACCCGTCGGAGACAGGCAGTCCTCGATGGTGAGTCGCCTCGAGGGAGTCCGCACCGTTGTCACCTCGGTGCGCGAGCGGTCGGCAGCGTGAAACGACAGCTGCAGGAGAGATCTCTGCCCGTCTGGGCTGTGCGGATTGCGCGTCTCACCTCGTCGGGGTGGGTACTTGTGGACTTTTTAGTCCTCTCTTGTTAGGAACGTAACTGTACGGATCCGCCGTCGGAACTTGTGCTCGATTTCGAGTTGTCGGGAAAGTAGTCACGGAACATGGCAAGAAGAATTCGAAGATGTTCGTCAGAGGGGCGTGGTGAGGTGACGCCACGTGTGGTTTGTTTTCGGAGGAGGTACGCCGCCGACGCCAGACTGAAACCGCAGCTCACATGACCGCCGGAGCAGTTGGTGGAGGGGGTCTGGTGGGCGGAAGAAGTTTCGACCCCGAGTCCGCCGCCTGGGTCCGGGATTTGAGCCCCGGAAGTCCGAAGTTCCAGGACGCCTGCCGAAGGCTGTACGGGCTGCTCGTCAAGATCGCGCGACGGGAGGCCAGGCGCAGGTCTTCGATCTTGGGGCTCGCCGGCCCTGAATTCGACGACGTGGCCCATCAAGCCGCGGCCGACGCCTTGGTGCGGATCACTCGTAAGATCGGTGAGTTTCGCGGCGATGCGCAGTTCAAGACGTGGGCTTACAAATTCGTCATGCGCGAGGTCGCGGTAAAAGTCGGCCGCCACGCCTGGCGCGACCCTCGCGTGTCCTTGGGTGGCGACGGGACTCGTCTCGCTCCTGCTTCCGTTCGTGATGAGCCGTTCGACCAGGTTCAGGCGAGTGAGCTCCGAGCAGCGCTCGTTCACGCCATCGAGAACGCGTTGACCGAACGTCAGCGGAACATCTTCGTAGGCGTGGCCATCGACCACATTCCGCCCGATACTCTCGCGGTCGAACTCGAAACCAATCGAAATGCCATCTACAAATCCGTGTTCGACGCGCGACGTAAGATCCGCGCCTATCTCGTCGCCAACGAGTTGATCTGGTGAAATGATCTGCCGCCGGCGATGACCAACGCAACGAAGATGCGTCCGGAATCAGCACCGCGCCGCGGTCCAGGCGAACCTCTCTGGTTGCGTACGAGACATGCTTGCGGTGCGGTGGACCACTCGAATCGGTGAGACGACGCGGTGGCGACGACGCGTAAGAGGGGGGACTATATAGTCCACTCCATGATCATCGGCTAGGAGGCTTTCATGATTCCAAGGCAGGTCGCAGGTCGCCTGTTCGCCATCGCTGCGCTCGCCGGTGCGGCAGCTTGCAGTTCGGCTGCCGAGAGCGCGCCGACCGCGGTGTCGGGCACCGTCGCTGCGGTGACGAGCGCGGCAGCAACGCCGCCGCAGGTGAGTGTGCTACTCCAACAGGCCCTTCCGAACGCCGAGGGCAAGACGTTCACGTCGCAGATCGTGGCCTTCCCGCCAGGCTCGGCCGCGCCCTCTCATCGTCACGGTCAGGCTTTCGTGTACGCCTACGTGCTGGAAGGTGATGTGCGAAGCAAGGTTGACGAGCAAGCGGTGACGACGTACCACCAGGGGCAAACTTGGTTCGAACTGCCCGGCGCCCATCACGTCGTCGCGGCGAACGCGAGCACGACCAAGCCCGCGAAGCTCTTGGTCGTCTATGTCTCCACCACGGGAGATCCGCTCCAAGCCAACGATCCCCATCAGTAGCCGGCCGAGGAGCTGCTCGGACCGGTCCTCCGCTTGCCGGTAAGACGGGGAGATGGACGGCACCTAACCACCTGTACGCGGACGCGCGTAATGGGGTTTGCGCTCTCCGGGTCCCTGAATCCGGGTACTCCCGTCACGCGCCCCGCTGGCGGCGGATTGAGGGTGTGTTTGCACGATGTCAATGAAGGCCAGAGATCCGCATGTCGACGTGGCGAGCAAGGTGACGACGCCCAACCTTCTCGACGGGCGCCTGAAGATCCGCCACGTACGGCTGGTCGACGCGATCGCTCGGCACGGCAGTCTTGTCGCGGCCGCTCACGACCTGAGCATCACACAGCCCGCCGCGACCCGGACACTGCGCGAGCTCGAAGAACTCCTCGGGGTCTCGTTGTACAACCGGCATCCACGCGGCTTGTCGCCAACCCTGTTCGGTGAAGCGTTCTCCGCGCATGCCCAGGCTGTTGTGTCCCAGATTCGCCAGGCCGGGACGCACGTGACTCAGCTTCGCACCGCCGATCTGGGAACAGTCTCGATCGGTATTCACCTGACCGGTTCGGATGCCCTGGTGCCGCGGGCGGTCGAGATCCTCAAGGCCCGGCACCCGCGCTTGACCGTCGAGCTGAACGAAGCGTTGCCCCGCAGGCTGCTCTCGGAACTGGCCTCGGGGCGCCTCGACCTCATCGTCGGCCGGCTGACCCAGCCCACCGACGAGCATTTCGTCCGGCTGCCGCTCCACGACGAGGCTGTGTCGCTCGTGGTCCGGGCGGAACATCCGCTCGCGGGCAGGGAGGGGATCGACCCCTCCGAGCTCTCCGCCTACCCGTGGATTTTCCCCAACGCGGAGGCTCGCTTGCGGGGTGAGCTGGACCAGTTTTTCAGCGCTCGGCGAATTCCGCTCCCGGTCGACCGGGTCGAGACCACTTCCTACCTTGCGATGAGACATTTGCTCCTCGCCACGAACTCGATTGCCCCGCTGTCGAGATCCATCCACGAGGGACTGCCGGGGGTTGTGAGTCTGGGCCCGGAATTCGATCTGGCGAGCCACAGTGTCGGCGTCACGCTGGCCGCCGGCCGAGATCTCGCTCCCGCGGCGAGTGCGGTGATCGGAATTCTGCAGGAGCTCGTCGGACCTTAGAACTGTTTCGTCAGCGATATATCCGACGGCGCCCGCACGCCGCCGCATTCAGAGAGATTCACGTCCATGACCCCTGGTTCCCGATTCCGGCTCGTCCCGATGAGGCCGCGCGACCCGGACGAGGCCGGCCGCGCCGCGTCGACGCTGGAGCTGTTCTTCGACCTCGTCTTCGTCGTCGCCGTGAGTATCGCGGCCTCGCAACTGCACCACGGGCTCGCCGACGGGCACGTGCTCGACGGGATCGTCAACTACGCTTTCGTGTTCTTCGGGATCTGGTGGGCGTGGATGAACTTCACCTGGTTCGCCACCTCGTTTGACACCGACGACTGGCTGTATCGGGTGCTCACCATCGTGCAGATGGGCGGTGTGCTCGTTTTTGCTTCGGGTATCGGTCCTGCTTTCGAGGAGCACGATTACTCGTTGCTCATCGTGGCGTATGTGGTGATGCGAGCAGTGCTCGTCGCTCAGTGGCTCCGCGCATCCCGGCACTCAGGTCCCACACGCCGGGCCACTCTCGTCTACGCGGCCGGCATTGCACTGGTCCAGGTCCTGTGGCTCGCCTGTCTGCTGCTTCCCTCCGGAGTGCTCACCGTCGCGCTGGTCGTGCTCATCGTCGCGGAACTCGCCGTGCCGATCATCGCCGAACGGACCGGGACAACGCCCTGGCACCCACACCACATCACCGAGCGTTACGGCCTGTTCACCCTCATCCTCCTCGGCGAGAGCCTCCTGGCCTCCGCCAACGCGATCATCGAGGCTCAGCACGACGTCGAGTCGCCCGGCCGGCTCATCGGTATCGCGGTGCTCACGCTCATCGCCACGGCGGCCCTGTGGTGGATCTACTTCTGGCCGCCACACCACCACGCCATCAAGGACGTCGCCGGCTCCCTCGCGTACGTGTACGGGCACTTCTTCATCTTCGCCGCCGCAGGCGCGTTCTCCGCCGGCCTCGAGGTCGAGATCGACGTCCTCACCGGGCACACCACGCTGCACCAGCCCTACGCGTCGTTCGCCTACACGATCCCCCTCGCCGTCTTCGTCCTCGGCATCTGGGCCCTCGCGATCAGGCCACACGCCGACCACGTCGTCAACACGGCCCTGCCTCTGGCCGGCCTCCTCGTCCTCGTCGACCCCCTCATCCCGGTCCCCTTCGCCCTCACGGCGGCGATCCTCGCCGCGGCCGTCGCCATCCTCGTCTGGCGACGGCCTGCTGATGGCCGCGCCTGCACGTCTGATGGGCAGGGGAGCGGCGAAGTCGGCGTCGGGAGCCGGTAAGGAAGCGCCGTTCCGCTGCCGCTATTACCCCAGGGCCGAAGATGTCACGCCGCAGACGACAAGTGCGCGAACCGGGCAAGGTGATCTGCGGACCTGCGCCGTCTGTGAGCGAGCCGCGCCGACCGTCGGTGGTGCCCGATGCGCCGAAACGCGGGATGGGCGGCTGATGCACACTACGAGCGGAGATTCACGAGTGACTGCCGAGGAAATCAGGAACGTGATCATCGTCGGATCGGATGCCTGCGGTCACACGGCCGCGGTGCACGGGCTTGAGCGTGCGGCCCATCCGCTTGACGCGGAATCTCCGGTCGATACCCCTGGCGAGACCGGAATCGAAGCGCGCAACGCGGTCACCCGCAGCATCGACAGCGAGTTGCTCGCCGACGAAGGAGGAGCTGTCGAGATTGGTGAGCAGGCGTGGCGTCGCCACTGCGCCTCGCTGGTGTTCGAACTCATCGGCGGCTACCTCGAGGACGATGTAGACCGGGTCGCCCAGGTCATTCGCCGGGTTCGCGCGAGCGGGCACGTGGGGGAGGTGCTCGCCGAGGCGACCAGATTCACCGCGTACCTTGCCGCCGAGGCTCGAGCTGCGGGCGCCCGGCTCAGGGCTGAGCAGATCCGAAAGGGGGTGCTGTCGCGGCTGGCCGCGACGGTGCCACCGCACCATGAGCTGGCTGTATCGACCGCCTTGGACGCCCTCTTCGAAGGACGTTTCTGCGGGGCGGGTGCTGCGTTCGGCGACGGTCCGGCAGCAGACCTGATCGCGCTACACGCTCTGACTGCGTTCACCGCGATGCTCGGCACCCACGTGTCCGCGCCCGGCGAATTCACGGCTGCCAACCTCGCTGCCTTCGCTTCGGCCATCCGCCCCCGTGACTGATTGCTCATTCCCGGTGGTACGCGGCACGTGACCGGAACGCCGCGTGTCAAGCGCTCGGCGCCGAGCTCGTCTCAGAGAGTTGTGGCGATGCCGTGCGTGACTCACCGAGCGGTGTATGCGCCCCCGTTGACGTGGACGACCTGGCCGGTGATGTGCGACGACGCTGCGCTCGCCAGGAAGAACACGGTGCCGGCGATCTCGGCGGGGGTGGCCGCGCGTTTGTCGAATGCCGCGGACACGCGTGCGGCGACCCACTCCTCGGTTACGGTGCGCTGGAAGAACTCGGTGTCCAGCGTGACGCCGGGGGCGACGACGTTGGCGCTGATGCCGCGGCCGGCCAGTTTCCGGGCGAGGTCGACGTTCCACGCCTCGACGGCGGCCTTGGCCGCGCCGTATGACCCCGACCCCTGCTTCGCCGCGATCGAGCCGATGGTGACGACGCGGGCGCCGTCGGCCAGCCGTGGGGTGAGGGCTTCGGTGATCAGCACGGTGGTGAGCACGTTCGCGTCGAAGTTGGCGCGCCACGCGGCGGCGACGCCGTCGAGGTCGCCTGCTTCGACCGGCGGTCGCTGCCGGTCGGTGTTGCCCCCGGCGTTGGTGACGAGCACGTCGACTGCGGTGGGCAGCTCCGTCAGCGCGCCGCGCACGGAACCCGGGTCGGCGGCGTCGAACGCCACGTAGCGGACGCCGAGTTCCTTGGCCGTGCGGGAGAGGACGTCCTCGCGGCGGCCGGTGATCACGACGTCGTCCCCGGCCTCGGCGAAGAGGGCGGCGGTGGCGGCGCCGATGCCGGTGCCGCCGCCGGTGACGACGACGGTGACGACGACGGTGCGGGAGGGGGTGCCGGCATGGTGAGTCCTTTGCGGAGACAGCGGAGGGGTGGCGGCGGAACTGGCACGCGCCACCGGAACGGCCACGTGCGTAGTCCAGTTCTAGAGGTCGATGTTCGTCATGTCAACGTATGTTCGAACATCATGGGTGACTTCGAGACTGTAGGGTGGCCCGCATGGCGACACCCGCGGCTTCCAAGACCCGTACCGATGACGTGTACGCCTGGCTGCGCGCCGACATCCTCGGCGGCGTCTTCCCTCCCGGCGAGCGGCTCAAGTTCCGGCCGCTGTGCGCCCGGTACGACGCGAGTGTCAGCCTCGTCCGCGAGGTGCTGAGCCGGCTGTCCGAGCAGGGCCTGGTGCGGGCGAATCCGCAGATCGGCTTCCAGGTGACCCCGATCTCCGAGGACGACCTGCTCGACCTGACCACCACCCGGGTCGACATCGAGTGCCTGGCGTTGCGGCGCGCGATCGGGCGGGACGACATCGGGTGGCGATCGAAACTCGTTGCCGCGCACTACACCCTGGCGAACACGCCACGTCGCGACCCCGGCGACCCCGGGCGCGTGACGCCCGACTGGGAATCGGCCCACGCCGAATTCCACGATGTCCTGCTGTCCGGCTGCGGCAGTGAGCGCTTGTACGCCATCGCGCGCGGCCTGCGCGACAGCGCGAAGCTCTACCGCCGCTGGTCTGAAGCGATCGACGCACAGGACCTCGAACGCGACCCGGCCGCGGAGCACGCGGCCATCACGGACCACGCACTGGCCGGCGACGCGGACGGCGCGGTCGCAGCTCTCGCCGATCACATCCGCCTGACCACGGACCTGATCCTGAAGTCCCGGCCTAGGTGATCGGCCAGCGCAGCAGCCACCGCATCGCGTTGCGTGAGATTTCGCCGGCCTCTTCGGTCAGTGTCCGGTCGTTCGTCCGCACCAGCCCGCGACCAGCCCGGATACCTGCTTCCGGGCCCAGCTGTCATCGAGCCTTGTGAGTGGACGATAAGGTCCATTGCTGTCAGGATCTGTCTATGGCGGGAAGGCTCGATGTCATCGACTGGACTCAATGGTCCGTTCCGCGTCATCGGCGAGAGTGTCAGTCGGCTTCGGGTTCGGCGCCTGCCTGAGCAAACGGCGATCGATCGTGCCGGGTAGCGCGTTCGGGCAACTCCGGATCATCCTCGGGATCGATGCCGGGTCATTCGGGACGGCGGTTGACTGTCCCCACCAACGACGCGATGGGAACTTTCCGTGGACGCGGCTACGATACCCATGACGACGGTCCGGCAGCGGATCGAATCGATCGACATCATTCGAGCGATCGCGGTGATGGCGATTCTGCTCGTGAACGTCGGGGCGTACTACACCACCGCCGGCCCCGGTCACCGGTCCGCGCCCGAAACGTCTGCTGTGGACACGTGGGCGAGCCGGCTCGTCGACCTGCCTGTGCTGGACAAGTTCCACTTCATTTTCGCGTTTCTCTTCGGAGTCAGCGCGGCCATCCAGTACGAGAACATGAGGCGGCGCGGAGACTTCTGGCGACCTTACCTGCGCCGGATGGGCATCCTGCTCGCGTTCGGCCTGGTGAACCTGACCGTGCTGCACGCGCCGGACGTGCTGACTGTGTACGCGCTCAACGGCGCCGTGCTCGCGCTGCTGTTCCGGGCGCCGCAACGGGTTCTGCTCGCGATCGGCCTCGTGACCGGACTTGTCGCCGACCTCGCCACCACGGGCGTCGCCGTCGCGGACCACTACGCGGGCGCCGGGATCGGCCAGGTTCCGTGGCTGGCAGCGGGCGTCGCGGTCCAGTCGTTCGGCCACACCGTACTCGGGTGCTGGGCGCTGCGCGCCGGGCTGCTGACAGCCGAACGGTACGTGCCGGCGATCCGGAAGCTCTTCGCGGTGACCGGGATCGCGACGATCGCCTTGTGGGCGTGGACCTTGTCGTTGTCGGATGCGAATCTCTCGCACGCGCTGGAGGAGAACCTCGCTGTCGTGCCGGCGGTCGCGTACCTCAGCGGGCTTGTGCTGCTGCTTCGTTCGCCCCGGCTGCGCGCAGCCTTGCTGCCACTGCAACGCTATGGCCGGATGGCACTCACCAGTTACCTCACCCACGCGATCCTCGGTCTCGTGCTGGTGGGTACGCTCGCTTCATTCTGGACGATCCCGACTGCCCTGCTGTTGCTGCTGTGTGTGCCGATCTGGGCAGTGCAACTGGTGTTCAGTCACCTGTGGCTCGCCCACTTCGCCTACGGCCCGTTCGAATGGCTGTGGCGAGCCGGGACGTACTGGACGCGACCGGTCTGGCGGACGCGCTGACCGGGTGCGCCGGTGCCGCAAGAATTGGTCCGGCGCACCGACTTCATGCCCGAATGACCGTCGTCGAGATGTAGCTCTTCGTCGAGAAACTATGAAAGGTGCGTTCATGAAGGTCAGTGTCGAAGGAATGGTTGTCGCCGAAGCCGATGAGGACGCCGTGGTCTCGATCGAAGGAAGTCGCTACTTCCCGCCGTCGACGATCGCCGAGGGGAGCCTCAAAGCGAGCGCGACGCCCTACACCTGCCCGTGGAAGGGCGCTGCCCAGTACTACGACGTCGTCGTCAACGGCACGGTCGTCCGCGACGGAGCTTGGTCCTACCCGGAACCGAAGGGCTCTGCGATCGAGCTGGTGGGGAAGGACTTCTCCGGGTACGTGGCCTTCGACCTGCGGCAGGTGGACCTTACCCCCTGAGGCGGTTTCGTACGCGCCACGCCGACGCGAGCGGCGTGAGCGCAACAAAGCTGTTCCCGAGCTCTGATATTCGGTTCACGTCAATGCCCAGATGAGGCGGAAAGATATGCACGAAACTCTTCGGACTTCTGCCCTTTCGTCCGCGCGAACAGAGGGGCTGGCGGTCCTTCGCCGGGAGGTCACCGGTGGCGTCTTCGTGCCGGGGCAGCCCGGGTACGCGGACGAATCCCGCCGGTACAACTTGCTGGCCCCGCTGGAGCCCGAGGTTGTGGTCAGCGCGGCTCGTGCGGAGGATGTCCGGGCCGCGGTGAGGTTTGCCGTGGCCCACGGGATGCCGGTAGCGGTGAAGAACTCCGGCCATCAGATGGTCTCCGCGGCTCACGGCGGTGTGCTCGTCACCACGCGGCGCATGAAGGGCATCTCGATCGACGCGCGGCGCCGAAGGGCCCGCGTGGAAGCCGGCGTGATCTGGCAGGAGGTCATCGACGAGGCAGCGCAGCACGGCCTGGCCCCGCTGAGTGGTTCGGCGCCGGACGTGGGGGTGGCCGGGTACACGCTGGGTGGCGGGCAAAGCCCTGTTCTCGGCCGGAGCCTGGGCTATGCGGCCGACCACGTGCACTCTCTGGACGTGGTGACGGCTGACGGGAAGCTGCGCACGGTGACCGCCGAGAGCGAACCTGACCTGTTCTGGGCCCTGCGTGGGTGCAAGGGCAATTTCGGGGTGGTCACCGCGCTCGAGTTCGAGCTCTTCCCGATCAGCCGCTTCTACGGAGGCTCCCTGTACTTCGAAGGCACACACCTGGCCGAAATCCTGCACGCGTGGCGCGGGTGGGTCACCGGGTTGCCGGTAGAGGCGACCTCGTCGATCGCTGTGCAGCGGTTGCCACCGCTTCCCGAGCTGCCGGCGCCGCTGCGGGGAGCGAACGTAGTCCATCTCCGTTACGCGCACCTCGGGTCCGAACAGGAGGCCGAGCGTCTGCTCGCGCCGATGCGCGCCGCCGCGCCCGCGGTCCTCGACGCGGTGTCAGAGCTGCCCTACACGGCTTCGCGGCGGATTCACAACGACCCCGAAGACCCGATGCCGTACTGGGACAGGACGACGTCACTGCGAGCGCTTCCCGCCGAGGCCGTCGACGCATTCGTGGAGGTACTCGGTCCTGAGTCCGGTTCGCCGCTGGTCAACGTCGAGATCCGGTGCCTCGGGGGTGCCTTCGACCGGGAGCCGGCGGTCGCCAACGCGGTCTCTACGCGGGGTGTGCCGTTCGTCGTGTTCGGTTTCGGTGTCGGTGGGCCCGATCAGGCCGAACTGATGCGCGGCAGCCTCGCCGCGGTGATCGACGCGCTGGCCCCCTGGTCGGACGGACGCCGGATGACCAACTTCCTTTCCCCGGACGAGGCCACCAGTCCGGCCGACATGGAAGAAGTGTTCGGTCCCGAGCGCTACGCCCGCCTGGTCGAGATCAAGAAGGCCTACGACCCGAGGAACGTCTTCCGGCTGAACCACAACATTCCGGCGGCCTGACCCTCGGGTGGCGGCCTGGGCCGCCCGGGGTGGCCGAAGCGGGCCGGTTCGACTGCCCGCTGTCGGGACGGTAAGAAGTTGCTCCCGCCAGTCACTCACTCTCTGAAGCGATCTACCGAGTCGGAAGTCGATCGGGTTGAAGTCCCGTAACTCGATCGGGGTTTAAGTGGCGTATCGGCCGGCGACCGGCCCCAGTCTTCAGCCGAACGAGCGACAGATGGGAGACGGGAGAATCCTCCGGCAGCACGTCTCTGTCAGGCCGATCCCGAGCGTGATGGCGCCTGGCCGGCCAGGTCGCTTCACCGTCCTGTGCGTCTGACGACGCGTAACGAGTACCGACTCCGAGCAGGAGAATGATGGGCATCAAAACAGGAAAGGTCAACAGACCCTTCACGTTCATTGCGGCTTTGGCGGCCTTCCTCCTCGTGATTTCCGCGACTTCGAGCTCCGCGGTGCGAAGCGGCAACGACGAGCAGGTCTCCGTGACGGCACAGTCCCTGTCGTCTTACCCGCAATCTCGACCGCCGGCCGGCTTTCACTCAAAATATGCGGAAGTGAACGGCTTCAGCATGCACTACGTGATGGGTGGAAAAGGCTCGCCCGTGGTCATGATCCACGGGTTCCCCCAGTGCTGGACCGAGTGGCGGCAGCAGATGGTCCCACTCGCCGAGAACCACACGGTGATCGCCGTCGACCTGCGTGGCACTTGTGGCTCCCAGGTCACGGCGGGCGGTTACCAGTCTGCGCAATTGGCGGCGGACGTGCATGAACTGTTGAAGCAGCTCGGGCTCAACAACGGTGTCCAGGTAGTCGGCCACGACATCGGTGATTGGGTCGCCTACGACTACGTGGCGCAGTGGCCGTCGGAGGTGCGGAGCTTGGCGGTGATGGAAGCCCCCATCCCGGATGAAAGCGTGTACAGCTCGCCCGTTCTCAACGCCGACCCGAACAAGCCCGCGGCGTGGCACTTCGGCCTGTTCCAGCTGGCTCTCGCCGAAAAGCTCATCGCCGGCAACGAACGGGTCCTGGTCGAGGACATGATCACCGAGTACCTGGGTGGCAACAAGTCGCCGTTCACGGCGTCGGACTACGACTTCTACGCCCACAATCTGAAGGAACCGGGCCACACGGCGGCGTGGATGAGCGTCTACCGCGGTCTCCGCGCCGACATCGAGCAGAACAAGGAGTTCCTGGCCCGGGGCAAATTGAAGATGCCCGTCCTCGCGATCGGCGGCGAAGATTCCTTCGGCCAGGCGGTCCCCGACCAGTTGCGTCGTTACGCCGTGAACGTCCAGGGCGGAGTCCTGAAAAACTCGGGCCACTTCGTGACCGAGGAGAAGCCACACGAAGTGACGGCCATGCTGCAGGCCTTCCTGCAGAAGTAACCTGCACCGTCGCCGGGCGAACCACAACAATCCCGGCCACCTACGAGAATCATCCACGTCCGTAGGTTCGCGCTGGTGGCGACTGCAGCGCCACCAGTGCGAACCAGGGTCGGGAATTCGATCGTTCCGTGAGTTTTGCTTGCACAGAAGGGTTTTCGAGTTGACGAGCGTTCCCGTAGTGAAGCTGAACAACGGCGTCGAGATGCCGCAGCTCGGCTTCGGCGTGTTCCAGGTGCCGTCGCCCGAGACGAAGGCGGCCGTGAAGACCGCGCTGGACGCCGGCTACCGCAGCATCGACACCGCCACGGCCTACGGCAATGAAGCCGCGGTCGGCGAGGCCCTCGCCGAGTCGGGCATCCCCGCCGACGA
>NZ_JBEYSJ010000069.1:0-11939 GCF_040704195.1 Amycolatopsis sp. NPDC047767
GTGCCCCCGGCAGGACTCGAACCTGCGACCTAGAGATTAGCGCGGCACCGTGCTCGATGTCTATTATGGATAGTCGTTGTTGGCTGCTAGCAGGTCTCTTCGCATTAGCAAATAGCTGTCCGTGGTCGTCATTGGTCACTGTCGACCATCCATAGATGAGGGTTACCTGTGGGTGTCGATCTTGCATTGAGTGATCGACGGGGTTGGCGTCGCGGCTCGACGAAACCCCCGATGCAAGGACTACGAGTGCATATGGTGACGATAGTATTGCTGACGGTAACCATCGCCGGTCGCGCCAGGGTTCGTGACGTTGTCGTGAGAGAATGAGTGTATGGCTGAGGGAAGTGTGGAGGTGACGAGCTGGCGACGAAAACTTGTCGCGTTTATCCTCGTTGCCGTCATTCTCGTCTGTGCAGCGTTACTGGTGTTCGTCACCTTAAATAAGCCATGGACGGTGGTGATTCAGGTGATCTCGGCCGTTGCGGGCGCCGCTCTGGGAAGTACCCTCTCGGCCGATTCTGCGCGGACTGCAGTTCGGGCTCAGGCTAGGCCGGCGGTCCGTCGAATATTCGATCAGATTACCCGACTTCAAGCGTTGGTCGTCCGAGTTGAAGCTTACGGGGACGCGATACAGGCTCATATAGAGAATGGGAAGCGTTCAGATCCCAGCAGGTCTGTAGATTGGTTCAACTCCGTGGCTTATAACATTCGTGAGGAAATTAACTCGACTGCCACGGCTGCGGAAGACTGGGGCGACTTGACTCCCGATGTTTATTCAAATGAGCTAGAGCGCTATAGGACTCGCGAATCTCGAATGCCGAACTCATCTGCCGCAACGAAACAGGGGTAATGACATTGACTATCGAGGGGAAGGTCGCCCAGGTCACGAGTGACCGCGAGTTGATTATCAATCGTGGTGAGCAGGATGGCGTCACCGAGGGAATGACTTTTCGTGTCAAGGGTCAACCGATAAGTGTTGTAGACCCAGATACCAAAGAGGAAATCGGGACGATCGCAAAAGTCAAGGTTGTTGTGCGGGTAGTGGAGGTTGCTGAACGATTTTGTATCGCGCGAACCTTCCGATCAAGAAAAATCAATGTCGGTGGAGACCATCCGGGCCTTGGGATTTCGGGAATGTTCCAGCCGCCGAAATGGGAAACTCGCGTTGAGACTTTGCGTCGGGATCCTTCTGCGGATACGGAGATTTCCGCAACGGAAAGTATTGTCTCGGTGGGTGACCTGGTTGAACTGGCGGACCCGGACGACCTGGAAGCAGAAGCAACCACTATCTGGCGGTAGTTGGACGCGATAGATCTTTGAATTGGCCACCTGCAAGTGGGTGGCCTCTTCGCCATCTCGTCGACCTGGCGTAGCCCGATCACGTCGGGTCAAGGGGGCGCGTTCGAGCACTCCGGAGCCCGCCGGCGCGACTGCCCCCTTGACGCGGCGTGATAGCCCTCGGGGAGGTCGGCGAGATGGCGACAGGACGCTCACGAACGCGACTCGCCCGCTTTGTCGCCCATCTCGGAGACCTGCCCGTCCGGCGAGGACATTCTCTTCGTCTTGTCGTCGGCCCCTGGTGCAGCCGCCGGCCGGTCGCGTGGGGTGCCGGAGGCGGGGCCCCGCGCGTGCCGGCCGATAGCGGCGCGGCCCCGCAGGGGCCGCCTTGAACAAGAAAAGAAACTCTGAACACAGGGGTCACGCCTGGCGCGGCGGAAGGTCGGATGCCGGAGTGAATGTGGCGCCGCAGCGGAAGCACCGGCCGGCATCGTAGGCCACGTCCGTGTTGCCGCAATTCGGACAGCCGTGGAGCCTGGCGGGTGCTACTTCGCTGAAGTCGGTGAAGACCTGGGGCGTATCTGGGCCGTAAGGATGCTCGTGATCCACGGTTCCGTCCGGCCGGATCTCGGTGGGCGCGTCGTCCTCTTCGGGGTGGTGCGACATCGAGCCGTGCTCCTACTTCGGTCGGTCCATCATGTACACGAACTCGTACCTGTCCGTGGGGAAGATGATGTCGGCCGCCTCGACGGGCACGAGGTCGTCGGAATCGCCTTCCGTTGCTCGCACAGTCTGGCGGATCTCCATAACGGGCACGCCCGGCGGGATCGAGAGCTCAGAAGCCTCCGACGTGGTGGGCTGGCGGACGATAAGGCGCTCCTCGATCTGGCTCACGGTCCAGCCGATCGCACGGAATCGCGCGTTCAGGCCGTGGTTGCCGTGTGGACCCTCGTGGGGATGCTCGATCACGGTCCCGCCGGTGATTCGGAGTGGCTCCCAGGACACGGACATGCTCATCGGCCGGTCATCGGCGGAGATCTTGTACGTGGTGGTTGTGACTTCCTCGCCGGCCTCGATATCGAGCCGTCGTGCCACCCAGTCGGACGCCTTCTCCGTGTGGGTGGCGTGCTCGGCATGCGGCGTCCTGCCGGCACGGCCCGCCTCGCGGACGTAGGTTCGTTCGTCCTGTTCGAAGTGCCGATACGGCATCGTGCGGAGCATGACGTTCATCTCGGCGACGTACGTCCCTTTGCCGGGCACCGAGTAGACCAAGCCCTCACTCTGGAGGACCTGGAGCGCCTTCTTGCTCGTGATCATGCTGACGCCGTACTGCTCACATAGGGCCGACGCGCTGGGGACCGGGTCGTCGACTTGCAGCAGGCCTACACGGATCTTGTTCCGGACGTCCTCGGCGATCTGCATGTACTGCGGTAGTGCCTTCTGCTGACTTCGGTCGTTGCTGGTCATCTGGCGGTGTCCTTAGTCCATTCGAGTGATCAGGCGGGTATGGTTTGACATTTTAGGTATGTCGTCGCATACTAGGTACGCAACACGATACCAGCACCGCCTACATCTGGAGGGTCAACATGCAGGACATCTCGTGGTACAGCGGCAACTACAAGTTCATGGTCACGGAGGCGCCGGTGATGAAGATGCGCGAGGACAAGAGCGGCGAGATGGTGCCGGTGGTCGACCGTAAGACTCAGCTGAACGCGTTCGTGGTGATGCTGTTCGCCAAGCCGCTTCCGGTTCCGGGGCAGCGTCCGGGCAAGGGTGAAGAGATCAAGGTGACGCTGACGACGGACCCGGGGGATGGGTTCGACGAGGGCACCTACGTGGAGCTGATCGACCCGGTGCTCAACACGTACCAGACGACGAACGACGAGGGTCGCATCACGGGTTCGGGTCTGTGGTTCAAGGCTCAGGGGATCAAGCCTGCCGGCTCGGGCGCGGTTCGCGACGCCGCCTAGTTCCGGCTCATGACCGGCGGGTGTCCGGTCACGCTGCGGCTACCTCCCCGGCCGTGAGCGCACACAACACCCTGGAGCCCTTCCCAAGTCGGTTGGCTGCCCGTTTTCGAGTCGGGCAAGGGCACTTTCCGTTCATTGACAATTACAGAGTGAGCCGATCTATGCCAAAAACGCGCCTGTTTGTGGTGGTGCGCCTCGATTCCCACCCGGTTTTCGTGTGGGATTCCTGGGGTTTTACCACGGATACGCGGTACGGAAAGGAGAACGATTATGGGCAAGGTTTCCGCTGGTCCGGACGGGTTGTCGACGTTCGACCCGTACGGCCCGAAGAGGTTTTCGTGATGGCCGACCACGTCTGCTCGGCTGATTTCTGGCTCTCCCCGACTGGAATTGCGACGTGCAAGGTGTGCTCGCGCCAGTGGGACTACTTCAACTAGGAGGAATGAGAACGATGGTGGCTGAATGGAGTCCGTTCGTGTTCTGGGTGGTGATCACCGGCTGTCTCGTGGTCGCGTCGCCGATCATGGGTGGCCTCGCGATCGTGGCCGCGCTGACGATCCTCGTGTCGGGACGCAAGCGATGAGCCGCCCGGTCAAGGTCGGGGTGGTGATCCGGATGCTCGCCGCCCGGCTGGAGCGCGAACGCGCCGAAGCGCTGGGGGAACCGGTCAACGACTTGGCTTGGCAGGCCGGCTACTGCGAGGGCCTGCTCCACGCCCAACACGTGATCCGCAGGGAGGGCTGACCATGCCGGAAATCATGGCGATCATCGAGGCCGCGAACACGGCCTACCGGGAGTTCATCGACTCTCACCCCGACCGCGACATCCGGATCGCGGTCGGCAACGCGGTCAAGTTCCTGACCGCAGATCTCACCACGGCGGCGGAACTGACCGCCCCGACACGGGAAGGCTGAAGCGGATGCAGGAGATCACGAACATCATCACGGCGGCCGACACGGCGTATCAGGCGCTGCGTGCGAGCGACGCACCGGACGAGGTCAAGGCCACTGCCGGACGTCACCTGCGGCTCCTGGTCGCGGACCTGTCCGGTCTGAACTGGTCGGTGGAGAACTGCCCGGAGAGGTGGAGCTGACATGCAGGTGGGATTCCTCAACCGACGGGCACAGGAACGGTACGGGACGTTCGTGGCGACGCTGGACATGGTCGCCGACGTGCTGAACGAGGTCGACAAGCTCATCGCCTCCTACGACGAGGACGCGATGAACGGCTCGTGGACCATCTCCACAAAGGACGAACTCAAGACCTTCCGCACGCGGGCGTTCGACGAGCTGGACCGCCTGCGCACCCTCGGCAAAAAGCACGAGGCGGAACTCGTCTCGCGAAACTGGAGGCTCTGACATGGCACACCAGGTCGACCGGGTCGTAGAAGACCTCGACTCCACGTTGCGCCAACTCAAGGACGCCATGCGCGGGATGCCGGTGAACGAGCACGGGTTCAAGGCCGCACACGACAAGGCCGCCCGCGCGGTCGCCGTGCTCACCACCGAACTGACCGACGCCCGCCCCGCGCTTAACCCCTGAACCTCTCGAACACCTCACCCGAGATCGGCCCCGCCCTCCACAACTGGAGGAGACGGGGCCGTTCTCGTTCTACCGGAAGGACTACACGCTCATGAGGCACCCCAAGTCGAACCGCAAGGTCGGGACCGAGTTCAAGGGTCTCAAGTGGACTGCCCGCCACCCGGGCAGCGTGCTCGCCCCCGCCGGCCTGCTGGCCTCCGGGATCGAGCTGGGCTGGACCGCCACCGGCGGCGTCATCGGCGGCACCACGCTCGGCCTGTGCACCTGGTACCGCGCACACCCCGACACCTTCGATCACTACGCCGCGCCCCGGATGCGGGCCTGGCGCCGTCGCTGGTCGACCTACTTCGGTCCCCGGTTCAACCGGGCACTGCGGGCCTGCGACCTCTACGTCGTCGACCGCCGCACCGACGAGATCCGCTACCCCCGCGTCACGAAGATCCGCTCACACTCGCCCTCGGTCGACACCGTCACCGTGGAGATTCCGGCCGGGATGGGTCGCCGGAGCTTCGAGGACCGCGCCGACGTCCTCGCCGACGCCCTGCGGGTGGAGCGGGTCGCCGTGGAGCGGGTCAAGCCCGGCCGGGTCGCCCTGGTGATCCAGCGCCACGAACCCTTCACCGAGACCATCGCCGCCCCGGACATGCCCGACGAGGCCGGCGCGGTCGACCCGAGTGATATCTACATCGGCGAGACGGAGTACGGCACCGAGTGGCGACAGTCCCTTGTCGGCAAGCACGTCTTCATCGCCGGCGGCACCGGCTCGGGTAAGAACTCCATCCCGATGTCGGTCTTCCGAGGGCTCGCCCCGCTCATCCGAGATGGGCTGGTGCGGCTGTGGATCTGCGACCCGAAGCAAATGGAGTTCCGCAAGCTCGCCGGCATCGCGCACAACTACCAGCACGAGGAAGCCAAGTGCGCGGAACTGGTCCGCGAGTACGTGGAGGACATCCGTCGCGTTCAGCGCGAGTTCGCCGCAAGCGGGCAGCGAAAGATCACCATCTCGCGGGAGACTCCGCTCAACCTGCTGGTGATCGACGAAATCGGCGCCTTGCTGGCCTACGGCGACGCCGCCATCGCCCGCACGCTCCGCAAGGACCTCGCGATCGCGACTTCCCAGGGCCGCGCCACCGGGCATAGCACCATGGTGCTGGTCCAGGAACCCACCAAGGACACCGTTCCGGTGCGGGACCTGTTCCCCATCCGGATCTGCCTGCGGGTCACCACTCAGTCCCACGTGGACATGACCCTCGGAGACGGTGCCCGCCTGAGGGGTGCCCTGGCCGACGAGATCCCCGAGGGTGAGGAGACCGCTGGCATCGGGTTCGTGATCCGCCCCCGGTCGCGAGTCCCGCAGCGGGTTCGCTCCGCCTACGTGGCCGATCACGAGATCGACGAAATGGTCGCCTTCATCGCGCGGGGCCTCGCCGGCTCCCCGGCCCTGACGGTAGTGGCCTGATGGACACCTTTCCTTGCGTGGTCCACGAAACGTACTGGTACGTCCTCGTCACGGGCATCGACCTCGCTGGGGACGAGTCGACGTTGGTGGACCTGTGCACGACGAATGAGGCGGCTGCTCGCGCCTCATACGAACGGGCCGCCTCGAACTACCTCGACGTCCATCTCGAACGTTGGGCGCCGGTGTTCTTCGCGCGGTGTGTCGTGTGTGGCGAGGGCTGCGGTTCCGGAAGCCTGCTCCTGCCGTTTCGCGGTTGGGAGGACCTCGTCGACGACGTCCGCTACTACGCCGGCTGGACCACAACCTCCGAGCAACAGGTGTTCTGCCCGAATCACCGACCCGACAAGGAGAACTGACCATGTGGCGTATCGGTTTCTACGTGTGGCGGACCTGGCTGTGGGTCAAGCTCGCCGCCCCCGCCCTGCTCGTGCTGTTCCTGATCTACCTCGCCCAAGGCGCTTCCGGGCTGTTCTGGAGCGCGCTGGTCGTGTTCGGCTGCATCGCCCTCGGGGTCGGGATCGCCCTGACTGCCTTCCGCAACCAGGAGTTCGGCCCGGTCGGACGGGAGCGTGTCCGATGAGCCGCCACACCGAGGACCCCGGGCAGATAGGGCTCTTCGGCACCGTGGGCCGGACACCCGCGCCGACGTCGGCCCGGCAGTGCCCGCCGGCGAAGCCCTCGGGCCGCAAACCGGCCGGACACGTCGGCAACCCCCTCGTGGCCAAGGACGTGCTCGCCGAAGTCCGCGACGGACGGTTCGCCCTCCTCGACGACACCGACCGCGTGATGGTGTTCGAGGACACCGACCGTGTCCGCCTGGCTCTCGAAGAGGACATCGTGGTGCACCTGATGTCCATTGAGTACGTCCGCAGGGGCGCCAACCGCGACACCGTCACGGCCTACCACGGCGCCGTCCGCCGGCCGGTGACACCGCTCAAGCTCACGCCCCGGGGCCGGGACATGCTCCAACGCTGGTCCAACCTGGTCGGCTTCAAATCCTGAAAGGACGTTCGGTGCGTAACGGCTACGACGAATTGATCAGCAAGGTCCGCCCGCCCGTGGAGGACTACTACGAGACTCGAACCCGCGAGACCGCCACCCACGACGGAGAGCTCTGGTTCGAGCACCGGGCACTCAGCGAACAGGCCGACGTCCTCGCTGGGTGGTTCGACACCATCGCCGGCATCTTCCGCAAAGAGGCCGAACGCTTCCGCACGGGCCACCTCTAGACGTTAGGAGTCCACAATGCACACACGCCGACGTCCTCGTATCCTGGACGCCTTCTGCTGCGCCGGCGGCGCCGCCCTCGGCTACCACAACGCCGGGTTCGAGGTCGTCGGCGTCGACATCGAGGCCCAGCCCAACTACCCGTTCGAGTTCCACCGTGGCGACGCGATCGCGTTCATCCGGGACCACGGACACGAGTTCGACGCGATCCACGCCTCACCGCCGTGCCTGAACGCGACCGCCCTCACCGCAGGCAACCGCAAACGCCCCGGGTGGCACGACGACCACCTCGACCTCATCCCGCCGACCCGGGCCGCGCTCGCCGGCATCCGTGCCCGCACCGGCGCCCCCACCGTGCTGGAGAACGTCCAAGGCGCCGAGGTCCGCAAAGACCTCGTCCTGTGCGGACTGTCGTTCGGGCTCAAGGTGTTCCGACACCGCTACTTCGAGCTCAACGGCGTTTTCGTGCTCACCCCGCCGCACACCAGCCACAAAGGACACCGCGTCGCCGGCTGGCGCCACGGCATCCACCACGACGGGGACATGGTCGCGGTTTACGGCGACGGCGGGGGCAAGGGCAGCGTCACCGACTGGCAGGACGCGATGGACATCCACCACACCGACGTCCGCCACGAACTGGCCCAGGCCATCCCGCCCGCCTACACCGAGCACATCGGCGAAGCCGTGCTCGACACTCTCACCGTCCTCGCGCTCACCGCCTGACCATCCACACCCGACACACCCCAGAAAGGAGGGATCACCGTGTTCGGCAAACCCAAGCCCGCCCCCGAGGACGGCCCGGCACCCTCACGCCGGGTCCGCGTCCTGGCAGAACAGCTCGACGAGGCCCGCGACGTGCACCGGCTGTCCAACCACCCGATGCTCGCCGCGGTCACCGCCGACCGCTTCCGCGCCTCGGTCACCCGCACCATGTGGGTCTTCCTCGCGGTCGGACTCGGGTTCACCACCACCGGCGTGCACGACTTCCTCGCCGGCGACCGCCCCATCACCGACCCGCTGTGGTGGGGCGCCTGGCTCGCCGAACCCGCGCTCGCCGGCATCCTCGTGACGCTGCTGCGCTGGGAAGCGGCCATGCTCTCCCACAACGTCGACACCGACGCCAAGCCCGTCCGCTACCTCAAACGGCTCCTGCTCGCCGCCACGCTCGTGGCCAACGTCTGGGCCGGGCTCGCCCCCGCCCACGGCGGGATCTCCAAGGGCATGGTGTTCTTCCACCTCGTCATCCCGCTGGTGGTGTTCCTGCTCGCCGAGGTCATGCCGGTCATCCAGCAGACCTGCACCCGCGTCCGCGAACAGGCTCTCGCCACCGTTCCTCACGCCCCGGAACCCGCACCGGCCACCACCGCGCCGGCACCGGAACCCGCGCCGGCACTGACTCGGGCCCCAGCGTTCAAGCTCCCGCCGGACGTCGCCGCCCGTGTCCACGCCGCCGCCACCGCCGCGCGCGACGAGGGCCGGGACCTCACCACCGACGACATCCGCCGCGTCGCCCGCCTCCCCGAAGCGATGGCCACCCGCGTTCTCGCGGACCTGACCAGTCGCAACGGACACCCCGTCACCACCTGATCCGCCTTCCCGCGCGGACCGCCTTCATGGGCGCGGGAGCCGGCTGCCACTGCGGCCCGACTCCCGCGCCTTTTCCATGTCCACCAACCGAAAGGGCCTCGTCGATGCACACGCTCGAAGACCGCCTCGCCGCCCGCGTCCAGGCCCTCGACTACGACACCTGGCGCGCCAAAGTCCACGCCGTCAACGGCTGCGCCCGCCCGATCCGGCTCGCGGGAGCCCACCAGCTCCAGGACGCCGCTACCGGGCAGGTCCTGCACCACCACGGCGGGGACATCTTCGCCCCGTGCGGCAACCGCCGGGAGTCGGTGTGCCCCTCGTGCTCGGACCGCTACGCCGCCGACGCGTTCCACCTCATCCGCGCCGGCCTCATCGGCGGGCACAAGGGCGTCCCCGAGACCGTCACCGACCGCCCCCGCGCGTTCGTCACCCTCACCGCCCCGTCGTTCGGCGCGGTGCACCACGCCCGCACCAGCGCCCGGGGCAAGCGCATCCCGTGCGGCTGCGGGGAGTTCCACCACGACGCCGACACCCGCGTCGGAACCCCGGTCGACCCCGAGACCTACGACTACACCGGCTCGGTGCTCTGGCAGGCCCACGCCGGCGCGCTGTGGCAGCGCTTCACCACCCGCCTGCGCCGCGAGATCGCCAAACGCGCCGGCCTCAAGGTCCGCGAGTTCACCGAACAAGCCCGCCTCTCCTACTCCAAGGTCGCCGAATACCAGCGGCGCGGGCTCGTGCACTTCCACGCCGTGATCCGCCTCGACGGCCCCGACGGCGCCACCAGCCCGGCCCCCGCGTGGGCACACCCGGACCTGCTCGACGACGCCGCCTACGCCGCCGCTGGGGCCGCCTACGTGAGCACCCACTACCGCGACGGAACCCCGCTCACCGTCGTGTGGGGCGAACAGGTCGACGTCCGCCGCATCGAACCCATGGGCGCAGCTGAGCTGGAGGACGACACCGGCCGCATCAGCGAGGGCCGCCTCGCCGCCTACATCGCCAAGTACGCCACCAAGGGCACCGGCAAGAGCGAAGCCGCCGACCGCCCCATCCGCTCCGAACGGGACATCGAGTTCCTGCGGGTGAGCGACCACCACCGCCGCATGATCCAAACCGCGTGGGACCTCGGAGATCTACCCGCCTACGAGGACCTCAACCTCCGTCGCTGGGCCCACATGCTCGGGTTCCGGGGCCACTTCCTCACCAAGTCCCGCGCCTACTCGACCACCTTCAAGGACATTCGCGGCGACCGCCGCCGCTACCGGCTCGAGGAAACCCTCGACCGCCTCGGCCTGGCCGACCGCGCCGGCTCCATCGCCGTGATCAACGCGTGGGACTTCGACGGCGCCGGCTACCGCGACGACGCCGAACGCGAACTCGCCGCCGGCATCGCCGAACGCATCCGAGACGACCGCAAACTCAAATACAGCAAGGAAAACGACCATGGACAACAAACTGCTCAGCGTGGATGACCTCGCCGGCTACCTCGACGTGCCGGTCAACACCGTGTACCAGTGGCGCAAGACCGGGAAGGGCCCTAAGGGGTACAAGATCGGCAAGTACGTCCGGTACCGGCCCGATGAGGTCGACGCCTGGATCTCCGACCAGGGGACCGCCTGATGGCGCGCCCGGCGCTCCCGCTCGGGACCTGGGGAGAGGTCCGGACCTATCCGACCAGCCGAGGTGGTCACCGGGCAACGGCGCTCTACAAGGATTACGACGGAGTCACCCGTCCCGTTGAACGGCACGGGAGGAGCCCGGCACAGGCCAGGAACAATTTGCTGACGGCCCTGCGAGACCGGTCACAAGCTACGGGCGACTCCGAGATCACGGCTGAGACCAAGGTCGGGGTGGTCGCAGAGAAGTACTTCAAGGAGCTTGAGCAGTCGGACAAGGCGACTCGGACGAAGCAGGACTACGCCGGCGTCTGGCACCGGTACCTCAAGAAGCCGCTGAGCAACCTCGCGGTGCGGCAGATGAAGGTGTCGGTGGCGAATCGAGTGCTCACTAAGATCCGCGACGACCACGGCCCCGCCGCCGCGAAGCAAACGCGTGCGGTCCTGACGGGTATCTGTGCGCTGATGGTCCGGCACGATGCGTTGGACGAGAACCCGGTTCGAGAGATCGAGTCGCTCAGCATTCGGAGCAAGACGCCTAAGGCAAAGAGAGCAATCAACGCCGGCAATGTGACCGAGATCTTGGCTCTGTTCCACGCATCCGAGGTCGCCAAGCGCCTTGACCTCGTGGACGTGGAGGATGTCCTCTCAGGACTCGGGTGCCGTATCGGGGAGCTGCTCGCGCTCGACTGGGAGACCTCGGTCGACTTCACCGAAGGCACGCTTTGGATACACGGAACCGTGATCCGCGAGAAGGGCGTCGGGCTGGTGGTCCAGCCGTACACCAAGAGTCCGGCCGGCATGCGCCTCATCCGGCCGCCTGCGTGGGTCATGGAGATCTTGCAGTGTCGGTATGAAACCGTGACATCGAAGTGGGTTTTTCCCAGCACCACAGGGACTCTCCGTGACCCTGACAACACGCGAAAGGCGATCCGGGGGATCGTTGCCGGTACTCCATTCGTCGGAGTCACCAACCCGCATGCCTGGCGCCACTACGTCTCTGACGTGCTGCACCGTGCCGGTGTGGACGCGCGCGAGATCGCCGACTACCTCGGACACGACAAGGTCAGCACTACCCAGGACCACTACCTGGAGCGCGGTGTCGTCGGAAAAGACGCCGGTCTCGCTCTGAGCGACCGTCCACTTACGAATCATGTGGGTTAGATATGGGCGTCGGCATGCAAAAACCCCTGGTCACTGACGTGACCAGGGGTTTTGTGCCCCCGGCAGGACTCGAACCTGCGACCTAGAGATTAG
>NZ_JBEYSJ010000070.1:0-11657 GCF_040704195.1 Amycolatopsis sp. NPDC047767
TCCAGCAGTACGACGCATTGCTGCTCCCGGTGACCACCGCCCCCGCGCAGAAGCGCGGAGCCACGGAGCTCACCCTCGACGGGAAGACGCTCAGCGTCTTCCACGTCATGTCCACGACGGTTCCCTTCAACCTGACCGGGCTTCCCGCCCTGTCCATGCGTTTCGGGACGACCACCGAGGGCCTGCCGATCGGCGTGCAGCTGGCGGCCTCCTGGTACGCGGAGTCGACGATCCTGCACCTCGCCTCGGTGCTGGAGGCACTGAGCCCGGTCCGCGGACTGCACCCCACTCTCTGACGTTCCAGGCGCACGCCGGGCGCTTCGATGGGAGCAGACCACTTCCCTCGATGCGCCCGGCTACGTCCGGCCGAAGTCGAAGCGGATCTATCTCCGACTTCGCCGGTTTCGACCGCTACGTCGACTCGACCACATGACGCTCGAACGCCACAGTTGGGCATTCAGTGGCTGAATGGCGCGCGATCACGACGCCCCGTGCCGGCGCCGGCAACACCTCTCCGGCACAACGACCCGGCTGCCGCTCGGCGGCGCCACGCCAGGCAGCTTTCAACTGCCCGCCCGCTTTTGTCAGCAAATCCACCGGGTCGGTGCTACGTCTACCCGGTGCACGTCACGGCCGCATTGGCACGAAACATTCGCCCCCGGGATCCATGCGTCGCAACCGACTCATATACCGGGCAGCGAAAACGTCTCAGCTCCGGTCTTCGATGTGGTTTGTTCGAGACGCGCCGCGCCGCACCGCGTCCGGTTGGCGTTGTGCCGATCAGGCGGCCGAGACGCGATTCTGGTGCACCCGCAGGTTGATGGTCGCCAGTTTCAGCAGCGGGGTGTCGACGCCGAGCTTCTCGCCGCGCAGCACGAGGTCGGCGAAGACATGTTCGACCTCGGTGGGGAGGCCGCGGGAGAGGTCGCGGTAGAAGGAGGGCGCGAAGGCCGAGTCGTTCGCCGTGAGCAGCCCCCTGGTGGTCGCGAACTCCCAACTGGTCATCGGATGGCCGGCTGCAGCGGACACTGCCGCCGCTTCGGACAGGACCGTCGTCGCGAAGTCCGCACCGCCGGGGACGGTGGCGATTTCGCCGATGTTGCCGTGCATCAGAGTGGTGACCGCACCGGCCGAGGCGATGAACACCCATTTGTGCCACATCTCCGTGACGATCCGGTCGGATGTCGCGAAAGCGAAGCCGGCGGAGCCGAAGTCGTCCGCGAGCGCGGCCAGCCGGGGCGTCTGCTCGCCCGTCTGCTCACCGACCACCATGTCCGCGAGCGGCGCGAGCTGGCGGATGTCCCCATGCTCGTCGACGAACGTGACGACCTTGACCACACCGCCCAGTACCGAATCTGCTCCGAATCGGTCGTTGAGGACATCGAGGTGGGCCATGCCGTTCAGGAAGGGGATGATCCCCACCTCCGGCCCCACCGCTGGGGCGAAATCCTCTATTGCTGCCGGTAGCGCGTCGGCCTTGACCGAGAGCAATACCGCGTCGTACGCGTCGGAGAGCTCCCCCGCGACGAGCAATTCGGGGCGCAGCATCTCTGTGTGCTGGGCGCTTACGATGCGTAGGCCTCGCTCACGCAGGACCTCACGACGCGGGGGCCGAACCAGGAAAGCTACCTCGTTGCCTGCCTGCAAGAGTCGCGCTCCGAAGTAGGCGCCCGTTCCCCCTGCGCCGACAACCAACACCCGAGCCATGCTGAAACCTCCGAGAATTCAACGCGCGCACCACAGGCAGCACTTGGACAGTCTATCGTCGCTGACTTTTAATACGCAAGCCAGAGGCTTCCCCTGCCCTTCGCAGCACTGGTCGCGTGCGAGCGGTGACCTTCGTCGCGACGATCGACCCGAGGGTGACCGGCCTCCGCAGCGCCGGTGGAAGTCGACGACTCTCGCACACTCGGGCCCGAATCGGTGGCAGCGAACATCACCAACCGCGCCAGGTGATCGTGTCCGGTCAGAGCTGTGCTCGGATTCAAGCGTCTCACCTGCCGTACTCGAGCGCGGTGCCAGAGGCGGGACGGTCGACTTTGTGGATCACCTCGAGCAGTAACTCGATGGCCGCTGGCGGATCACGCGGCGGGGGGCCGAGATCATCGCTACCCGGCGGAGGAGGGCGTACTGCACGAAGCCGGCTTCTCTACCGGCGCCGCCCATTGATCAACATAAGGTTGCCTTTTCCAACTTACTCTGGAACGGTGGTGATCGTTCCCGTAGAGCCGGGAATACCCAGAACGGAGAACAGGGATGAGTTCGGACACGGTCTTGGTCACGGGTGCGACCGGGCGCCACGGGGGCACCGGCGCGCACGTCGCGCGGCGGTTGCTGGAGGACGGGATTCCGGTGCGGGCCCTGGTACGACAGCACGATCAGCGATCCGAGCGGGTGGCCGCACTCGGGGCCGAGGTCGTGGTCGGGGATCTCAACGACTACCGGACCCTGGTGCCCGCGGTGGAAGGCGTGGCGCAGGCGTACCTCACATATCCGGTCGACGCGGGAATCGTGCAGGCGGCAGCGAACTACGCGCAAGCGGTGCGCGAGACGGGCACGAAGCCGCGCACGGTGGTGATGTCGATGGGGCCATCCACACGGACCCACCCGAGCCACCTGGGGCGCGCCCAGTGGCTGGCCGAGGAAGTTCTGCAGTGGGCCGGGCTGGACGTGACGATCCTGCGGATGGCGGCAGTGTTCCACGAAAACCTGCCGTTGTTGTCGGCACAGTCGGTGCGCCACGAGGGCGTGATCCGCAACTGTTTCGGCGAGAAGCCTGTCAGCTGGCTGAACGCGCTCGACGCCGCGGAGTTCTGCGTCGCGGCCTTGCGGCACCCGGAGCGGTTCGCCGACGCGCCCGTCCATTACCTGCCGGGCCCGGAGTTCAGCGACTTCCATGAGGTCGCCGCGGTGTTCAGCGCCGTCCTCGGCCGTCCGGTCCGCTTCGAGGCGGTCAGCCGGGAGGCGTGGGAGAAGGAACTGCTCGGCCTGGCCGCCTTGCCGCAGGCCGGCCTGCTCAAGGCCGACATGTCGCGCCACATCGCAGCGTGCGGGTACGCCGTCGCCCAAGGAATGGAGCGCGGCAACACGAAGTACACCGACACCAACGCGTTCCAGCGCATCACGGGGCGCGAACCCACCATGCTGCACGCTTATCTCACCGAGAACGTCGAGATATTCAGCTGACCGGCCCGCAATCGGGTTCGCGGCGCCCAACGGGTTTCGCGCACGGCGAAGCAGGCGGACAGACCGGCCGCGGGGCAGTGAGCGGTGCCCGCACGATTGGGGCAGCGCGCTCGGTTTCGACTGGGCGCGCCGCCACGCCGAGCGGGGTGCGGCACGTCGTCAACACCGAATCGATCGTCCAACCGGGCAATGTCGGAGTGGTATCAGCAGACGCTTTCGAACGACCTCCGAGCAGGGCGAACAGCTGGTCCTGGAGGACAACTTCTTCATCAAGCGGAACCTCCCGCCAGCATCACCCGCACGTTGTCCGCCAAAGAAATGGCGAGGACCGGCCCCTTCTCAAACCCGCGTGCGGCCCTGCGCCCCACGCCGACCCAGGCCTCGCCAAATGCCGCTCGACGGTGAGCCGGCCGAGGTCGCGGAACCGGCAACCAAGTAGGCTGAGTGGCTGTCGAAGTCCACCGTCCGAAACTCTTCGTCAACGCCGAGCCGGATGCCAGCCATCCGCATCGGACGCTGTCGCTCACGTTCGTCATGACATCCTTCGGTCGACGGCCAGCATCAATCGTGCGTCAGCCGCAATGGGCTTGGAGCACCTGCCCAACCAGGCCGGCCACGCAGCGGGCGAGGCGAGAAGCGCTGTGGCGATTTACAGCACGGCTCCTCGACCGACGCGCGCTCGCCGGGACGATTCTCTTGCGCCGGCATCACTTTCGCCATGAGGCAGACCGATCCCCCGGGGAGGGCGCGGGTCGCCGAACCACGGCAGGAACCGGGGACAACCAACCGGTCGCTTTACAATGGCGATATGCCCCGTCCTACCAACCCGGCCGTCCGTCTACGCCTGCTCGACGCCGGACTCGCCCTCCTGCACGCCAACGGCTTTCATGGCTCGGGCGTGAAGGAGATCGCCGACACTGCCAGCGTCCCCAAGGGCTCCTTCTACAGCTACTTTCCATCTAAGGAGGAGTTCGCGGTCCAGGTTCTGGAGCACTACTGGGCCTGCATCGACCAGGAGTTCGCGGTGCACCTGCGCGACCACACAGTGCCGCCGCTGCAACGTGTGGAGAACTTCTTCCAGGCCATGACCGAGGACAACCAGAGCCGAAACTTTGCTCTGGGCTGCCTGATCGGCAACCTTGCGCTGGAGATCGCCGACCACAGTGCCGACGCCAGGGCCACCCTCGCCGATGTGATGGATCGGTGGTCCGGTCTACTCGCCGACTGCCTTCGCGAGGCACGCCTGGACACAGCCGACCTGCCCGCGCAGGACCGCGCGGCGGTCATCATCGAGGCTTGGGAAGGTGCCGTCCTGCGCGGACGGATCGAGCAGAGCCGCAGGCCATACGACCGCTTCGCTTCCACAGTCCTCCCCCGACTGCTCGGGCGCAGAGTCGTTGCCGCCAGGTAACAACTGATGTCCTCGTTGTAAACGGTGACGTTCAAGGCTTCATTAATAACCGACCGGTCGCTTATCTTCGGGGTGCAACGTTCTGACGACAGGAGTACGCGCCCCGTGACCAACATCTACGCGGACCCCGAGACACCCGCACTGCCAGCCAGCGACTTCCGGCTCGACCCGAAGCGCGCGGCACTGGTCATCACCGACCCACAGATCGACTTTCTGAGCCCGGAGGGTGTCACCTGGCCGATCTTCGGCCCCAGCATCACCGAGAACGACACTGTCGCGCACATTGGCGAACTGCTCAGCACCGCCAAGGACGTCAGCTTGACTGTCGCGGTCTCGCCACACTATTTCTATCCGTCCGACAGTGCCTGGCAGTTCGGCGGTCCACTGGAGCAGTACATGCACGCCGTCGGGATGTTCGGCCGCTCAGGGCCGCTGACCCTGGACGGTTTCACCGAGTCCGGCGCAGACTTTCTGCCCGCCTTCAAGGACCAGATCCTCGATGGCACCACGGTGCTCGCCTCTCCACACAAGATCGTCGGGTGCGAGTCCAACGATCTGGTGCTGCAGTTGCGCAAGCGCGGCGTGTCCCAGGTGCTGCTCGCGGGGATGGCGGCCAACCTGTGCACCGAGGGCCATCTGCGTGAGTTGCTGGAGCAGGGCTTCGAGGTCGTAGTCGTACGCGACGCAACTGCGGGACCTCGCCTGCCCGAGGGCGATGGCTATCTGGCAGCACTGATCAACTTCCGGTTCTTGGCCAGCGCCGTGTGGGACACTGCCACGGCCGTCCGTGCGCTTACCGGCCGATGAGCGGAGGCAGCAACGACATGCCACCGAGCAGAAGTGAGATCGTCCAGCAGATCATGGCCGCAAAGGTTGGCAATGGCCTGCGTTGGACGGACGTGGCAGAAGCCCTTGAAACCAGTAAGGAGTGGGCTGCTGCTGCGTGCCTCGGCCAGATGACGATGGCCGCCGAACAGGCTGACGCAGCAGTCGAGCTGTTCGGTCTGCCGGCTGAAGCGAGTGCGGTGCTGCAGGTACCGCCGAGCCGGGGCAGCCTCGACCAGGCGGTCCCGTCCGATCCGTTGATCTACCGGTTCTACGAGGTGGTCAGTGTCTACGGCACCACTCTGAAGGAGCTCATCCATGAGGAGTTCGGGGACGGGATCATGAGCGCCATCGACTTCCGCATGAACCTGGAGCGGGAGCCCGACCCAGCGGGCGACCGCGTACGAATCACGATGAGCGGCAAGTTCCTGCCATATCGCACATACTGAGGCGAAGGCAGCCTGTCGGATCTGCTCGCGGGTCGTCCAGTCTGAGGTTCCCCCCCCAGCGGGGGGGAACCTCAGATCGTGATCAACAGCTGAGAGGATCTATTCCGCAGGGTGTTTGACCAGGTTGAACTCGTTCTCCGAGAATCAGCCGGTGGGCTCTGAGAGCCACTTGGCCAGTTGGCGGAAGGTTCCGACGCCCCGTGCGCGCATCTCCGTCAAGACGGCGAGGTGGGCGGTGGGGTCATCGGCGGTGGCGAAGTGGTCTCCGGTCGCTTTCTGGAGGCCAAAGCCGTCGACGTAAACAGGGTCACGCGCCGGCGAGCGCCTCGTATAGCGCCTCCAGATCACCGGACAGTCCCGACTTCAGCATCCTGCTGATGTCGTCAGCGACGACTTCGACCTCCCCCTTCTCAAGACCCTCCAGCGCGGCACGGACGATGTCGGCCGGGTCGGCCTTCGGCACGTCAAGTCCGGCAATCAAGTCGGTGTCGACGAAACCCATGTGCAACGCGGTCACCTGAGTGTTCTGTCCGGCGAGCTGCTGACGCAGAGAGTTGGTGATCGACCAAGCAGCGGACTTCGACGCGCAGTAGGCCGCGGTGTCCGCCATGGCCACCCACGACAAGCCCGACAGCACGTTAAGGACGGCGCCACCGCCATTTCGCGCAAGAATCGGAGCGAAGGTGCGGGTCACGTCCAGCGCACCCAGTGCATTGGTAGTGAATTCGGTCTGGAAGTTGACAAGGTCCCCGTGGAGCGCGTCGGTGTTGGTCGTGATCCCGGCGTTGTTGATCAACAGGGTGACATCTTGAGCCCGCTCGGCGGCGGCAACCACAGACGCATGGTCGGTGACATCGAGCGCGATCGGGGTCACGCCGGCAGCGGTGATCATCTCCGGATTTCGCGCCGTGGCGTAGACCTTCTTCACGCCGGAGTCGAGGAGGGCTTGGGTGAACGCGGCGCCGAGGCCGCGGTTGCTGCCCGTGATCAGCGCGGTCGAGTCAGCGATGGAACCGTTAAGTGACATTATCTACTCCTTCTCGGATTGCCCATTTCCATGCAGCGAAGGCCAGCCGGGCGTTCTCCGCACTCCGCCCGAGACCTCACTGAGGAGAGGGCACCAGAACCGACTGTCACCGTAACCGGCAGTTGAGTCCAGATTCTGTACTCAACTGAAGAGAGTGCTTTTCCAGCGCCCGTCCGGGCGCTAGCTCCGCGCCGCCTTCCGTGATTCCGCGACACGCCGCAATTCAACGATGTCCCACCAGAAGGGTCGGATATCAGTGATCTTGCCGTCCTCGATCCAGAAGAACTCCGCGAGGAGCATGGACCACCGCTTGCCCTCGCCGTCGAGCCCGGTCGGCTCGCACAGCGCGACGACGCGGTTCGGCCCGTCGGCGATGATCTCGTGGTACTCGATCCCGTCGGCGCCCAGTGCGCCGAAGATCTCCAGCCGCGCAGAGTTGGCTGCCTCCCCGGTCCACGAGCCCGGAACCGGGAAGCCGTGCGGCAAGGTCACACGGTAATTCCGGTCCCGCACGTCGAGCAGCGCCTCGAGGTCATCCCGGGCCGCGAGCTCGTAGGCCTTCTGCACGATGGCGCGGTTGCGCTCCTCGAGCATCCTATGCTCACTCATTTCGATCTCCATTCGGTTGTGGCAACGGGCGATACCGGCCGGCGAGTCCATTGTGGACCGACTTCAGCCCACCGCTCGCGGGCGTGCTTCGCCTGTTTTGACGTCCACACTCACCATCGCCAGGTTTCGCGGCCAGGAGCCCTGGGCGCGCCGAACTTCCACAGTTCGCCGGCGTCGGCGACCGACAGCGGCGTTCCCGCTTCGGCGGCGGCCTGGGCGGTCGCTGCGCTCGTTCGCCAAGGAGACACGGGCATGCTTTTCAGCGGAGCACGCATGGCCTCGCCCGCGTTGTTGATCACCACGTCGATCTCTCCGGCCGTGGCGACGGCGGCGTCCACGCTGGACTGGTCGGTCGCGTCGAGCCGAAGCCGCTCGGCGAGGGGCAGGCGGGCGAGGTTCTCCGGGATGCGAGCGGCGCCGATGACGCAGTGGCCGCGCTTGGCCATCTCGAGGGACATGGCACGCCGATGCCCTGGGAGTCGACGGTGATGAGGATCGACGACATCTCGGTGAACTCCTGTTCGCTGAATGCTGTGACGACCCAGGGGCAGAGGACACTCCGCGGCGAGGAAGCGCGTCCCACCGGCCCTCCTGCGCCGGACAGCGCCGCATCGGATCTTGCGTAATGCCGCCGTCCCGATTGGCCGCACCGCTCTCGCGACCCGCGGGAGGCGCGGAACCCCGCGACAAACCTAGACTAGCAGTTATCTATGTCGAGCGACATAATTTCGTCGCAGCGCCGGTGTGATCAATCCGACTGCTGGGTCAGTCGCAGGCTGCGGCGAGCGCGCGGGCAGCCACGCTGCCCAACATCGGCCGCTACGCGCTCCTGGACGACCCCCACGGTGCACGGTTCGCACTGTTGTCGCTGCCAACCAACGAACCCCGGCGGAAGCTGTGGGAGGGCCAGGTGAGCGCGTCGGATTTCGCCGTCTAGTCATAGATTGGAGGGCATCGAGCCACGTGCGGGCACGGCGGCTGGTGCACGGACCTTGACGAACACATGGCCGGCAGGGGCGGTACTAGATTCGGCCAATCTGCCGTCCTCGCTAGCACCTGATCCCCGCGCACGAAACGCAGAGAAGCTCAGTCGGTACGCGTCAGCGCAGCGCGCCCACCGCTTATCCTTCCGCCACCCGGGCCAATCCCTGCGTCGCGACGATAACCGCCGACCCCTGCGTTCGTGGCATGAACCGCAACCGCATAGTCCTCGGCGTCCCACCCAGCGAAGATGGGGCGCGGCGTCTTGATCAGCCGGGGCTCAGGGGCCAGCGGACGATGAGGACGGTGGCCGCGTCCAGTGCTTCCCAGCGATGCGCGATGCGCGATGCCCGGGCCGAACAAGGCGTAGGCGCTGAGCTGCCGCAACTCGACAGCGTCCTCGGCGACGTCGACGCGAAAGGGACCGCGGCGCCGAGAACAACCCGTCGGCCGCCACGTCGGTGAGGCTGCGCCGCAGCGTTTTGGGCACCTTCTGCCGGTACCGGCCTCGTCGCTCACGCCGCACCGGCTCCAACGGGCCCTGATGCGCCAGCACCCGGCCCCCACCCGGCGCACGCTGCATCGGCACCGGGTTCACCAGCGGCCCCAGGTCCGCGTCCAGCCCAAATTCGTAGAAACCGTGCAGTACCGTCAACTGATGGTTGATGGTCCGGGGCGCGTACCCGGCCGCCGGGTTCGGTTTCCCGGTGATCGCGTTGACCGAACCGAGCGCCGGCCGGTTCGGCGACCGCCGCGCGTGGGCAGGATTCGCCGCCACGCGAAGGAACTCGACGAAGCTGCGCACGTGCGCCCGCTCGGCACGCTCCCACGGCACGCCCAGGACGTGGAGAAAGCGAAACCACCGCAGCAGATCGTAGGCGTAGCTGCGCAGCGTCGTCGGGCTCACGTCGCACGCGGCCAGGTCCCGCAACCACCCCTCCGACGGCTCATGCACCGCCGCGGGGAAAACCACCTGCCAGCACGGCGCCCCAGCAACACGGAGCACCCGACCCAATCGAGGCAGCTCCCGCACCACCGGGTCCACCACGCCCACGCCTCCCAGTCCAAACCGCTCGTACGCCGAGATCATCCATGGCGCGACCTGGGCTGGTTCAGTCAACATGGCGGTGCGTGGTGCACGTGCCGGGCGGGGTGCTGCAGTCCCGCACTGGTAGTGACCCGACAGACCGCTTCCCAGGGGTTCTCGAGTCGGCGGCCGCGCTGGGCCGGGCGGTGTTCGACGGCGAGCTGTGCGCCTACCGGCAGGGTCGGCTGGAGTTCGCGGCGCTGGGCTACGGCCCGGCGCCGCGCCGAGGGCATCGCGGTGGTGTACGTGGCGTTCGACCTGCTGGGTGTCCGCGGCCGCGACCTGCCGCTGTGGCCGCTGGCCCGCCGGCGCGAGCGGCTCGCTGCGGTGGTCGGCGCTGGCAACGCCGGCGTGCAGCTGATGGTCTCGACGCTCGACCTCGCCCGGGGGCGGGAGTGGATCAGCGCGGATCAGGCGGCCGTCGGTATCGAGGGGGCCGTCGCGAAGCCGCTGGCCAGCCGGTATCCGCTGCGCGGTGGCCGCGCCGGGTGGGTGAAGGTACGCCACTACGACGACGTCGACGCGCTCGTGCTCGGCGTGACCGGCAGCCCCAGCCGCCCGACGGCGCTGGTGCTCGGCCAGACGGACCGGCGTGGGCGGGTGCGCGCGGTCGGCCTGTCAGGGCCGCTGTCGCGGACGGCCCTCGTGTCGCTGGCCGGTCGGCTGCGGCTCGCCGAGGGCGGGCCGCGGCGGGCGTCCGGGATCCTCGCGGGCCTCCCCGGGGCCGACGACTTCGCGTACTGGCCAGTCGAGCCTGGAGTTGTGGTCGAGGCGAGAGCAGACCGTGCCTTTGAACTGGGCAGATACCGACATCGAGTGTCCGTCGTGCGGGCAAAGCCGGCTCAGTAATCAGGACTGTGGGCGCACTGCTTGAGGCACCGCGGTGCGGCGGCCGATCAGATGCCGGCCGCCGCACCCAAGTGACCTCAGGTGGACGTTGCGTGCGCGGCCCGTCGGTGACGACGGCCTTCAGAATCGCCTCGCGGGCTGAGCGGAACGCAGCCCGCGACGGGTCGTCGGCGCCCAGTGACTCCTCCTGCGCGGCGATGTTCGCCAGTGCCCGCGGGATGGGGCCGGCGAGCAGCACGTCGGTGTGCCGGGCCGCGATCAGCGACCGGTAGGCGCGCCGGTGCGCGTCGACGACCGTGACCATGTTGACCCCCGTAGTCTCGGAGATGCTCTCCACCATCACCTCGACCATTGCGACCAGCACGCCCTCGGTGAACTGGCGCTGGATCTTCGCGTCCTTCAACCAGGCCGCGAGGGTGTTGTGCGAAGGCGTGCGCTTGCAGCGCTTGACCATCTCCGACTGCATCGTGCGCGGGCTGTGCGCGGAGAAGTCGAGCAGCATCCGCAAGTGCGCCAGCAGCGCTTCTTCGGTATCGACGTACTGCAACTGCTCGACAGCCACTTCCCACAGGTCGCGCGGCGGAAGCGAGTCACCGATCCACCGCACCTTGGCCGGTGACACCGCGGGGCCCGCGACACCATCGACGGCCTTGACCGCCTGATGGGCCACGTTGTACAAGTGCCAGGTGGTACGGCGGACCTGCCGCGTCGCCTCGATGAGGTCCAGCACGGCGCCGTAGACCGACTGGTCAAGTAGAACTCCCGACGTCGTGTCCCACGCCTTGCTCAGCAGCTCGGGCTGGTCAGCGAAGCGAGCGAGCGCCGGGCTGGTCAGCAACTTCCACAGGTGGTCGTCGGGGCTGAACTCGTGCAAGTGCTGGTGTAGCCCACGCACCCGCGCGGCGGCGTACTCGTGCGAACCCAGCCGGCGCTCCGGGCGCGGAACGACGCGCTGGTTCTGGCCGAAGGACAGCAACGCCTCGCTCGTGGGGTCCGCGTGGAGCAGCTCGCGGCGGCTTCTGATGAAGCGGACCTTCAGCGAGTCGTCGAAGTTCTCGACCGTCGCAACCATCTGCTGGGCCACGTGAGCCCAGCTACCCGGCTCGAAGGTAGTCATACCGCGACACCCCCGCCCGTGCCGCTGCGTCGCAAGAACACCGCACCGGGCACGCCGGCGCGAGCAGCGCCGCCAGCAGCCGCGTGAGCGTGCGGCTCACGCCGGGCCGGTCGATC
>NZ_JBEYSJ010000071.1:0-10828 GCF_040704195.1 Amycolatopsis sp. NPDC047767
GCCCGGCCCCCCCCCGCCCGCCCCCCCCCCGTTGGCCCTTCTCGGCCGGGGGGCCCGGCGCCCCCCCCCGCCCCGCGGCCCTCGTGGCCGCGGGCACGGCCCCGGCGAGAGCACTCGATCGGGTGAAGTGCGAACGGCCCGGTCGCCGCGACGCCGGGAGCTGCGACAACGGCGCGGACGACCGGCGTGGCAGGCCTGGCTCCGCCTCGGCATGGCAGGAAACACACCTGGCCCAGCGGAATCCTGTTTGTTTGAGATTGCATGGTCGTGCATAATCATGCGTATGACGGTGAAGATCGCGGTGGCCGGCGCGAGCGGCTACGCGGGCGGTGAACTGTTGCGCCTGTTGCTGACCCATCCGGAAGTCGAGATCGGTGCGCTGACGGCGGCGAGCAGCGCGGGGACGCCGCTGGGCACGCACCAGCCGCACCTCGCGCCCCTGGCCGGGCGTGTGCTGGCCGAGACGACGACGGAGACGCTGGCCGGCCACGACGTCGTGTTCCTCGCGCTGCCCCACGGTCATTCGGCCGAGGTCGCGGCGCAGCTCGGACCCGACGTGCTCGTGGTCGACCTCGCCGCCGACCACCGGCTGGCGGACCCGGCCGACTGGCAGCGCTGGTACGGCGGCGAGCACGCGGGACAGTGGCCCTACGGCCTGCCCGAGCTGCCCGGCGCGCGCGAGAAGCTCGTGGGTACCAAGCGCGTCGCGGTCCCCGGCTGTTTCCCGACCGGCGGCTCGCTCGCCCTCGCCCCGGCGCTGGCCGCGGGCCTGGTCGAGCCGGACGTCACGGTCGTGGCGGTCACCGGCACTTCCGGCGCGGGCAAGAGCCTGAAGCCGAACCTGCTCGGGTCCGAGGTGATGGGGTCCGCCAGCGCGTACGGCGTGGCGGGCAAGCACCGGCACACGCCAGAGTTCGCCCAGAACCTCTCCGGTGTGGCGGGAAAGCCCGTCACCGTGTCGTTCACGCCTGTGCTCGCCCCGATGCCGCGCGGCATCCTCACGACGGCGACCGCGCCCCTGATCGGCGACGTCGACGAGAACACCGTGCGCGAGGTGTACGAGAAGGCCTACGACGCCGAGCCGTTCGTGCAGCTGCTGCCCGCGGGGATGTGGCCCGCGACGGCGTCGACGCTCGGGTCGAACAACGTCCAGCTCCAGGTGGGCGTGGACGCCGACGCGCGCCGCCTCGTCGTGATCTGCTCGATCGACAACCTCACCAAGGGCACCGCGGGCGGTGCCGTCCAGTCGATGAACCTGGCGCTCGGATTCCCCGAGGCCACCGGACTTTCCACTGTGGGAGTGGCACCGTGACCGTCACCGGCCCCAAGGGTTTCCGCGCCGCCGGCGTCGCCGCCGGCATCAAGGCCTCCGGCGCGCTCGACCTCACGCTGGTCGTGAACGACGGCCCGCTCGACGTCGCCGCTGGTGTGTTCACGCGCAACGTGATCAAGGCCGCGCCGGTGCTGTGGTCGCAGGAAGTCCTGAAGCAGCAGAAGCTCAAGGCGGTCGTGCTCAACTCCGGCGGCGCCAACGCCGCGACCGGTCCGGGCGGGTTCCAGGACACGCACGCCACCGCGGAGAAGGTCGCCGAGGTCCTCGACATCGGCGCGATCGAGGTGGCCGTGTGCTCCACCGGTCTCATCGGCGAGCGGCTCCCGATGGCCGCGGTGCTGTCCGGTGTGGACAGTGCGGTCAAGGCACTCGACGCGAGCGCCGAGGCGAGCCTGAACGCGGCTTCCGGCGTGATGACCACGGACACCAAGCCGAAGCAGGCGTTCGCGGCCCACGCGGACGGCTGGAGCGTCGGCGGGTTCGCCAAGGGCGCCGGCATGCTCGCGCCGAACCTCGCGACGATGCTGTCGGTCCTCACCACCGATGCCGTGGCGGACAAGGAAGTTCTCGACCGCGCGCTGCGCGCCGCCACCCGCATCACCTACGACCGGCTCGACGTCGACGGCGGCACGTCCACCAACGACACGGTGCTGGTGCTCGCGTCCGGCGCGAGCGGGGTCGAGCCGACGGAGGCCGAGCTCACCGAGCAGCTCACCGCCGTCGCGCACGACCTCGTGCTGCAGCTGCGCGCCGACTCCGAGGGCGCGACCAAGGACGTCGACGTCACGGTGCGCGGCGCCGCGTCCGAGGACGACGCCGTCGTGGTCGCCCGCACGATCGCCGAGGACAACCTCGTGAAGACGGCGCTGTTCGGCTCCGACCCCAACTGGGGCCGCATCGCGATGGCGCTCGGCCGCGCGCCCGCGCGGATCGATCCTGAGACGGTGTCGATCACGATCAACGGCGTCACGCTGTTCGCCTCCGGCACCACCGCCGCGGACCGCTCGGCCGCCGACCTGTCGGGGCGCGCCATCGAGGTCGTCGTCGACCTGGGCGTCGGCTCGGCCGAGGCCACGATCTACACCACCGATCTGTCCCATGGCTACGTCGAAGAGAACAGCGCCTACTCCTCATGACCGGCACGGAGGACCTGATTTCCGCGGACGAAAGGCTCGAGACGGCGGCCGAGAAGGCCGGGGTGCTCATCGAGGCGCTGCCGTGGCTGCAGCGGTTCCACGGCGCCACCGTGGTGGTGAAGTACGGCGGCAACGCCATGATCGACGACACTCTCAAGGCGGCGTTCGCGCAGGACATGGTGTTCCTGCGCCTCGCCGGCCTGCGCCCCGTGGTCGTGCACGGCGGGGGACCGCAGATCACCGCGATGCTCACCCGGCTCGGCGTCGAAGGCGAGTTCAAGGGCGGCCTGCGCGTGACCACGCCCGAGACGATGGACATCGTCCGCATGGTGCTGGTCGGGCAGGTCAGCCGTGAGCTCGTCGGCCTGATCAACGCCCACGGCCCGTACGCCGTCGGCATCTCCGGCGAGGACGCGCGCCTGTTCACCGCCGAACGCAAACAGGCCACTGTGGACGGTGAGCAGGTCGACATCGGGCTCGTCGGCGAGGTCGCCGCGGTCAACCCGGACGCGGTGCTCGACATCGTCAACGCCGGGCGAATCCCGGTGGTGTCCACGGTCGCGCCCGACGTCGACGGCGTGGTGCACAACGTCAACGCCGACACCGCCGCGGGCGCGCTGGCCGCGGCGCTGGGCGCCGAGAAGCTCGTGGTGCTCACCGATGTCGAGGGCCTCTACGCCAACTGGCCCGATCGCTCGTCGCTGATCGACCGCATCCAGGTCGACCGGCTGGAGAAGCTGCTGCCGGAGCTGGCCAGCGGCATGATCCCGAAGATGGAGGCCTGCGTGCGCGCGGTCCGCGGCGGCGTGCACCGCGCCCACGTGATCGACGGGCGCCTCGCGCACTCCGTGCTGCTGGAGGTCTTCACCTCACGAGGCATCGGCACGATGGTCTACCCCGAGCCCACCCCAAACCCCGAGCCCACCCCAAACCCCGAGCCCACCCCGAACCCCGAGAACCCAGGAACGGAGCTCCCGTGACCACCCCGACCTCGAACGAGGCGAGCCGGCAGCACTGGCAGTCGGCCCTGATGGACAACTACGGCACCCCCGGGCTGACGCTTGTCCGGGGCGAGGGCGCGCGGGTGTGGGACGCCGAGGGCACCGAGTACCTCGACCTCGTCGGCGGCATCGCGGTCAACGCGCTCGGCCACGCCCACCCCGAGGTGGTGCGCGCCGTCTCCGAGCAGATCGCGACGCTGGGCCACACGTCGAACCTGTACGTGAACCCGGTCGCGCTGGAGCTCGCCGAGGCGCTGCTCGACGTCGCGGGCCTGACCGGCCAGGGCAAGGTCCTGTTCGTGAACTCCGGCGCCGAGGCCAACGAGGCCGCGCTGAAGATCAGCCGCCTGACCGGCCGCACCAAGGTCGTCGCGGCGGAGGGCGCGTTCCACGGCCGCACGATGGGGTCGCTGTCGCTCACCGGTCAGCCGAGCAAGCGCGAACCGTTCGCGCCGCTGGTCCCCGGGGTCACGCACGTGCCGTTCGGCGACGTCGAAGCGCTGCGCGCGGCCGTCGACACCGACACCGCCGCCGTGTTCCTCGAGCCGATGCTCGGCGAAGCCGGCGTGATCCCCGCGCCCGACGGCTACCTGCAGGCGGCTCGCGAGATCACCAAGGCCACCGGCACGCTGCTCGTGCTCGACGAGGTGCAGACCGGCATCGGCCGGCTCGGCACCTGGTTCGCGTTCCAGCAGGCGGGGATCGTCCCCGACCTCATCACGCTCGCGAAGGGCCTCGGCGGCGGGCTGCCGATCGGTGCCGTGATCGGCATCGGCGCGGCGGGCGATCTGCTGAAGCCGGGCCAGCACGGCACCACGTTCGGCGGGAACCCGGTCTGCTGCGCGGCCGGGCTGGCCGTGCTGCGGACCATCGCGCGCGACAACCTGCTCGACCACGTTTCCTCGCTGGGCAAGGACATCGCGACCGGTGTCGAGGCGATCGGGCACCCGCTCGTCAGCGGCGTGCGCGGGGCCGGGCTGCTGCTCGGCATCACGCTGCGCGAGCCGGTGTCCGCCGCGGTCGCCAAGGCCGTGCAGGAATCCGGTTACCTCGTCAATCCCGTCGCGCCGGACACCATCCGGCTCGCCCCGCCGCTCGTGCTCGAGGCCGGGCAGGCCCAGGCCTTCCTGACCGCACTCCCGGACGCGCTCGACTCCACCACCACGAAGGACCCGAACTGATGCCTCGCCACTTCCTCCGCGACGACGACGTCAGCCCCGCCGAGCAGGCCGCGCTCCTGGACCTGGCCGACGCGCTCAAGGCCGACCCGCTCGGCAACAAGTCCCTGGCCGGCAAGACGGTCACGGCGATCTTCGAGAAGAACTCCACCCGCACGCGCTTCTCGTTCGAGGTCGGCATCAGCCAGCTCGGCGGGCACCCGGTGATCGTGGACGGCCGGTCGATGCAGCTGGGCCGCGAGGAGACGATCGAGGACACCTCACGCGTCCTGTCGCGCTACGTCGACGGCATCGTGTGGCGCACCTTCGCGCAGAAGCGCATCGACTCCATGGCGTCGGTCGCGTCGGTGCCGGTCGTCAACGCGCTCACCGACGAGTTCCACCCGTGCCAGGTCCTCACCGACCTCATGACCATCCGCGAGCGCAAGGGCAAGCTCGCCGGGCTGACGCTGGTGTACCTCGGCGACGGCGCCAACAACATGGCCCACTCGCTGCTGCTCGGCGGCGTGACCGCGGGCATGCACGTGCGGGTCGTCTCGCCCGAGGGCTTCCAGCCGGACCAGCAGGTGATGCTCGACGCGAAGCACCGCGGCACCGAGACCGGTGGCAGCGCGGCCGTGTTCACCGACCCGCACGACGCCGTCGCCGGCGCCGATGTGCTGGTCACCGACACCTGGACGTCGATGGGCCAGGAGAACGACGGCCTCGACCGCGTCGGCCCGTTCCGCGCGCTGCAGGTCAACACCGAGCTGCTCAAGCGCGCCGCCGACGAGGCCATCGTGCTGCACTGCCTGCCCGCGCACCGCGGCTGGGAGATCACCGACGAGGTGCTCGACGGCCCGGCCAGCGCGGTGTGGGACGAGGCCGAGAACCGTCTGCACGCCCAGAAGGCGCTGCTGGTCTGGTTGTTCGAGCAGAGCGGGCGATGACCGGCAGCCGGGTCGGGCGCCAGGCTCGCATCACGGAGCTGGTGTCCACGATGGCCATCCGCAGCCAGACCGAGCTCGCCAAGCTGCTCGCGGCCGAGGGCATCGAGGTCACGCAGGCGACGTTGTCGCGCGACCTCGACGAGCTCGGCGCCGTGAAGCTGCGCGGCGCCGACTCGGGGGCGCCGGTCTACGTCATCCCCGAGGACGGCAGCCCGGTGCGTGGGGTGCAGGGCGGTACGTCGCGGTTGTCCCGGCTGCTCGCGGAACTGCTCGTCTCGGCCGACGCGTCCGGCAACCTCACGGTGCTGCGCACGCCGCCCGGCGCCGCGCAGTTCCTCGCGAGCGCCATCGACCGCGCCGCGCTCGAGGAAGTCGTCGGTTCCATCGCCGGCGACGACACCGTGGCCGTCATCGCCCGGGAACCGTTGAGCGGCAGGGATCTCGCGGAACGGTTCACCACGCTGGCCCGGCGTTCGGCGGAGGGCGAGGAGCTGTGACCACCGTCCTCGCCTACGCCGGTGACACGGCCGCGCTGGCCCGTCTCGCGCGGGAGACGGACGTGGTCGCGGTCTCCGTCGACCTCGGTGCGGGCGATGTCGACCTCACGACCCTGCGGGAGCGGGCCCTCGCGGCCGGCGCGGCCGAGGCGATCGTGGTCGACGCGCGCGCCGAGTTCGCGAACGAACACTGCCTGCCGGCGCTGCAGGCCAACGCGCTGCTGTACGACCGCTATCCGCTCGTCGGGTCGCTGGCCCGCCCGCTGATCGAGAAACACGTGACCGCGCTCGCCCGGGCGCGCGACGCCGACGTCGTCTGGCCACGCGAACAGGGCGCGCTGTCGCCCGACCGCACGCTCTGGGGCCGCTCCGTCGTGGTCGCCGACCCCGACCCGTGGCACGGACCCGGCGACGTCTTCGCCTACACCGAGGACGCCGCGGCCAACATCGACGCGCCCGACGAAGCCGTGATCACGTTCGACCGCGGCGTGCCCGTGGCGGTCGACGGCGAGACGGTGAGCGTGGCCGAGGCCGTGCTGCGGCTCGGGCACCGCGCCGGCGCCCACGGCGTCGGCCGGTTCGACCTCGCCACCGACAACCGGGAGATCTACGAAGCCCCCGGCGCGTGGGTGCTGATCACCGCGCACCAGGAGCTGGAGAACCTGACCCTGGACCGGGACCTGGCCCGGTTCAAGCGCTCGGTCGACCGGCGCTGGACCGAGCTCGTCCACGACGGGCTGTGGTCCTCGCCGCTGCGCGAGCCGCTCGACGCGTTCGTGCGGCAGAGCCAGGAGCAGGTGTGCGGCGACGTCCGGCTGGTGTTCCACGGCGGTGCCGCCGTCGTCACCGGGCGCCGCGGCGAAGAGCCGGCCGGACGCGGCCGGCACCTGCGCCCCGTCGGCCGGCGGTACCGTCCCCTGACCGGGCAGGAGCACCCGGACCACCCGACCCACCGGGCGTCGTGAGACGCCCGAGGCAGAAAGGCAGAACGTGAGCGCGAAAGACCAGCCGGTGGCCCTGTGGGGCGGCCGGTTCGCCAGCGGACCGGCCGAGGCGATGGCGGCGCTGAGCGCCTCCACCCACTTCGACTGGCGCCTGGCGCCCTACGACATCGCCGGCTCGCGGGCCCACGCCCGCGTGCTGCGCAAGGCGGGGCTGCTCACCGACGCGGAGCTCGCGGGCATGCTCGAGGCACTCGACACGCTCGCGCAGGACGTGGCCTCGGGCGCGTTCACGCCGACCGTGGCCGACGAGGACGTGCACACCGCCCTTGAACGCGGGCTGCTGGAGCGCGCGGGCACGGAGCTGGGCGGCAAGCTGCGCGCGGGCCGCTCGCGCAACGACCAGGTGGCCACGCTGTTCCGCATGTGGCTGCGCGACGCCGCGCGCCGCGTGGTCGCGGGCACGCTCGACGTGGTCGACGCGCTCGTCTCGCAGGCCCAGCGCCACCCCGAGGTCATTCTGCCCGGCCGAACCCACCTGCAGCACGCGCAGCCGGTCCTGCTGGCGCACCACCTGCTGGCCCACGGCCAGGCGCTGCTGCGCGACGTCTCCCGCCTGCGCGACTGGGACGCCCGCACCGCCGAGTCGCCGTACGGTTCGGGTGCGCTGGCCGGTTCGTCGCTCGGCCTCGACCCCGAGGCCGTGGCCACGGAGCTGGGCTTCGACACGAGCGTGGAGAACTCCATCGACGGCACCGCGTCGCGCGACTTCGTGGCGGAGTTCGCCTTCGCCGTCGCGATGCTGTCGGTGAACCTGTCGCGGATCGCCGAAGAGGTGATCATCTGGAACACCGCCGAGTTCGGCTACGTGACCCTCGACGACGCGTGGGCCACCGGCAGCTCGATCATGCCGCAGAAGAAGAACCCCGACGTCGCGGAGCTCACGCGCGGCAAGGCGGGCCGGCTCATCGGCAACCTCACGGGCCTGCTGGCGACGCTGAAGGCGCAGCCGCTCGCGTACAACCGCGACCTGCAGGAGGACAAGGAGCCGGTGTTCGACTCGGTCGAGCAGCTGGAGCTCCTGTTCCCGGCGATCGCGGGCATGCTCGCCACGCTGACCTTCCACACCGACCGGCTCGCCGAGCTGGCCCCGGCCGGCTTCACGCTGGCCACGGACATCGCCGAGTGGCTGGTGCGCCAGGGCGTGCCGTTCCGCGTGGCCCACGAGGCGGCGGGGGAGAGCGTGCGCGTGGCCGAGGGCCGCGGCGTCGGGCTCGACGAGCTGACCGACGAGGAGTTCCGCACCATCAACCCGGCCCTCACGCCGGCCGTGCGCGAGGTGCTCACCGTCGAGGGATCGGTGCGTTCGCGCAACGCCCGCGGCGGCACCGCGCCCGAGCGCGTCGCCGAGCAGCTCGAGCGCCTGGTGGACCGGGTGACGACCGTGCGGCAGTGGCTGAAGTAGCGCGCCGGCCCGGCCGGGGAGCCTGAGCTTCCCGGCCGGACCGATCACCCGGGAACCGCCGGTTAGGCTGGGGCGGAACGAGGGGAGCACGCGTGGACCGGTTGTTCCGGCGCGAGGAACTGGCACTGGACCCGGTCGACCTGGGGCACCTGCTGCTCGGCGCAGTCCTCGAGGCCGACGCGCCCGACGGCACCGTCGGCGTGCGGCTCGTGGAGGTCGAGGCCTACCGCGGCTTCGACGATCCGGCGTCGCACAGTTTCCGGGGCAAGACGCCGCGCAACGCCCTGATGTGGGGGCCGGCGGGGTATCTGTACGTGTACTTCGTCTACGGCATGCACTTCTGCGCCAACGTCATCAGCGGGGAAGAAGACGAGCCCGGCGGGGTGCTCCTGCGCGCCGGCGAAGTGGTTCAGGGCGCGGACCTCGTGCGCGCCCGCCGACCCAATGCCCGCGGGAACGGCGAGGTCGCCAAGGGACCCGCCATCCTCACGTCCGTGCTGCGCGTGGATCTGTCGCAGAACGGCGTGGACCTCACGGACCCGGCTTCGCCGGTCCGGCTGCGCGTCGGCGAGCGGGTGCCGCCCGAGCGGATCCGCAGCGGCCCGCGAGTCGGCGTCGCCACGGGGATCGACACGCCATGGCGGTTCTGGGTCGACGGCTCGCCCGCCGTGTCCGCCTACCGGCGCGGCGGCAAACGGCGGCAGGTGCGCCCCGCGGGTTAGTCGCTTGACCTGGTGCGGGAGGATCTACAGGTGTGAGTGAGCACATCCTTGACGAGCTGTCCTGGCGCGGCCTGATCGCGCAGTCCACCGACATCGACGCTTTGCGGCGAGACCTCGACCAGGGACCCCTCACCCTCTATTGCGGTTTCGACCCGACCGCGCCCAGCCTGCACGCCGGCAACCTCGTCCCGCTGCTGATGCTCAAGCGCTTCCAGCGCGCCGGGCACCGGCCGATCGTGCTGGCCGGCGGCGCGACGGGCATGATCGGCGACCCGCGTGACACGGGGGAGCGCACGCTCAACACCCTCGACGTCGTCGCCGAGTGGGCCGGGCGCATCCGCGGGCAGCTGGAGCGGTTCGTCGAGTTCGACGAGTCGCCGACGGGCGCCGTGGTCGAGAACAACCTGAACTGGACCGGCCAGCAGAACGTGCTGGAGTTCCTGCGCGACGTCGGCAAGCACTTCTCGGTGAACGTGATGCTCAACCGGGAGACGGTGAAGCGCCGGCTCGAGTCCGACGGCATGTCCTACACCGAGTTCAGCTACCTGCTGCTGCAGTCGCAGGACTACCTGCAGCTCTACCGGCAGTACGGCTGCAAGCTGCAGGTCGGTGGCTCTGACCAGTGGGGCAACCTCGTCGGCGGCGTCGACCTGATCCGGCGGGTCGAGAGCGGGAGCGCGCACGCGCTGACGGCCCCCCTGGTCACCGACGCCGAGGGTCGCAAGTTCGGGAAGTCCACCGGCGGCGGCAACCTGTGGCTCGACCCGGAGATGACCTCGCCGTACGCCTGGTACCAGTACTTCGTGAACGTCGGGGACGCCGACGTGATGCGCTACCTGCGGATGTTCACCTTCCTCACCCGGGAGGAGATCGACGCGCTGGCCGAGGACACCGAACAGCGGCCCCACCTGCGCGCGGCGCAGAAACGGCTCGCGCAGGAGTTCACCGACCTTGTGCACGGCGAGGACCAGACGAAGCAGGTCATCGCCGCCAGCCAGGCGCTGTTCGGGCGCGGTGAGCTGGGTGAGCTCGATGCGAAGACGCTCGACGCGGCGATGGCCGAGGTCCCGACCGGCAAGGCGTCGGACGAGTCGACGATCGTCGACCTGCTGCTGGCCGGGGGCCTGGTGGACAGCAAGGGCGCCGCACGCCGCACCGTGAAGGAAGGCGGGGCGTACGTGAACAACGTGAAGATCGCCGACGAGGAGTGGAAGCCGGCCGCGTCCGACGCACTCCACGGGCGCTGGCTCGTGGTGCGGAAGGGCAAGCGGAACATCGCCGGCGTCAGCCTCGGCGGCTGATCCCGGCCGACGGCCCGAAACAGGGCTCTGACCTGCTGGAACGCGGTTAAGGTACCCCCCTGTTTCGGGCCCTTTCGGGGCGTGTAAAGTTCTCCAAGTCGCCAGGGAAACCGGGCGGCCACCGGGACACGAACCAAGCTCTCGCCTCAGGCGATTGAGTGGGTGGCCCAAACAACAAAGGCTTGAAACAACGCCGATGGTTGGTGCGCACTGGGTGCGGATTGACTTGAAGTGTGTTGCTTGAGAACTCAACAGTGTGCTAGTGAACTAAGCCAGTAGAGCTTATATGAAACCCCCTCGTCGGGGTTTCCTTTGAGAAAACTAG
>NZ_JBEYSJ010000072.1:0-10289 GCF_040704195.1 Amycolatopsis sp. NPDC047767
AACGTGCCGGCCTTCCGTGCGGGCACGACGTTCAAGGACGTCATCTCCGGCACGAAGAAGCTGCCCAAGGCCACCGCCGTCAAGCGCACCACCACCGCCACGGCTGCCACCGCTTCCCGCGCGACCACCACGCGCGCGACCGCGGCGACCGGCACGCGTGCGGCTGCCTCGCGCACCACGGCGACCCGCCCGGCCACCACGCGCACCACCACGCCGCGCACCCGCGCCGCCGCCGCGAAGCCGGCTGCCGCGACGAAGACCGCCGCCGCCAAGCCCGCCACGACGCGCGCGAAGGCCGCCACCACCAAGGCTGCCGCCGCGAAGCCGGCCGCCAAGGCCACGGCGACCAAGGCCGCTGCCGCGAAGCCGGCCGCTGCCAAGCCTGCTGCGAAGAAGGCCGCTGCCAAGCCGGCCGCCAAGCGCACCAGCGCTGCGAAGAAGAAGTAACACCACCCCGGCGTTACGTCGGGACGTGCACTTCACGGCAGGGCCCCCTTCCTGATTGGGAGGGGGCCCTGCCGCATGTGTGGGGTAGGTGGGTGGCGGGCGTGATCAGTCGGGGAATGCTCGGCTGGGCCAGGGAACCGCGCTTCTCTTGCCTGGCTTGGTCGCCCGGCTGCGGCCCGCCGCGATGCCACTGCGCGCCTCTGGCCTGCGGGATCACTGCCCTGCACGGGAATGGCGGGGCCTGCACGGCCTCTGGCTGTCGCAGCGCAGAACAGTGGACAAGAACGCGCTGCCGCATAAGTCGAGAGCCCACGGCGAACGGGACGGCCGCCCGCACGCTGGTGCAACAGGGTGGGGCGGCGGGCTAGTCCTGCGGGCTCCGGCGCGACGGCTGCCGCGCAAGCATCGCAATGCCGGGCAAGCAATCACGCCGCAGTTGCTGCGGCAGACCGTTGCGGCACTCAGGCCCCGCTCATTGCCCGAGCGCCGCACCCAGGAACGCGGGACAGGCAGTCAACATCCGGCTTCCGATCACCACAGTGAGGCCTCGGGCTCGGGCCGGCCGCTCTGCCACACGGCGGGACGCCGAGGCGGGGACCATGTCGAGGAGATGCGCGGCGGACATGCGCGGAAGATCACGACGGTGCTCGGCGACATGTTCCCCGCACTCTTGATCGGCAGGATGCCCGAGGCGGGATGCCTCGAAAATGGTGTGCTACCTGCATGTTCGCGCTTGAGACTCAGGCCGGGTTGCGAACGACGTGGCCGATCGGCGGCTCCCGTATTTGTCGAGGGAGTGGGCTGTGCCGGGACGACCTGGGGTCGGCCGCGGTGTGGCGCGAGAGAAGTGGTGTGCCATCTGCATCTTCGAGCATCAGGCTCAGACCGGGTTGTGAAAGGGCGTGGCCGAGTGGCGGGGTGCCGCACCGGTCCTCACGTATCTGTTGAGGGGTGGTTGTGCCCGGTGGGCCTGGGCCGGCAGTGATGTGGTGCGCTACCTGCGTGTTCGTGCTTCGGGCCGACTTGGGGTCGTGGATGGTGTGGTCGGACGGTGGCTTGCCGAGCCGGTCCTCTCGCGCCTGTTGGGGATTGGGCCGTGTGGGGGCGACGCGGGTCGGTGGTGGTGCGGTGGGCGGGAAGTGGTGTGCCACCTGCGTGTTCGTGCTTCGGGCCGGCGTCCGGTTGCGGATGGTGTGGTCGGGTGGTGGGGTGCCGCAACGGTCCTCTTGTATCTGTCGAGGGAGTCGTCTGTGGCGGGACGACCTGGGGTCGCGGGTGGTGTGGTGCGCAGGAAATGGTGTGCCACCTGCAGGTTCGAGATCTCGGTCCGTGCGAGGTCGATGGGGCGGTGAGGCCCCACCGATCCTCCAGCATCTCTCGCAGGTTGGTCGCGGTGCTCGGAATGGCTGGGGTGATCAGGCGCGTGGCTGAGGGGCGGTCTGCTGGGGGGGCGCGAGGGTGTCGCACCCGCGCCGGTAGGAAGGCTGCTGGGGCCAGGCAAAGCGGGTGTAGCGCGGTGTTCCCATGGGCCTGGCCGGAGCGGCGGGTGGCTGGACGAGCCGTGCCGCATGTTCGTCGTTGCGGGGATCGCGCGCGGCTGGGAGCCGGAGCGGCGGCGGAGTCGGGTGGATCGGCTGCGGGGCAACGCATCGGAGACCCAACCGCCAGAAGTGGCCTGGAGCTGCGGATTCACGCCCCAGCGCGAAGCGGTGGAAGGCTCAGCCGAGACCGTTGCCGCAGCAGGAGTCCCGGGCCTGGGAGCCTCCCCGGGGCGGCGAGGGCCAGAGAACAACGGAGGCTTCGGCAGAACCCCAACAGGCAGCCCACAGCACTCCTGAGCGCCACTGCCGACGAGATCCGCGCCCCAACGCGACGTGAAAATTTCCCCACCCCGGAGCCCTTGATCGGCCGTTCGGGCGGACTTGTGTACCCATAGTCGGCCACCCCGACATAGCCATCTCTATAGAATCGCCGGCACCCCGCGAATAGCGAGCCCACCACTTTTCGAGCGCATTCGAACACCGCCATTCCCCGAAACGCGGAAGGCCTCCCCGGCGACTGGCGCAGCCAACCGGGGAGGCCTGAACAGAAGAACTGCGTCAGTGCCGCGAAGGGGCGGGTGCGGGCAACGGCGTCGGGTAGTAGTCCGCGGTTGCGAGGCGCGGGCCGACGTCGCCGGAGGGCGGGAGGAAGGAAAGGACCCAGAGGGAGCCCTTCTTGCTGGGGACGACGCCTCCGCGGGCGGCGGCGAGCTCGGTGCCGTCGCGGTCGGCCAGGGCGCTGATCAGGTCCGGGATCACGCCGCCCTGGCTGGCGATCAAGGGCGTGCCCCCGCCGCCGGCGATGGCGAGGAGGCGGGCGATGCCGAGGACCGGGTCGGGCCAGTAGCCCTCTTCCGACAGGAGGTTCTCGTGGCGCACGTCGACGCCGAGGTCCTCCGCGACGCCGCGCACGGTCTGCACGCAGCGAAGCCGCGGGGCCGAGAAAACGCGGTCCGGGCCGAAGCAGGGCAGCAAGGCCCGCAGGGCTTCGGCCTGGCGCTGGCCGGCGTCGGACAGGGGACGCAGGTCGTCGTCGCCGGTCCAGTCGTCGCGTTTGCCCGCCTTGGCGTGGCGGACGAGCAGCACGGTGATCAACGACACCGGCAGCGCGCAGAACTCGCGCAGCACGCGCACGTCCGTGTCGCGCGTGAGGAGCCGCTCGGCGTCGACCGGGTCGAGCCAGCGCAGCTCGTCGACCTCGGCGTTGGCCAGGAAAGTCCCCGAGACGGCTTCGCCGCTGAAGTAGTCGACGGTCTTCTTCAGCACGCCACTGCCGCTGCGAGCCGGCACGTCGTACGCGCTCTGCGCGACGTGGCGCCCCAGCACCACGCGGTAGCCGGTCTCCTCCCACACCTCCCGCACCGCGGTGGCGGCGAGGGTTTCCCCTGAATCGACCTTGCCCTTGGGCAACGACCAGTCGTCATACCGCGGTCGGTGCACCAGGGCTACCTCGAACCCGTCGCCGGCGCGGCGCCACAACACCGCACCGGCTGCGCGGACGTCCACGCTCATCCGGCGGCCCCGTGCAGCTTCGCGAGCTCCACCTGGTGGTCGCGCACCTGCGAACCGGCGCCGGGTGAGGGCTGCCACTCGCCGCTGGCCGTGAGGACCCAGCAGCGCGTGGTCGGGTCGAGTGCCGAGTCGAGCACGGCGTCGAGCTGCTGCGTGAGCTTCGTGTCCTTCACGCGCACCAGCGCTTCGATGCGTCGGTCGAGGTTGCGGTGCATCATGTCGGCGCTGCCGATCCAGTGCGTGCCGCCCGCGCGGAAGTGGAACACCCGCGAGTGCTCCAGGAACCGGCCCAGGATCGACCGGACGCGGATGTTCTCCGACAGCCCCTCGACACCCGGCTTCAGCGCGCAGATCCCGCGCACCACCACGTCGACGGGCACGCCGGCCTGCGAAGCGTGGTAGAGCGCGTCGATCACTTGCTCGTCGACGAGCGAGTTGCACTTGATGCGGATCCCGGCGTCCTGCCCGGCGCGCGCGAGCTCGATCTCCTCACCGATCGCGCGCACGATGCCGCGGCGGATGCCGTGGGGCGACGTGAGGATCGTGCGGTAGGTGTCCTGCCGGGAGTAGCCGGTGAGCACGTTGAACAGGTCCGTCACGTCGGCGCCGATGCTCGGGTCGGCCGTGAACAGGCCGATGTCCTCGTACAGGCGCGCGGTCTTCGGGTTGTAGTTGCCGGTGCCGATGTGGCAGTAGCGCCGGATGGTCGCGCCTTCCTGGCGCACGATCATCGACACCTTGCAGTGGGTCTTGAGCCCGACGAGGCCGTAGACCACGTGCACGCCCGCGCGCTCCAGCGTGCGCGCCCACGTGATGTTGGCCTGCTCGTCGAAGCGCGCCTTGATCTCGACCAGCGCCACGACCTGCTTGCCGGCCTCGGCGGCGTCGATCAGCGCGTCGACGATCGGGGAGTCGCCCGACGTGCGGTAGAGCGTCTGCTTGATCGCCAGCACCTTCGAGTCGGCCGCGGCCTGCTCGATGAAGCGCTGCACGCTCGTGGAGAACGAGTCGTAGGGGTGGTGCACCAGCACGTCGCCCTCGCGCAGGGTCGCGAACACGCTCTTGGGCGTCTCGCGCTCGCCGAACGCCGGGTGCGTCGCCGGCACGAACGGCCGGTCCTTCAGCTCCTTGCGGTCCACACCGGACAGCTGGTGCAGACACGTCAGGTCGAGCAGGCCCGGCACCTCGACGACGTCGGCCGGGTCCACCTCGAGCTCGCGCAGCAGCAGTTCGAGCATGTGCTCGCTCATGTCCTCGGCGACCTCGAGCCGCACGGGCGGACCGAAGCGCCGCTGTGCCAGCTCGCGCTCGAGGGCCTGCAGCAGGTCCTCGTCGCGGTCTTCCTCGACCTCGAAGTCGGCGTTGCGGGTGACGCGGAACACGTGGTGCTCCGTCACCTCCATGCCGGTGAACAGCTCGCCCAGGTGCGCGGCGATGAGCTCCTCCAGCGGCAGGAACGTGGCCGTGCGGCTGGTGCGTTCGGTCTCCACGCGCATGAGGCGCGGCACGTTGCTCGGCACCTTCACGCGGGCGAAGCGCTCCGTGCCGCCCTGCGGGTCGCGCACCGTCACCGCGAGGTTGAGCGACAGGCCCGAGATGTACGGGAACGGGTGCGCCGGGTCGACGGCCAGCGGTGTGAGCACCGGGAAGATCTGCTCGGAGAAGTAGCTCGACAGGCGCAACTGGTCGGCACCGGCGAGGTCCGCCCAGCCGACGAGCTGGATGTCCTGCTTCGCGAGCTCCGGGCGCAGGTGGTTCTCGAACGCGCCGATGTGGCGCTCCACCAGGTCCTGGTTGCGCTTGGCGATGTAGTCGAGCTGCTCGCGCGGCGTGAGGCCGTCGGCGCTGCGCACGGACAGGCCGGTGTCGTCGCGGCGCTTCAGCCCGGCCACGCGGACCATGTAGAACTCGTCCAAATTGGACGCGAAGATGGCGAGGAACTTCGCCCGCTCCAGCAGCGGCTGCGACTCGTCCTCGGCGAGGGCGAGCACCCGCGCGTTGAAGTCGAGCCAGGACAGCTCGCGGTTGAAGTACCGGTCGTCGGGCAGCGTCTCGACGGCGGTCGGCGCGGCGGAGGTGACGGCGGGCGGAGCCGACGGCACGCCGCGGAAATCGTCGCCCGAGGCGTCGACCGCGGCCGTGGTGCGCCGGGCCGTGGGCCGGGTGGTCTCCGGGGTGGCCACGGCCGTGGCCGCGGTGGTCTTGCGGGCCCGCGAGGTTTTCACCGGCGCGGTTTTCGGCTCGCTCTTGGCGGTCTTGGCCTTGCCGGCGGCGTTGGTGCCCGCCTTGGCCGCGGTCGCGCGGGCGGCCGTCGTCACCGCGTCCGCGGAAGCGACGCTCTTGCTCGGCGGCGTCTTCTTCGCTGCGCTCGTGTGTCGTGCGGGGCTTCCAGGCGCCTCAGCTTTCGCCGCGCTGGCCCTGCGCCGCCGGGCGGGCTGTCCGTTCCGGGCGGATGTGCTGGCGTCGTCTGTGCTCACGACGCCCATTGTTCACTACGAAGCAGCAGTTTGCGCAGACCGCGGTGAAGGTCAAATGAACACCTTCAACCCAATGGGACGGTTCCGTCGGGCAGCAGTGCCGCCGTGCGTTTGCCGACGCCCAGCGCGCGCACGTGTTCGAGATCGTCCGAAGTGTCCACGTCGCTGCGCAACGACACCATAGCGCCGGCCAGCGGGACGGCGCCGGAATCGGTGTGCCGCTGGGCGGAACCGGCGCCGAACCGCGGGTCGAGCGGCGCGCCGGGAGCCGACAGCAGCAGCGTGGTGCCCGTGCCCTGGTGGTCGGCGACGAACGCGCGCCGCCCCGCCGCCTCGGCCAGCGCGTCGGCGAAATCACCCGCGCGCAAGGCCGGCAGGTCGGCCTGCAGGGCGCCGACGATTCCGCCCGGCTCGCCGTCGCGCAGCAGAGCCGCACCGTGACGCAGGGCTTCGTTCAGCCCGCCGTCGCCCGGTTCGGTCACCAGCTCCACGCCCAGACCGGCCAGTTCGGACACCGCCGCCGGGTCCGCGGCGACGACGAGCACGCGCCGCACGCCGGCCGCCGAGGTGACCGCCGCCAGCGTGTCGTACGCCAGCGCCAGCACCAGCTCGGCGTGCTCCGCCCCGCCGACCGCGCCACGCAGGCGCGACTTGCCCACGCGGGGGTGTTTCAACGGCACGACCAGGTCCACGTCCACCTGTCCATCTTTACCCGAAAGCTCCGTGGTGGGTGGTGAGCGCACCCTCCCTGGACTGCGTGAACCCCGGCGCGGCAGGATCTGCCCGAGTGGATCGTTCGGAGGAGGAGACTTGGCACGGCGTGAGAAGGGCGGCTTCTGGGTGGGGTTGGCCGCGTTCGTGTTCTACCCGCTGACCCGGATCGGGAAGCGGTCGTACCTCGCCGCGGAGAAGATTCCGCGCGAGGGCCCGGCGGTGCTCGTGCTGAACCACATCTCCCACCTCGACCCGGTGGTGGACGCCGTGTTCGTGCACCGCCAGAAGCGCGTGCCGCGGTTCTTCCTCAAGGACAGCCTGCTCAAGGTCCCGGTGCTCGGGAAGATCGCGACCGCGTCGGGCCAGATCCCGGTGTCGCGCAACTCCAGCGCGGCGGGCGACAGCCTCCGGGCCGCGCACGAGGCGCTGCGTGAGGGCAAGATCGTCGTGATCTACCCCGAGGGCACGATCACGAAGGACCCGGCCGGCTGGCCCAAGGAGTCGTTCACCGGCGTCGCGCGGCTGGCGCTGCAGAACGACGCGCCGGTGATCCCGATCGCCCGCTGGGGCACCAGCCAGATCTACAACGGCTACACGAAGAAGTTCACGCCGTTCCCGCGCAAGACCGTGACGCACCTGATCGGCGACCCGCTGGACCTGTCGGCCTACGAGAACGCCAACCCCCGCAGCGCCGCCACGCTGCGTGAGGTCACCAAGCTGATGATGGACGAGGTCACGCGGCTGCTGGGCGAGATCCGCCACGAGGAGCCGCCCGTGAAGAAGCCGGAGGACGGCGCCTGATGGCCGCCTTCGCCACCGACGTCCAGCGGGTGACGATGCTCGGCGCCGGCTCGTGGGGCACGGCGTTCGCCAAGGTCCTCGGCGACGCCGGCCGCGACGTGACCATGTGGGCGCGTCGCGAGTCGGTCGCCGAGGAGATCACGACGCGCCACTCCAACGAGTCCTACCTGCCCGGCACCCGGCTGCCCGAGCGCATCACGGCGACGGCCGATCCGGCGGCCGCGCTCGACGGCGCGCAGGCCGTGGTGCTCGGCGTGCCCAGCCAGAGCCTGCGTGCGAACCTCACGGCGTGGCAGCCGCTGCTGCCGCCCGAGGCCATCCTCGTGAGCCTGGCCAAGGGCGTGGAGCTGGGCACGCTCAAGCGGATGAGCGAGGTGATCGCCGAGCTGGCGAAGGTGGACGCGGGCGAGATCGTGGTCGTCTCCGGGCCGAACCTGGCCCGGGAGATCGCCGCCGCGCAGCCGGCCGCGGCCGTGGTGGCGTGCGCGGACCACGAGCGCGCGGTGGCGATCCAGCGGGCGAGCTCGAACCAGTACTTCCGCCCGTACACCAACACCGACGTCGTGGGCTGCGAGCTCGGCGGCGCGTGCAAGAACGTGATCGCGTTGAGCTGCGGCATGGCCGCGGGGCTCGGCCTCGGCGCCAACACGATGGCGACGCTGATCACCCGCGGCCTCGCCGAGATGGCGCGCCTGGGCACGAAGCTCGGCGCCGACCCGCTCACATTCGCCGGTCTCGCGGGTGTCGGCGACCTGGTGGCCACGTGCTCCTCGCCGCTGTCGCGCAACCGCACCTTCGGCGAACGCCTCGGTCGTGGCGACACGCTGGAGCAGGCCCAGGCCGCCACCGGCGGGCAGGTCGCGGAAGGTGTCGCGTCGTGCTCGTCGATCCGCGAACTGGCGCGCAGCCTGGGCGTGGACATGCCGATCACCGACGCGATGCACCGCGTCTGCCACGAGGGTGTGGACCCGCGCCAGGCCGGCGCGGAGCTGCTGGGGCGCTCGCAGAAGCACGAGTGGAGCTGATCTCCCAGGGGCTGGGAAACGGTTGACCGGCGGGTCCGGCACTGGTTCGCTGTCGGCGTGACGATGTGCCTGATGACTGTGCGGCCGGGGTCCTGTGACCTCCGCCCGGTCATGCCGTCGTGTCGCTGTTGTCGGTGAACCCAGCCCCGGCCCAGCTTTTCCCCTTTTCTCCCGCGAGGAACGACCATGTTCGCTGTCCCGGACAACACCCTGCTGCGTCCCGAGAACCCCGCCCTGCGCCACCCCGTGCGCGTCGCCCTCGAGGTGGCCGCCGACCGCGAGCGCTGGGCGAAGCTCCTGCGCTACGACCCCGACGAGCGCTTCTCCGCGCTCGTGGAACGCACTGAAGGTCAGGAGGTCTGGCTGCTGAGCTGGCTGCCCGGCCAGCACACCGACCTGCACGACCACGAGTTCTCGACCGGCGCGTTCACGGTCGTCTCGGGGCGGCTGACCGAGACCGTCGCGCGCCGTTCGCCCGACGACCGCGCGGTCACCGAGGTGCACGCGCTGGCCGCCGGGCAGTCGCGGGTCTTCGGGCCCGGGTACGTGCACGAGGTGCGCAACGACGGGCCGGACCCGGCGATCAGCGTCCACGTCTACCGCGACGGGCCGCGCGCGATGCGGCCGTACCACCTGGATCCGCTCGGTGGTCCGGTCCGGGACTGACGCTCAGCGGTCCAGGTCGCCGCGCAGGCGGAACTCCTGCTCGACGCGTTCGCGCGAGGCGCCGGTGGCGAGCAGGACCTGAAGCAGGACGCGGGCTTTGCGCGGGTCGAGCCAGCCCGCCATCGTCGCGCCGAGGCGGATCAGGCTCGACTCGGAGCCGTGGAACCCGTAGGTGCCGCGGAACGTCGTGCCCGCGCCGGTGCGGGAGGCGATGACGATCGGCACCTGCGCGTCGGTGATCACGTCCGCGGTCCCGCGCGAAACGTGGCCGACGCCGCTGGCCGCGATGACCACCCCGCGCGCGCCGCCGCCGAGGACCAGCTTGAGCAGTTCGCCGGAGTCCGCGATGCCCGCTTCCAGCAACGGAACCAGCCCCGAGAAGTCGGCGTTTTCCACCGCAAGCGCGGCCGGACGTCCGCCGGCCGGGTGGAAGTAGTGCACGGAGCGTTCCGCGAGGAGCCCGAGCGGTCCCGCCGGGTTCGAGGAAAACGCTTCGAGGTGGCTCGCGTGCGCCTTGCGCACCCAGCGGGCCGAGTGCACGTCGTCGTTGAACGCCACCAGCGCACCGCGGCCGCGGCTGCGGGGTTCGGCCGCGACGGTCAGCGCGGCCAGGAGGTTCGCGGGACCGTCCGCGCTGGGCAGGCTCGGGTTGCGCATGGCCCCGGTGACGACCACCGGCACGTCGTGGGGCCAGGTCAGCTCGAAGAAGTACGCCGTCTCCTCGAGGGTGTCCGTGCCCTGCACCACGACGAGTCCCGCCGCGCCCGCTGCCACCTGTTCCAGGCCCCATTCGCGGGTCCGCAGCAGCGTCTCGTAGTCCATCGACGCGCTGGAGATGCCGGCGAGCGTGGCCGCCGTGACGTCCATCGGCAGGTCGGTGCCGAGGTCGCCGAGCAGGTCCTCGGCGGTCAGCCGCGGCACCACCCCGGCTTCGATCGAGCGGCCGGGGGCCATGGAGATGGTGCCGCCCAGCGCGGCGACGGCGACAAGAGCACGAGTCATGCCCGCACTCTAAGGGATGTCTCGTAACCCGGTCGCGGGCTCGCTGGGCCGGTAGGTGATCATGTTGTGGTGGTGCAGGTGATCACGGCGTCGCTGCCGGAGTG
>NZ_JBEYSJ010000073.1:0-9930 GCF_040704195.1 Amycolatopsis sp. NPDC047767
GGCGTCACGGCCAGCGGTCCGAGGTGGAGGGTCCGCAGTGGAGCCTCGTCGGCCTGGAAGAGGTGGCGCACCGCGTGGAGGGGCCCGGCTCAGCCGACCCGGTGCACGTCCGCCGCGCGGAGGGCGGGCAGGGTGGGGAAGCCGTCGATGGCCATGAGCAGGTCCAGTTCGGCGAGGATCGACCGCAGCTGGGAGACGAGGGCGTCCGCGCCGCCGGCCGCGAGTGCGTAGGCGTAGGGGCGTCCGATGCCGACAGCGGTGGCGCCGAGGGCCAGGGCCTTGGCGACGTCCGAGCCGCTGCGGACGCCGGAGTCGAAGAGGACCGGGAGGTCGCCCGCGGCTTCGACGACGGAGGGGAGTGCGTCGAGAGCCGGCAGGCCGCCGTTGGCCTGGCGGCCGCCGTGGTTGGAGCAGTAGATGCCGTCGATGCCGTGGTCCTTGGCGCGCCGGACGTCCTCGGGGTGGCAGATGCCCTTGAGCACCAGCGGGAGCGAGGTCAGCGAGCGAAGCCACGCGAGGTCCGCCCACTGCAGGGAATTGCCCCAGATCTTGATCCACTCCCGCGTCGCTGCCCGGAGGTCTTCGTGCGGCGGCTTCGCGAGCCGCTTGAGGAAGACCGGGTCGCTGAAGTAGTTGGCGAGTACGTGCCCGCGAAGCTGGGGGAAGTTGCCGGTGTTCAGATCACGCGGCCGCCAGCCGGTGGTCCACGTGTCGAGCGTGACGACGATCGCCCGGTAACCGGCGCGTTCGGCCCGTTCGACGAAACTGGCGGCGAGATCGCGGTCGGTCGGCGTGTAGAGCTGGAACATGCCCGGGGTGTCGCCGGCGTGCGGGGCGACGGTCTCCATCGGGTCCTGGGTCAGCGTCGAGGCGACCATCGGCACGCCGCTGCGGGCCGACGCCTTCGCGGCCTCGATGTCGCCGTGGAAGTCCTGGCTGCACAGGCCGATCACGCCGATCGGCGCGAGAAAAACCGGGCCGGCCAACCGCATCCCGAACAGGTCGACGGACAGGTCGCGTTCGTAGGCGCCGTTGAGCATGCGCGGGGTGATGCCGTAGCGCGCGAAAGCGGACACGTTCGCGCGCTGCGTGCCCTCGTCGCCGCAGCCACCCGCGACGTACGAGTGGACCCACCAGGGCAGGACCGAGGCGGCCTTCTGCTCGAGGGTCGCGAAGTCGACCGGCCACCGGGGCACGACACCGTCGAGCCCGTCGAAGTAGATGTCGAACTGGTAGTCGCCGTACTGGGGTTTTGTCATCGTTCGAGCTCCAGGGTGATGCCGGTGCGGGGCCGGCTGACGTTGTCCTCGGTACCGACGCTAGGGGCCGCGACCTCGGCCGGACATGGATGTTCGGTCTGTGGTTTCACCTTTCAGGTGTAGGTTTTCTCCATGTCCCCAGGGTTTCTGGACCGGCTGGAAGCCGCGGTCGCGTCGGACTCGCCCGAGGCGGAGGCGCACCGGCTGCTGGCCGAGCTGCCCCGAGATGGCGACGGGACGGTCGAACTCCGGCTCGCCGCCGCCGACCTCGAAACGTTCGTGCGCCGCGCCGCCGGAAACGCGCGGGCGGCGCGGGCCCGGATCGCGCGTCAGCTGGAGGTGCGGCGCGCGACGCACTCGATCAGCCGCATCCGTGACCCGGCCCTGATCATGGACCGCCTCGCGGCGGAGGCACGGCGGTCGCTGTCGGCCGATCTGACCTACATCGCGACCCGTACGACGCCGGGCACGTTCACCGTCCGGCACGTGGCCGGGGTCGCGCTGACGGACCTCGTCGGGACCTCGTTCCCGTCCGGCACGGGGCTCGCGGCGGAGGTGGCCCGGACCGGGCGGGCGGTGCAGGTCTTCGACTACCAGTCGAGCGAGCGGTTTCCCCACGGCGCCGAAGCCGACCTGCTGGCCCGGCAGGAGGGAGTGACCAGCGTGCTCGCGGTGCCCGCGATGCTCCCGAGCGGCCTGGGCGGCATCGTCGTGGCCGTTCAGCGGACCCCCACTCGGTTTTCCCCGGCGGACGTCGAAATGGCACTCGTCATCGCCGTCCACGCGGCGTCGTGCCTGGAAACGGCGGCGTTGCTGGTGGAACAGCGGGAGCGGGCCGAAGACCTCTCGCGGGCCAACACCGAACTGGCCCGTCACTCCCGGCTGCTCGCGGCCGAAGCGGCCTGGACGACGCGGATGATCGGCGTGGTCGCCGACGGTGGCGGGGTGCGCGACGTGCTCGCCACGCTCACCGAAGGCGGCCGGACCGCCGCGCTGGTGCCCGCCGAAGACGGTGCGACCGAGGTCGCCGGCCCTGACGTCGCCGAACCGGCGGAGCTCCGTGAGATCGCGGCCGCCGGGGAACCGGGTCCGGTCGGTGGCCGAGCCGGTTCGTCCGTGCTCGTGCGCCGAGTCGAAGCGGCCGGCCGGCATCTCGGCACCGTGGTCCTTCTTTCACCGGAGCCGCCCGGTGACGAGGCCGAGATGGTTGTTCGCCGCGCGCTTCCCGTGCTGGCGCTCACACTGAGCGCCCACCGCGCGGCCGCCAATGACCGCTGGCTCGAGCGCGGTGCCCTGCTGCGTGCCGCGCTCCGGTCCGGCCCCGGCGACCGGACGTCGGCCGGGCTCGACGCCGAGGGCGAGTACCTCGTGCTCGACTGCCGGCTCGATCGCCGGGGCAGCGCCGCGCCGCCGCCCGTCCGGCTGGCCGCCGCTCTGCCCGCGACCACGTCCTCGTTCGACGACGGAGACGACCTCGTGGTCGTCTGCCCTGTGGCGGACCGGGAGCGCGCGATCAGCGCGCTTCGCCGCACCGAAGGCGGCGCGGACATCGTGATCGGCATCGACGGTCCCGTGCACGGCACCACGGCCGAACTCCGGTCCGCGTGGCACGCGGCGCGCCGGACGGCCGCGGGGCTCCTCGCGCTCGGCGCCGCGGGCGCGATCGCCGACGCGCGCGAGCTGGGCCCGCTCGCGCTGCTGCTCACCGCGGCCGAGAACACGGACGCCGTCGCCCAGTCCCGCGCGGCGCTGCGCCCGATCGAGCGCCTGCCCGCACGCCGCGCGACCGACCTGCGCGACACCATGCTGGAATTCCTGCGGCAGAACCAGAACATGCAGCGCAGCGCCGAGGCGCTGCACGTCCACGTCAACACGCTGTACCAGCGGCTGGCCTCGATCGATCAACTCTTCGGCCCCTCCTGGCGCACCCCGGAACGCAGCCTGGGCCTCCGCCTGGCGCTCGAGGTCACAAAACTCGCCCGCGACGCCGAGCCGCCCCCGAACGGAGCGTCCTCCGCGGGCCGGGAGTGACGGAACGGCGTCAGCGCTGGGGTGCCGGGTGGTTGAGGGTCGTTGCAGCCTATGGAGCCCACCCCGGACGCCACTGCCCTCGGGGACCAGCATCTCCTTCGGTACCGCAGCCTGCTCGCGCGTGGAGGTGGCGTTCATCTCAGAGATGGACTTTTCAGTCCAGTAATACCAGGATTGGGTAAAATTTATCGGGATGTGTGTCATTTAAGTGGACGGCATAGTCCTGTACCTTCGCGCTTCACCCCGTTGGCGGGACGACTTGGCAGAGACCGCACCCGCCTGGAAGTGGACACCGGATGTTGAGACACCAAGCGCCTCAACCATGACAGACGCGCGAACCCGGCCGCACTGGCCACCGCTCCAGGTCCGCGAATCCACCGAACCCGTACCCCCGAGGTGCCGGGGGTTGGACAGCACCTCGCCGACGCTCAGGAGGAACGATGAACGAGAAGCCCGCACCCACGATCCACAAGCTCCACGACGCGGTCGATCTCGAACTTGCCGAGGTCGCCAACAGCGCCGACCCCGAAGGCGATGACGTGCCGGAGCGCGAACTCTACGAGGCGGAACTACGCAGCTTCCACGACGCTGTTGTGGTCGTGGAGAAGGCGGAGGAGACGCGCAACTCCGAAAGTTGATCGTGCGGCACCTGCGTTGCTCGGCCGGCCGCCGCTCGTGAACCCACCGTGCGCCGGACGCCGGGACACGGCGCAGGAAGCGGTGCAGGCCGCAGCGAACTTGCCCGAGGTCGGGCTCCGGCAACACCGACCGGACCGCGGGCGGCCACGAGCAGGTGCGTGCGACCGATGGGCGCCCTGCGAAGCACTTTCGGGCAATCGTTCGCCGAACCCCGAAAGATTCGCCCCGCGGTTTACGCCAATCGAAGTTGCCGACGGCACAAGCCGCGGCCCCATGGTGATGGGAGACAGCCATGCCGGTGGAGACCACCGAACGGAATTTCGACCCGGACGACCCGGAGTACTTCATCGCCCAGCTCGCACGCGACCGCGAAGCCGCGCCCGCTGAGCCGGCCGCGCCACGGGGCGAGTCGGATGACGCCGGCAGCACGTCACATCCATGACAACCGGGGAGTCACCATTGGGCGACACAACGCCTCCACCACTGACGATCCTGCAACCGGGAGAGGGAAAGGAAGGGGATCTCGGCGATATCGGAGTGGTCTTCAAGCTCTTCAGCCACGAGACCGGAGGCGCGGTGTCGATCGTGGAACACCCCTTCGCGGTCGGCGCACTGGTCGCTCCGCACCTGCACACCCGTGAGGACGAGTACTCGATCGTGACCGAGGGGGAGATCGGTTTCCGATCAGGCGACCGCGAGGTCGTACTCGGCGCGGGTGGATACATCACCAAGCCACGCGGAGAGCTCCACACGATGTGGAACGCGGGCAAGACGCCCGCGCGGATGATCGAGGTGATCGCCCCGGGCGGCTTCGAAGGGTTCTTCCACGACCTGTCCGACCTGATGGCAGGCAGCCCGCCCGCCGAAGGGGAGATGGCACGCCTCGCGGCCGAGTACGGGCTGGAGTTCGCCACCCCCGATTGGCTACCGGACCTCATCGCCCGCTACGGGCTCACGCCACCGCCGGGCCGCGCCTAGCCCTGCCGCGGTGGGCGTGCGTCCTATCGACTGACGGCGGTAGCCGAGTCGAGCAATCCCATCCCGTCACCGAGCCCGTGCGCGCGCTCGGTCGAACAACCGGAGGAATGTCATGAATCAGAAGGTTGCCGTCATCACCGGTGCCTCGCAGGGTATCGGCGCCGGCCTGGTCGAGGCCTACCGCAAGCTCGGCCACGCGGTCGTCGCCACCTCGCGCACCATCACCCCCGCCGAGGACGCGGGCGTCCTCGCGGTCCAGGGCGACATCGCCGACCCGGCCACCGCCGAACGGGTGATCTCCGGTGCCCTCGAGCGGTTCGGCCGCGTCGACACCCTGGTCAACAATGCGGGCGTCTACGTCTCCAAGCCGTTCACCGACTACACCGCCGAGGATTACGCCACCATCACCGGGATCAACCTGGCCGGGTTCTTCCGTCTCACCCAGCTCGCCGTCGGCCAGATGCTCGCCCAGGGCGGCGGGCACATCGTCACCCTGACCGCCAGCATCGTCGACAACCCCGATTCCCGGGTCCCGTCCGTCCTCGCCGCGCTGACCAAGGGCGGACTGCAGGCCGCCACCAAGTCCCTCGCCATCGAGTACGCCACTCGCGGCATCCGGGCCAACGCCGTCTCCCCGGGCACCACCCGCACCCCGATGCACGACCCGCAGATGCACGAGTTCCTCGCCGGCCTGCAGCCCGTCGGCCGCATGGTCGAGACCCGCGACGTCGTCGAGGCGGTCGTCTACCTGGAGAACGCGCCGTCCGTCACCGGCGAGATCCTCCACGTCGACGGCGGCATGAGCGCCGGCCACTGACCACGCTCACCCACCCCTTCCGGGAGCACTGCCATGAACCAGCACACCGCGGACAGCGAGACGATCCTGCGCGGCGTCCTCGACGGCTGGAAGGCCGCCGTCGACAAGCACCAGCCCGACCAGGCGGCCGCCCACTTCACCGACGACGCCATCTTCCAGGGAATGCACCCCTACAGCGTCGGACGTCCCGGCGTCGCCGCCTACTACGACTCCCAGCCTCCCGGCCTGACCGCCGAGTACCGGATCCTGGAGACCCGGCGCCTCTCCGATGACCTCGTCCTCGGATACCTCAACGTCGACTTCTCCTTCACCGACCGCCCCACGGTCAACGTCTACCTCAGCATCCTGCTGAAACAGACCGCAACCGGCTGGGCTATCGCCCTCTACCAGGTCTCCAAGCTCGACCAGGACACCACCGGCGAAGCCTCCGACAAACCGATGTAGCGGACGGTGCAGACCTGGAGAGCCGCGAGGGATCACCACGGCGCTCGCCGATCAGCTGCTGGTCCTCGAGGTCGAGGAAAAGAACCGCCTGAACTCCGGACGAGTCGGCTCTTGGGTGATCGCCCCGTAGGACTCGGCCTGCTCACCGGTCAGCACACCCGTGGAGAAGGTCCGCGCCCGGCTGGCCACAGCCGGCGTCGGGCCAACCCTGTGGCGCGCGAAGCTGGAGCGTCAGGGGTTCGCCTACGCCGAAGAAGGCGATTGCCGACTTGCTCGGCATCGGCAAATCCCGCGATCGCCTGTGCCATGCACGAGACGCCGTCCAGGCCGAGCCCGTCCGGAGACTCGGCGGAGAGCAAGTTCCGGCTCTGCCGGATGTCGTCGCGTGCGATGTTAGAATGGCCCAGAGACGTCTGATCTCGTTGCAGGACAGTGGGATCAGACGCTCGTGGTCGACCGCGACGCCTCTTCTTATCGCGCACGCGTTCGGTATGTGCGGTAATGGCCAGGAAAGCGGCGACGAGCATTGACAGCGTGATGTGCCGGCACCACGTCCTCACGACTGCTGCCGATCAGCGGCTCGAATCTCAGGTGATCGGGTTCCGTGGCGGAGCGAGGACCCGGTACTCGCAGTCGCGGTCGTGTGGGAAGTAGTAGTAGACCATCGTCTGAAAGCCGGCCGCGGCGAGCACGTCCAGTGCGGCCCTCAGGAGGATCTTGTGCGTCTCGACCGAGTAGGCCATCAGCTCCGTCCTGTTCTGGGCGTAGAGGTCGTCATCGTATTTCTTCGAAATCTCGAGAGGGCTGCGCCATTCAAGGGTGACACCGTAGGGCGGATGAGCGATACTCAAGCCGATGTGGAGGCCGGCCGTTCTGTCGAAAAGACGGCTATCGATGATCGCGCTGATTCCGACCCGCGTGAGTTCCGCATGGACCTTCCCGGCCAGATCGCTCCAGGCCGCGATCGCCTCCGGAGGCGCCCAGGGGACGACTTCCTGCGGATCCGCCAGCTGTTCGACGGCGAACGGATCGGTCACGAGAGGTTCGCCCGGCGCTCCCGCATCGCGGCCGTCCCTGCGGATCCGCGCGACGAGCGCGGGATTCCACGGTGGGAGCTGGTCGGTGTCGACAGTCATCCACCCCGGCGCGCCCGCAGGCCAGGAGCTGAACAGCAGGACGCACACGCGCCGGATGCGGGGGCCCAGTGACGACCACAGTTCTTGCAGCATGTCGAGATCGAGTGCGACGCGGAGGAACATGGCGATGACGCTGTGCCGCTCTGGGTCTGCGGAGTCACCGAGCACGTTGTCGAGCACCGCCAGCACACGGATGCGTTCCGCGGCCGCGATGTCCGAGTTGGACATGAACTCTCGGCCCAGCTGGAAAATCCGGATTCCCCGCGGCATGTCGTCTTCGTCGGGAACTTCTTCGTCGGCTGGGAGCCCGGGAGCATAGCGCTCGCGCCAGCTCCGCATCTGCTCGGTGTCGAACGCGGCGAGGTGCTCGCTCGCCGCCAGCAACGCACCCCACCACACCGGAACTCGCACTGCTCTCCTATTCTCCACGGATTCCGCCGCTCATTCGAAGGGGATTTCCGGCGGGCCCAGGACGCGGCAGACGCGCGACCGGCCGTACAGGAAGTCATACCGCACCTCAGTTTTGAATCCGGCCGCGGCCAGCACGTCCACCGCCGCCCGCGCGAAGAGGTCCCGAACGTCGTCCACGTATTCGGACAGGTTCATGGTGCCGTCGCGGGCCCCGGTGAGGACGTGGTACCGCTCCGACCGGCTGTCGAGGGGGTTCCAGTCGAGGAAGACGCCGGTGGGTTCTTCGGCGCTCACCGAAAGCACGACTCCCGTCGGCGCCGGGCGTGCGCCACGAGGGATCACCGCCGCGGGCAAGCCGCAGCGTTCAAGTTCGTCCTTGGCCCGCTCCGCGAGTTCCTGCCAGGCAACGGAATTCGCGGAACCGGTCGGTCGGTGCCCGGCTATCAGGTCCAGCTCACGCCGCACACGGTTCCCCAGTTCCAGTTCCGGGGGTCGCGGCTGTCCGGCGAGGGGCCACAGGAACGTCAGGACGATCGCGCGGCGGTCCGGCTCGCTTTCGTCACTGAGCAGGTCGTCCAGCACCGCTAGCACCCGGCCCCGCTCCGCGTCGCCGACCTCGGGGTCGGCGGCGAACCCCCGGGCCAGCTCTCCGATCCGCAAGTAGTACTGCGCACCGCCGAAACCGCGCACGTTTTCCTGGAGTGGCTCCGCCGCGGCGAGGTGCTCGCTCACTGCCACCGCACGTCGCCACCACTCGGGTACCTGCATGACCGGCAGCCTAGTACGGCAACCGAACAATGTGATCTCGGGCGGCGGGTCGTGGTTATGAAGACGGCCACCGTGTGATCAACTTCAAGGTGTGTTGGATCTCGAAGAAGACGCGGTGGCCGCGTCATGGACTGTAGTTGATAATCGTCTGGCCTGTTGGCGGGCCGGGTTCGACGACCTGTTCGCGCTGGTCGCGGGTCGTTTCGCGCAGGCCGACTCGCGACGGCGGGCCCGGATGTACGGCTGGAGGTGCTCTCGGGTGCCGAGCGCAAGAACTCCTGGACGTTGGCGGAGCAGGCTGGTGACCTGACGCCGGACGGGATGCAGCGGTTGTTGAACTTCTACCGCTGGGACGCCGACGAGGTCCGTGACGATCTGCGCGCCTATGTGCTGGACCACCTCGCTGATCCCAATGGGGTCTTCGTGGCCGACGAGACCGGTTTCCTCAAGAAGGGCACCAAGTCTGCCGGGGGTCCAACGCCAGTACTCCGGCACCGCCGGACGGATCGAGAACTGTCAGCTCGGCGTGTTCTTGACCTACGTATCCGCCCATGGCCGGGCGTTGATCGACCGGGAACGAGAGTGTTGAAGGACAACGACCTCATCTATGTCATGGCCGTGTCGTGCGATCAGCGGTTGGCCACCACCAGAGGGCCGATGCGGGCGGACGAGCTGGCTCGCAGCGCACCTCGCAAGGGCCGGCAGCGCCTGTCAGCCGGACCGGGCAGCAAGGGCCACCGCCGCTATGACTGGCTGCTGCTGGACCCCGGAGCCGACGAGCACCTGCTGCTGGTGCGTCGGTCGATCAGCAAGCCCACCGAACTGGCCTACTACATCTGCCACGCCCGCCACCCGGTGCCGCTGGCCGAACTGGCCCGCGTCGCCGGATCCCGTTGGGCCGTCGAGGAAACATTCCAGTTCGCCAAGAACGAGACCGGGCTGGACCACTATCAGGTACGCAAGTACGACGCGTGGTACCGGCATATCACCCTGTCCATGCTCGCGGCGGCGTTCCTTGCTGTCACCGCCCATGCTGAACGGGTCGTGACCACCAAAGGGGGCACCAGCGCTCCCGCAAAAGATCTAATTCCTTTGTCCTGCAATGAAATCAGACGACTCTGGGCTACCCTGACCCGTCCCGATCACCCGCAGGCACACGCCGATCACTGGTCAGACTGGCGACGACGCCACCAAACGGGGGCCCGCCGCAGCCACTACCAGCGACAACGCATCAAACATCCCAGACTGCCGCTGCCGTACTAAGAGCGTGTCTTACGTGGTGATCAACGACTGATGCGTCATGATCTTGGTTGTGGTTGATCGTTTGTCGTTGCGGCTGGTGCCGGACGAGTTGTGGGACCTGGTGGAGCCGTTGATCCCGGTGTTCGTGGCGCGTCCCCAGGGCGGAGGAACAGCGCCGTTGGAACCGCGGCAGGTGTTCACGGCG
>NZ_JBEYSJ010000074.1:0-6868 GCF_040704195.1 Amycolatopsis sp. NPDC047767
ACCGCGGGCCTCGGCCGCCTCGACTCGTGGTCGACCGACGGGCACAAGCTGCTCAACGTCTCCTACGACTGCGGAATCGCCATCTGCGCCAACGCTTCCGCGCACCGGGCGGCGATGAGCGTGCAGGCGGCCTACCTCGAACAGGGCGAGGGTGGTCGCGACCCGATGGACTGGGGACCCGACTTTTCGCGGCGGGCCCGCGGCGTGGGTGTCAACGCGACGCTGCGGGCGCTCGGCCGCGACGGCGTCGCCGGACTCCTGGTGCTGGGCATCCTCGACCCGGACTACTTCCTCGGCGGTCGGTCCAAGTTGCGCCGAGACCTTGCCGACAAAGCACTGGCCGAGCGCATCGGCGAGCCGCTCCGCCTGAGCGTGGAAGAGGCCGCGATGGCGGTCTTCGCCATCCAGAACGGCCAGACGGCCGACCTGGTGCGCAAGATCGTACTCGACGCCGGGCAGGATCCTCGCGACTTCACCGTGTACGCCTTCGGCGGCGCGGGCCCGATCCATTGCCACGCGTACTCCGCCGACCTCGGCATCGGCCGCGTGGTGGTGCCACTGGGGACGACCGCATCGGCGTTCTCGGCGTTCGGCCTGGCATCCAGCGATGTCACGCTCACCTTCGAGCTGTCCGATCCCACCGTGGCCCCGGTCGAACCCAAACGCGTCGCGGAGAACTTCGCGCGGCTGGAGGCGCGGGCGCACGCGGAGCTGGCGCGCCAGGGCGTCGAGTTCGAACGGGTCGAGGTGCGCCGCGAGATCGACGCGCGTTACACGGCACAGATGGCGGAGGTCGCGACACCGGTCGCGGCGGGTGGGTTCGACGAGGAGGCAGTGGCGCGGATCATCGACGCGTTCGAAGACCGGTACGCGTCGATTTTCGGCGCCGGCACGGGATATCGCGCGGCCGGTGTCCAATTCATCACCTACCGCGTGTTTGCGCACGGCGTCCTGCCGTTCAAGCCGAAGCTGACCGAGCGGGTACCGGCGTCGGGCTCGGATCCGCGCGACGCTCTCAAAGGACGCCGGCCGGTCTGCCTGGACGCGCGGCACGGTTACGTGGACACGCCGGTGTACGACGTCGCCCGGCTCGCGCCCGGCCACGTGGTCGAAGGGCCGGCGGTCATCGAAGCCCCCACGACGACGGTGGTGGTCGGCCAGGACTCGGTCGGCACCGTCGACCGGCTCGGCAATGTCGTCCTGAGTGGACTGTGAGGAGCACATCATGACCGCACCGACCCCGGGATCCGAGGCGTTCGCGAACCGCACGGTGCGCGCCGAGGACATCCTCGATCGCATCTCCCCGACGTTGGCACTGCACACCGTCGACCAGGACACAGTGGACTCCGTCGACCCGCTGAACTACGAGGTGATCCGCCACCGGCTGTGGTCGCTCACTGACGACATGGCCGACGCGATGAAACGCATGTCGGGCTCGATCGTCGTCACCGACGCGAACGACTTTGACTTCGCGCTCACCGACGAGGTCGGCCGGACGTCACAGATCGCCTTGTACAACACGGAACTGGCCGCCGCGATGGACATGGCGATCTTCTGGACGCTGGCCAACCGGTCGGACAACCCCGGGATCGATCCCGGCGACATGTTCTTCTGCAACGACCCGTGGATCGGCGGCGGCCTGCACCAGAACGACGTGAGCCTGTACATGCCGATCTTCTACGAGGGCAAGCTCTTCAGCTGGTCCTCGGCTGTGGCCCACCAGCTGGACCTCGGCGGCGTCGGCCCCGGCAGCTGGACTCCGCGGTCGGAGAACGTCTACTGGGAGTCGCTGCCGACCCCGCCGATCAAGATGGTCCGCGACTTCGAGGTACAGAACGACGTGCAGGACGCGTACCTGCGCCGGTCCCGGATGCCGCACCTGGTCGGGCTCGACCTGCGCGCCAAGTTCAGCGCGAACATGCTGGCCAACCGCCGCATCGGCGAGCTTTGCGACCGCTACGGGCCGGACCTGGTCAAGGCGGTCATGCGGCGGACGATGGACGACGCGGAAACGCGGCTGCGTGCGAAGCTGCGCGATCTGCCGGACGGCACCTGGACGGCGACCAGTCACCACCAGTCGTCGGGCATGGGTGACCGGGGCATCTACCGCATCCGGTTGACGATGACGAAGATCGAGGACCGGCTCGTCTTCGACTTCACCGAAAGCGACCCGCAGAGCGGGATGATCAACTGCACGTTCGCGGGACTGCGTGGCGGCGTTGTGAGCGCGATCCTGCCCCTGCTGGCAGGTGACATCCCGTGGGCGACGAGTGGCCTCACGCGGTGTTTCGAGCTGCTGAGCACGCCCGGCACGCTCAACGACGCCCTCCACCCGGCGGGTGTGTGCAAGGGTTCCATCGCGGCCGCATGGGGAACCACCAACTGTGCCGTCGAGACGATCTCGAAGATGCTCGACACGTCCACCAGCCACCGTGCACGGGCGACCTCGCTGTGCGCGGGCACCGCCGGCGCGTCGGTGTTCGCGGGTACCGACCAGCGCGGCGCCCCGTTCGTGACGATGGCCATGGACCCGATGGCCGAAGGGCTCGGCGCGCGCACATACGCCGACGGAGTGGACACCGGAGGGATGATCTGCATCCCGAAGGGCCGCATCCCCGACGCCGAGATCAGCGAGTTCGGCGCGCCGCTACTCTACCTGTGGCGGCGGGAGGAGCCGGACTCCGGTGGCTCCGGCAGGTTCCGCGGTGGCCTGTCCGGCTCGATCTGCGTGGTGCCCCACCGGACGGCGAACCCGATGGCCTTCGTGTACTCCTCCGACGGCGGGGCCGTGCCGCAGAACGTCGGCCTGGGCGGCGGGTACCCGGGCAACACCGCGCTCAGCACGATCTTCCGCGGCGGCGACGTGGCCGCGCAGTTCGCGCGGGGCCTGCTGCCGCAGCGGCTCGAGGAGCTGGACGGGCGCGCCGAGCGGCTGAACACCGAGGTCGAGACGGTCATCGGCACCCAAGACGTGTACTACCTGTACTGGCAGGCCGGTGGCGGATACCTCGACCCGCTGACCCGCGATCCTGCGCGAGTCCGGGAAGACGTGGTGTCCGGCGCGGTCCGCGAATCCACCGCACGGGACATCTACGGTGTGGTTGTCTCCGGCGAGGAGGCCGACCTCGCGGCCACGGAAGCCTTGCGGACGCGGATCCGGTCCGACCGCCGTGCCGCCGCCGAGCCGGTGTCGGATCAGGTGGCCGCGTGGGCCGGGAAAACCGCGCGGCTGTCGGACATCCGGCTCAGCGAGAACGTGTCCGAAGGCGACAGTGCCGGTATCGCCGTTCGCGCTTGCACATGTGGTCAAGTGCTGGCCGGTCCGGGCGAGACCATGTGGGACGGCGTGGTGAAGATCGTCGGCGCGCCCTCCGCCGCGGGCCCGCAGATCGTGCCCGACCCGGAAGCCTTCGTGGACGCGGAAATCGAGTTCCGGCAGCTGTGCTGCCCGTCGTGCCTGACGGCACTCACCACCCAGGTGGTGCCGGTGGGCACCCCGCTGCCGACGGACGACCTGCTGCGCCGGTAGCCGGCCCAGGACCGGATGACGAGCATCAGCCGGGCCGCGGGGTGTCAGCCGTTGATCAGATCGGCCGCCTCCTCACCGACCATGGTCGACGGCGCGTTGGTGTCGGCAGACGGCACCACCGGCATGATCGACGCGTCGGGGACCCGCAGCCCGGCCATCCCGCGAACCCGCAGCTGCGGATCCACTACGGCCAGCTCGTCGACGTCCATCGGGCAGGCGCCGACCTGGTGGTGATATGTCCCGACAGACCGACGGGCGAACTCGCTGACGGCGTCCGGCGTGTTGGCGTCAGACCCCGGCGTGACGTGTCGCTTGCGCCACTCGCCGAACGCGTGCTGCGCGCCGATCTCGCGGCTCATCTCGAGCGCGTCGCACAGCGCATCGAGGTCGCACAGGTCGGCGTGGACAATTAGACCAGTCGTCTAGTAGACTTATCGGGTCATGGCGAGTCGCGGTCACGTCTACAGTGGCTCGAGTATCGGGCCGCCTTCCCGGCCGGCGCACCACGAACTCGACGAAGGAGCACGCATGTCGCAGCCGCACGACGGAGGACCGGTCTACGCGCTCAACCTGTTCGACATCGCCGACCGCGAGGAGTACCTGGCCTACTCCCGGCGATCGCCGAAGGAAGTCGCCGCGCACGGCGGCCGCGTGGTGGCACTGGGCCGGTTCCAGGAGTCGGTGACCGGCGACATCGAGCCGCGCACGGTGATGATCGTCGTCGAGTGGGAATCGCGCGCGGCTTTCGACAGCTACCGCAACGATCCCGCTCTCGCCGACCTGCACCCGCACCGTGAGAACGGTTCTTCCTCCTACGTCTGGCACCTGTTCGACCGCCTGGACGACCTGCGTCCCTTGCTGCGGCCGCAGTCGTGACCTGCTGAGGGGTTCCCGGTTCGGATCTCGCTGCTGACTGAAGGCGCAATAGTTCTCTCGCCGAACCAGGCTGTGCTACAGTCCGGATAGTTCGGTCACGGAACCTGCTGTGCGCCGAACTCCGCAGGTGCCGCCGAACCAGGAGACCCTTTGATGTGCCAGTTCCTTCGCGTCTTCCACCCGTCCGGTCGGAACGCCCGCGCGATCGCTTGTGGGGGTGGACGATCGTGAACGTCGAGACCCAGACGGCCGCACCCCAGGAACGGCCGACAGTAGAGGGGCCGACGGTCGCCGTGGCGTGCGTCGGCATCGCGCTGGCGATGGTGATGTTCACGTTGCCCATGAGCACGTTGGTCTCCTTGGCGAACACCATGGGCGCCAGTGTCATGGGGCGGACGTGGATGCTCAGCGCGGCCAGCATCGGGCTCGGCGCGGGGCTGCTCGTGAGCGGTGCGCTGGCCGACAAACTGGGGCGCCGCACCGTGTTCGTCATCGGAGCCGCGGTGCAGGCCGTTTTCCTGTTCGCCGGGGCCGGCTGGCCCAACGCGATCGTGTTCACCATCGCCCGCGTCGGGCAGGGATTCGGCGCGGCGGCGATGGTGGCGACGAGCCTGGGGCTGATCGCGCAGGTCACTCCGCACGGCCACCGCCGCACGCGAGCCACCGGTTTCTGGGGCGCGAGCCTCGGCGTCGGCATCCTGATCGGGCCCCCGCTCGCCGCGCTCCTCGGCCCCGCGGCCGGGTGGCGCAGCCCCTACCTGCTCGTCGGCCTGCTCAGCGTGGCCTTGATCGTTTTCTTCCGTGCGCTGCCGGCCAACCCCGTCCACCCGCACGCGGCGGGCGGGAAGATCGACTATTTCGGTGCTGTGGCGTTGATCGCCGGCCCGAGCGCCCTGCTGGCCGGGCTGGTCCTCGGCCGGACCGGCTGGACGCAGCCGACGGTCCTCGCGTTCCTGGGCGCGGGCGTGGTCATCGTGGCCGTGTTCGTTTTCCACGAAGGACGCACGGAATTCCCGTTGGTGGACATCCGGTTGTTCGCCAACTGGCAGTTCGTCACGGTCACGGTCGCCGCCTTCACCGTGGGACTCGGCGTGATCTCCCTGACCTCCTACACACCGACCCTGGTGGAGCAAGGCCTGCACGGCTCCTCGCTGACCGGCTCGATTCCGATGGTCATTTGGTCCGGGGTGAGCGTGGTCGTGTCGCTGTTCGCGCGGCACCTTCGCGGGCGCGTCACGCCGGAAACCCAGCTCGCCGTGGGGCTGATCATCATCGGCGCCGGGCTGGTCACGCTGGCCCCTTTGGACAGCACTTCGACGTTGCTGCGCCTGGCTCCGGGCTTCGCGATCGCCGGCATCGGCACCGGCTTGCTCAACGCCTCGCTCGGCGCCCAAGCGGTCGCCACCGTTCCGGCGCACCACGCGAGCATGGGCAGCGGTGTCAACAACACGGCGCGGTACCTGGGCTCCGGCCTCGGTGTCGCGGTGGTGACGTCGACGGTGAATCCCTCGTCAGGGCCGGCACTCCTGCACTCGTGGGAGGTCCCGGTCGTGATCACGGCGGCGGTTTCCGTGGTGATCGGCGTCCTCATCCCGGTCTACGCGCGGATTTCCCGCAGAAGCAGCGCTGCCGCTCCGGGAAACGCGGTGGCCCGGTGAAAGACCCCGGCCCGCCAGCCATTCTGACGGGTCCCGCTGCTGCACGTGTTCACCAAGGACGACGACGGCCTCCACCACTGCCGGACGAGTGAACAGGTCTTCGCCCGCGGCGATTCCAGTGCCGTGGAGACGATCTGGCCGATCTTCGGCGCCCCCCGACTTCACTCCGGAAGGCGGCGGGGATCCGGCCGCGTACCCGTCGCTGCAGTACTGGGCCGGCGCGGGGAAGCGGACCGTGCGCGCTCCGGCGACCGCCGCGGCGGCGAAACACCGAGCCGGACGAGACACGTGTGGCGGCGGTCGCAACCTTCGCGCTCGGGGCCATGCCACTGCGGATGCGGCGAGGAATTACTTGGAGAAGGCGGTGAGATAGCCGAGGGCGGGCGAGCCCAGCCCTGTGACGTCGTCGTAGCCGGGTGTCGCGGTGAGGGCGCCGTCGTGGCCATCGGTGATCAGGGTTGCCGTGCCAGGGAGCGCGTTGCCGTGGTCATCGACGTCGGAGACGACCCGGGCGACCGGTGTGCCGCCGAGCGGGTGGTCGGTGACGTCGTGGAACATCGGCGAGTCGTGGTGGGCGTAGAGTAGCGGGTTGGCGAATCCGATCGGGGCGCCGGCCGCCTGCTGCGCGTCCGCTTGGATCGCGGCGAACATCGGGCTGGCAAGACTTGTGCCGCCATTGGTGAGGCCGCCGGGCAACGGATCGGGTACCGCTAAGGGATGTCTCGTAACCCGGTCGCGGGCTCGCTGGGCCGGTAGGTGATCATGTTGTGGTGGTGCAGGTGATCACGGCGTCGCTGCCGGAGTG
>NZ_JBEYSJ010000075.1:0-4707 GCF_040704195.1 Amycolatopsis sp. NPDC047767
CTTAGCGCACACGGTATTACCAACGCAGCACAAATTCCAAACGGCACGCGGAATTTTCCCTTGCCCGGGGAGTGGTTCCGCCTCCCGAGGGACCCTTCCGGGGCCGGGGGAGGTGCCGTTTGGCGTGGGCGAAGCAACCTTTCGCCGGGGCATGGATTCCCTTTCCGAGCAGGGAATCCGTGCCCCGGACGAGGGCTAGGAGGCCGGGATCGGGGTGGTCACCGGCTTCCAGGAGGGCCGGGCCGATTCGAACTCGGTGATCTCTTCGGCGTGGCGCAGGGTGAGGCCGATGTCGTCGAGCCCCTCGAGCAGGCGCCAGCGCACGTAGTCGTCGATCTGGAACGGCGCGGTGAAGTCCTTGGCCCGCACGGTCTTGGTCTCGAGGTCGACCGTGACCTCCGTGCCGGGCTCGTTCTCGAGCAGCTTCCACAGCAGTTCGACGTCCGACTGCTCGCACTGGGCGGCCACCAGACCGCCCTTGCCGGAGTTGCCGCGGAAGATGTCCGCGAAGCGGGAGGCGATCACGGCGCGGAAGCCGTAGTCCATCAGCGCCCACACGGCGTGCTCGCGCGACGAGCCGGTGCCGAAGTCCGGGCCGGCGACCAGGACGCTGCCGCGGTCGAAGGGCTCCTGGTTGAGGATGAAGTCGTCCTGGGTGCGCCAGGCGGCGAACAGGCCGTCCTCGAAGCCGGTGCGGGTCACGCGCTTGAGGTAGACGGCCGGGATGATCTGGTCAGTGTCCACGTTGGACCTGCGCAGCGGCACCCCGATGCCGGTGTGCTGGGTGAACGGTTCCATGGTGGGAGCTCCTGTCTCGGGAAGGGTCAGACGGTGGCCAGGTCGGCCGGGGACGAGAGCGTCCCCCGCACGGCCGTGGCGGCGGCCACGAGCGGCGACACCAGGTGCGTGCGCCCGCCCTTGCCCTGCCGGCCCTCGAAGTTGCGGTTGGAGGTCGACGCGCTGCGCTCGCCGGGGGCGAGCTGGTCCGGGTTCATGCCCAGGCACATCGAGCAGCCCGCCTGCCGCCACTCGGCGCCGGCCTCGGTGAACACCTTGTCCAGGCCCTCGTCGATGGCCGCCTGGCGCACGCGCATCGAGCCGGGGACCACGAGCATCCGCACGGACTCGGCGACCTTGCGACCGCGCAGCACCTCGGCGGCCGCCCGCAGGTCCTCGATGCGGCCGTTGGTGCACGAACCGAGGAAGACGGTGTCCACCGCGATCTCGCGCAGCGGCGTGCCCGGGGTCAGGTCCATATAGGACAGGGCCTTTTCGGCCGAGGCGCGCTCGTTCTCGTCGACGATCTGGGCCGGGTCGGGCACCGAGGCGCCCAGCGGCAGGCCCTGGCCCGGGTTGGTGCCCCAGGTCACGAACGGGGTGAGCTCGTCGGCGTCGAGGTGCACCTCGGCGTCGAACTCGGCGCCCTCGTCGGTGCGCAGCTCGCGCCACGCGGCCACGGCGGCGTCCCAGTCGGCGCCCTGCGGCGCGTGCGGACGGCCCTTCAGGTACTCGAACGTCGTCTCGTCCGGGGCGATCATGCCGGCGCGCGCGCCCGCCTCGATCGACATGTTGCACACCGTCATGCGCGCTTCCATCGACAGCGCCTCGATGGCCTTGCCGCGGTACTCGAGCACGTAGCCCTGCCCGCCGCCGGTGCCGATCTTGGCGATGACGGCGAGGATGATGTCCTTCGCCGTGACGCCCGGCTTCAGCTCGCCGTCGACGGTGATCGCCATCGTCTTGAACTTGCGCAGCGGCAGCGTCTGGGTGGCGAGCACGTGCTCGACCTCCGAGGTGCCGATGCCGAACGCCATCGCGCCGAACGCGCCGTGCGTGGAGGTGTGACTGTCGCCGCACACCACGGTCGTACCGGGCTGTGTGAGCCCCAGCTGCGGGCCGATGACGTGCACGATGCCCTGCTCGGCGTCACCCATCGGGTGCAGCCGGATACCGAACTCCTTGCAGTTGCGGCGAAGGGTGTCGACCTGGGTGCGCGACACCGGGTCCGCGATCGGGAGGTCGATGTCGACGGTGGGGACGTTGTGGTCCTCGGTCGCGATGGTGAGGTCGGGGCGGCGCACGGGCCGCCCGGCCAGCCGGAGGCCGTCGAACGCCTGCGGGCTCGTGACTTCGTGCACCAGGTGGAGGTCGATGTAGAGCAGGTCCGGTTCGGCACCTTCGCCTCGGCGCACGAGGTGGCTGTCCCACACCTTCTCCGCCAGCGTGCGGGCCTTGCCGGTCGGGCTGGTCATCTCCGGCTCCTTCCAAGGGGTTGGCCGGGAGCAAGGAACTCGGGCGACGTCCGAAGGCGGGGCGAGCCACGTCACGCGCGCAGCTCGAGTTCGTTTTTCCCAGATTCTGGACTTCCCAAACTTCGGGAAGTTAGTATCGCGTCGTGGGACAGCATAGCGGTATCGGAGTACTGGACAAAGCCGTGGCGGTGCTGCAGGCCGTCGCCGAAGACCCCTGTGGGCTGGCGGAACTCTGCACACGCACGGGACTACCGAGGGCGACGGCGCACCGTCTCGCCGTCGGTCTCGAAGTGCATCGGTTGCTGCGCCGGGGACCGGACGGCCGCTGGCGCCCGGGCACCGCGCTCGCCGAGCTGGCGGGCGGCTCGACCGACCCGTTGCTCGACGCGGCGAGCTCGGTGCTGCCGAAGCTGCGCGACATCACGGGCGAAAGCGTGCAGCTGTACCGGAGGGACGGCGTGCAGCGCGTGTGCGTCTCGACCGCCGAGCCGCCGAGTGGCCTGCGCGACACCGTGCCGATCGGCTCGCGCCTGCCGATGACGGCGGGCTCGGGCGCGAAGGTCCTCGCCGCGTGGTCGGATCCGCACACGCAGCGCACCATCCTCGCCGAAGCCGTGTACGGCGAACGCACTCTGCTGGAAGTGCGCCGCCGCGGCTGGGCGCAGAGCGTCGCCGAACGCGAACCCGGCGTGGCGAGCGTCTCGGCGCCCGTGCGGGATTCATCGGGCACGGTCGTCGCGGCGGTGTCGGTTTCCGGGCCCATCGAACGCATCGGCCGCAAACCGGGCGCGCGCTGGGCCGCTGATCTGCTCGCCGCGGCGGACGCGCTCCAGGAACGGCTTTGACGCTCCGCCCCCGCTGACTCCCACCACTCTCCACCTCAGGCCGTCTCTCCTCCGGGAGAGGCGGCCTTCTTTTTTCGGCGGTGCCGCCGAACGGCCGTTCACCAAACGGGCGGCCGGCCGCCCGAACCTGTGCCGATCATCTGAGCCGGCTGAGAATCCGGCCGTCGCCTTCACGAGCGCACGACACCCGCCGATGGCACCCTGTCCCCACTTCGCGGCCCGACCGGCCGCGACCCTCCCAGGTGGACGGAGCCCTCCATGACCGAACTCAGCGACCTGATCCTCGCCGCCCGACGCGCCGGCGGCGCCCCGGACCCGGCAGCCGCGCTGTTGCGGCTGCAGCGGGAGGTCGCCGCGTCCGCCGCCGAGGTCCTCCGCCGGCTGCCGGGCTCCGGCGTCGACGAGCACGTGCTCCACGCCGAGCCGACGCTGACGTTGCTGCGGGTCGAGATCGGGCCCCGGACGGAGTACCCGCCGCACGACCACCTCATCCCGGCGTGCATCGCCGTGCTCGAGGGGCGGGAGACCAACACCTTCTACCGCGCGGACGGCTCGGGCCTCACGGGCGTGGGGGAGACCGACACGGCGGCCGGGTCCGTGCTGCCGATGGACGAGCGCGTGATCCATTCGGTGGCCAACCGGACCGCCGAGCGGTCCGTGGCGCTGCACGTGTACTTGGGGGATCTCTTCCAGCTGTCGCGGACGATCTGGGACCCGGCCACCGGCACGCCCGGGCCCTACAGCGACGAGCGGTACTTTGCGCTAGCCCGGACCACGGCTCCCGCCTGACAGTCCTGAGTGGACACCTCATCCTGCCTCTGACCTGCTGATCCCTGACGGCGCTCCGGCCGGCGCGGCTAGTCCGTGCTTCTGGCCGGGGCGCTTTTTCGTGTGCTCGCGGGGTCCGGGGCTTCGTGCCGAGGGGCCTTTTCCCTCACTGAGTGAACCGGGTGCTTCAGGTCACTCGCGGGGTCCGATGCCGGTCCCCGGCACGGCTTCGGGTGGCCGAACCGTCGTTCACCGCGGCGCCACCCGCTCGGCGGAATGCCGCCTGCCCTTGCGTCACACGGAACGCCGGTCCGGGGCCTTCGCCGGTCACACGCTTGGCCGAGTCGTCACGCGACCGGACCTGTGCGGCGCACCCGTTGCCGCTCTTGGGGGTTCTGCTTTGTCGGGTTTCGGGGCCGGCTCCGGTCCGCCGGCCGAGTCCTTTGCCGCCCAACGGCCGTCGCCGCCGCGGCGCCGCCGAACCCCGCCGCGGCAGGGGTTCCGACCCTTCCCGGGGCGCCCGGCCGGCCCCGCCGGGCCGTCGAGGACCCGGATTCGCGACGATCGTCGGGCCGCCGTTCGTCAGTCCGCAAAGGACACTCCCGGGCCCCGGGCAAGATCGCCTTCCGCCACTGGAGAAGCACGCGGTGGCGGTGACGACTGGGCCAAAACCGCTGGTAGAGCCCCACTTCACGCGAACAATCGAACACAAGAGCGAATAAAGTGATGCCTATTCCGACCGTTCCCGAGCCCTTCGAAAGGGCAGACCGCAGACACGCCAACGGAAAAACCAAGGGTCCCGTTTGGACTTCTCCGCGTTATGGGTAATACTATTGAAGAGT
>NZ_JBEYSJ010000076.1:0-3978 GCF_040704195.1 Amycolatopsis sp. NPDC047767
GACCATCTACACCGCCGCACCAGCGGCCTGAAACCAGTCAGCCCCGGTGTCAACCGAAGTCTGGGCAGTCCCCCCCAGAGCATCCTCAGGCTCGGGGGCAAGTGGCACCGATCGGAGTGGCGGCCCAACGAACCCGCCCCCGCGGGGAGCAACGCGGAAATACAACCTGCGGTAAAGCTCATTGCCCGGCCGAACCGCGTTCCACACCTCCCCGGAGCGGAAGCGGTCAATCAGGCACCGCACACCCCGCGATCGTCGATCGCCAGCTCAGATCAGCGTTTGCGGGGACGTCCGCCGCCGACTCCTCGACCAGGCCGGCCGTGTTCCCAGGCTTCGATCTCGGGGCGCCGGCTGCGAGCCCAACCTGGCGTACGGCCGGTCATCACGTCCGGCTCGGGAAACGGGTGACTGTCGGCGTAGCGTTTGCGCCAGGTGGCGACGACGCGGTGGTCGAGGTCGAACCAGGTGCCGATTTCGACCATGTCCGCGTAGCGGAGGGTCTCCCCCGTACTGCTGGGCTGCCCGTCCACCTCGGTCCGCCGGTCGGCCATGGAGCGGAAGTTAGCAGCGAGCGGCGCCGATCGCAGGGACCGCCACGCGCTGCGGCTAGAGCTGGTTCAGGAAGTTGATCGCCTCGATGTCGCGGGCGATGCGGAGCACGTCGCGCCGGGCGCTGAAGGCCTCGCGTGCCCAGTTCGGCGCGCTGAGGGTGTCTCCGCAGTACAGGATGACCGATCGGCCGAGGCCCCAGACCACGCTGTTGACCGCCGTAGCGGCGATGGCCAGCGGGTCGATGTCCGCGCCGTACCAGACCATGTCGGCCGGGTCGTGGCCATGGCGGCGGATCACCTGCGCTGCGGCTCGAAGCAGGCCACCGGTGCCGACGACGGGGTCGCAGAACGTCTGGCCGAGCTCGACCCGGTCGAGGACGAGAGCGGCAGCGACCAGTGCGAGGTCCGGTGGCGTATAGATCTGCGCGTTGCTACGGAGCGCAGTGCGTGACTTCAGCCTGGTCAGGAGGTGGCCCAACTGGTCTGTGTCGTACCGGCACTTGGTCCCGGTCAGGGCGAGCTGGTCGGCATCGAGAGCGGCTTCCACGGTCATCTTGAACCTGTCGACCAGGTGCGCGGCAGGGTCGTCGAACATCCAGTTCACCATCGGATGGACCAGGTGCACCAGTCCGGGACGGGCCCGCAGGACGGAGCTCCACAAATGCCGCGCGGTGGACAGGAACGCTGCCGCGGGTTGTTCATGTATCGCCTTCGCCATGGACTCCGCGTCGTCAGGCCGGAGCAGACAAACGGTCGCCGCTGCGCTTATCGGGACGTCGTGGCGCGGCTCCGAACTCCCCGAGTGCCACGTTTCGTCGATCGCGGCCGCCACCTGGGCCGCGTGCTCATCTGGGGTCATCTCTCCTCCGATCGGGTACTCAACAGAAACCTTGATTACTAAGTAATCGTCAGTGAGCGTACCGTAAACATTGACCACTTAGTAATCATTGTTTCCTGGAGGCGCACTGTTGAGCACTACGACGAAGGAGTGGCGGCCACCGTCGCCGCGTGAACTGCCGGCGCTGCGCGAGCACCTGACCGAGTACCTGTTGACCGATCCCGCCCTGGCGTTGACCTCGGTGGCGCTCGCGGCCGGGAACGGTACGTTGCGGCCCGCTGACGACCCAGCATCCGCGGCCGCCTTGCTTCTGGCCGACGAGTACCGGCGGTTGAGCCAGGCCAAGCTCTTCTACGTCACCGAGGACATCACCACGCTGATCCTTCATACTGCGCGCAGCGTGAAGGACCATTGGGATGTCCGCCCGCATGACGTGCCGTCCCTGAACGGGTTCGTCCATTTCGGACGCCCGATGGCCGAGTACATCCGGGAAGACGGCGCCACTGTGCAGATCGTCGCCTTGTCGTGGGGGCCGACAGACCTCATGAACTCACCTGACGCGGGTCTGTGGCTCACCTTCTGGTCGGCGACCGACTACCCAGCCGCCGAGGCCGCCCTCCGGAACCTGGGCGCCGGTCACGCCGAGGCCGCGCGATTGGCTCGGATCCACCAAGCCGAGCTGACGTGGGACAACGAGATCTATCTGCCGTGGGGAAAGTCCGAGCCCACGGTGCGCGAGAGCGGCGTCCGCCTCGCGAACCCGTCGAAGATGTCGGCCACCAAGACGACCTTGGAGTGGCTCCCGGTGGTCATCGCCGCGTGGCTCTTCTGCTTGCCGAACTCCTTCACCGAAGTGAAGGAGAACCCCGTGCCCAAGTCCTTGCGTCGCCGAACCGAGCGTGCGGGGCTTGACTCGTCACCGGTGCGTGTGGTGTCGGTGAGCCGCAAGCCCCGTTCGCGCAGCCCGTCCCGGGGCACGGGGGAGAGCGGACGGACCGTCGGTGTGCAGTTTCCCGTGGCTCCGTTCGTGCGGTGGCAGGCGTGCGGCCCGGGCTGGGAGGACCGGCGGCGCCGGATCGTCGCCGGTCACTGGCGCGGTCCGGTCGGCGCTCCAGTCCGGATCGGCAAGACGGTGAACCTGGTCGATACCCCGATCGACCGGTCGTGAGGAGGGAAGACCCTTGACGTTGATCAAAAAGGAAGAACACTGTCCCGACTGCGGTGTCGGCATCGGTGAGGTTCACTGGCCTGAGTGCGACGTCGCGCGGTGTCTGCACAACGGGCTTGCTCTCGACTCCTGCTCTGAGCTCGGCGGATGCGGCCCCGATGTGTGGTCCGGGTACTGGCACGGAGCGCGGGAGTGCGAGGAGTACGGCTTCCTCCTCGTATTCCCCGACATGAACCGCCTGTACCAAGAGGCCGTCTGGGATCGTGACGCGCAGCGTTGGGTGATCCGAGCAAAGGAGTGACCGCGCCCGCGCAGCGGCCTCAGAAGTTGGGGGCGCTGCGCGGGCGCTGCTGCCTAGCTCAGGTCGTAGCCAAGGCTGGTGGCGACGTCGTCGACGAAGTCTTCACCCGGCACCGAGCCGTCGGCGTCCTGCACGTCCCAAGGGGCGTCTTCGACAGCGTCGCCGCCTTCTTCGAAGGCGTCCGAGACCATCCCGACGAGATCGCGGGCGCGGTCTTGATCGAGGTCGAATCGTTGGGCCGCGTTCGATGCCGCGTAGTCGAGCTCATCGTCGTGCCACAGATGACCATCCACTGTGTACTCTCCCTAGCTTCCGGTTGATGTGCTGCCGAAGACACGGCTGGGCGCTCAAGTTCTGATGCAGGAGGACACAGTGACAGCGGCGACGGTCGCCGCAACCATCGCCGGGCCAAGCGCGATCCGACCGGCACGCAGTGAAATCCGGCCACCGATGACTCCGATGAGCCCGACCACCGCGGCGAGCAGGTACGTAGCAACGACCGCCGTGACCAGGGTCTGCCAGCTCCCCCAGCTCGCCAGCATGCCGAGGCTGGGTGCAAGCTTGATGTCGCCGGGCCCCGGTTCGCCTGTGGCGAGAAAGGCCGCGAGCAGCAGCCCGCCCCAGGCCGCTGCTCCGCCGAGCACACGCAGAAACTGAGCGAGGTCGCAGGCACACACCAGCGTCACGGGCACGCCGGCGGCCAGCAGCAGACTCAGCACGTTCGGGATCCTGTGCTCCAAGGCATCGATCGCCGTCGCCGGGATGGCCAGCACGATGGTCAGCGTCGCCGGTGCCAGGAGCGCCGCGGGCCACAGGGAGCAGGCAGCGCCGCCGAGCGCGGCAGCTGCAGTGAGCAACAGTTTGTGCCGGCGGCTCAGCTCTGTGTGCGCAGTACTGCGCGCGACCAGCAGTCCGATCGGCGCGAGCGCGCTGCCCGCGAGCACACCCAGCAGCATTTCGCTCAGCTCCCCCACGGTGAAAACACGCGTCGGCACCCGTGGGTTTGATGCTCAGTCGTGGTCCACGCGCTCGAGGTCTTCGAGCACGTCGGCCGGAAGCGTGACGGTCCAGGTGTCGAAGTCCTGGAGAGCCTGCAGCTGTTCGTCCTTCGCCGGCCGGA
>NZ_JBEYSJ010000077.1:0-3239 GCF_040704195.1 Amycolatopsis sp. NPDC047767
TGGGGTGAAGGCGCGCCCCAGGAGCCGGCGCAGGCGGGGGTGGTCGGGGGCGTCGAAGCCGTTGTCAAGGCACGCTTTCCCGCCTTGACAACGGCTCACCGGCCGTCGACACAATCCAGCTTCGGGGTGCACCCCCAACGCAACACGCCCTACGAGGACCAACGACGGCCCGGCAAGGGCCTACCCCTCAAACCGCCCCGTCAGCATGAACTCGTCGAACTTCGCCCGGTACGGCGCGATGTCGAGGTCCTGCTCGGCCAGCCATTCATCCGAGTAGTACGTGTTCGCGTACCGGTCGCCCCCGTCGCACAGCAAAGTCACGACGGACCCGGCCTGCCCCTCGGCAACCATCCGCGAGATCAACAAAAACGCGCCATACAGATTCGTCCCCGTGGACCCGCCGGCCCAATGCCCCGTGTGATCCCTCAACAACCGGATCGCCGCCAGCGACCCGGCGTCCGGCACCGAGAACATCTCGTCGATCACCCCGGGAACGAACGACGGCTCCACCCTCGGCCGCCCGATCCCCTCGATCCGTGACGGCATCCCCGTCGCATAGTCCAGCGCGCCGGTCTCCCAGGCACCGAAGAACGACGAGTTCTCCGGATCCACCACGGCGACCTTCGTCGTGTGGCGCTTGTACCGCACATACCGGCCGAACGTCGCGCTGGTCCCACCCGTGCCGGCTCCGACGACGATCCACGACGGCACCGGATGCCGCTCCGCCCGCATCTGCGCGAACACCGACTCCGCGATGTTGTTGTTCCCCCGCCAGTCGGTCGCGCGCTCGGCGTAGGTGAACTGGTCGAGGTAGTGCCCGCCGCACTCGGCCGCGAGCCGCTCCGCCTCCGGGTACATGTCCGGCGCCCGGTCGACGTAGTGGCACTCACCGCCGTAGAACTCGATGAGGGCGATCTTCTCCTTGCTCGTCCGCCGCGGCACCACGGTCACGAACTTCAGCCCCAGCATGCGCGCGAAGTACGCCTCGGACACCGCCGTCGACCCGCTGGAGGCCTCGATGAGCGTGGTGTCCGGGCCGATCTGGCCGTTGACCAGGCCGTAGAGCAGCAGCGACCGGGCCAGCCGGTGCTTGAGCGAGCCCGTGGGGTGCACGGACTCGTCCTTCAGGTAGAGGTCGACACCCCACTCCGGGGGCAGCGGGAACACGTGCAGGTGTGTGTCGGCGCTGCGGTTCGCGTCGGCCTCGATGATGCGGACGGCCTCGCGCACCCAGGCCCGGTTGTGGAGCCTGCTCACGCGGCTTCGTCGCCCGGGTTGGTCGGCAGGTCGCCGCGCAGCTGGGCGCGCAGGGCGGCCCGCGCGCGAGCCCGCGACTCGTTGCGCTTGGCCAGCCCGGCCGTCACGCGCGCGTTGAGCTTGCGGAAGAGCAGCAGACCCAGCGGCAGGCCCACGACGAGCCCGATGAGGAGGGACACCAGCAGCGGCACTCCGACCAGCACCAGCACCCACGCGACCACGGCCACGAGCGCGAAGCGCGCGACCAGGTACAGGGTCAGGTCACGGGGCAGGTGTTCCGGCGATTCGTGTTCCGGCGATTCGCTCACATCAAGGGAGGCTACGCCTTGTTCTCGGCCTCTTCGTCCAGGCCCGCGTTGTTCGGACGGCCCTCGAAGCGCGTCGAGAGGACCACCGTCGTGTTGGTGCGCCCGACGCCCGGGATGCGCCGCAGCCGCCCGAGTGTGTGCTCCAGCTCGTCGACGGTCGACACGCGCACCTTCACCACGAACGCCTCGTCGCCAGCCACGGCGTAACAGCTCTCCACCTCGGGCAGCTCGCCGAGCGCCGCGGCCACGTCCTCGTCGGTGGCGGTGTCGGTCGGGTGGATGCCCACCAGCGCCGTCACGCCCAGGCCGACGGTGCCCGGGTCCACCATGGCGTGGTAGCCGGTGATCACCCCCGCGGCCTCGAGCTTGCCCACGCGTTCGTGCACCGACGAGGCCGACAACCCGACGGAGCGGCCGAGGTCGGCGTAGGTGGCCCGGCCGTTGACCCGCAACGCCGCGATGATCTTCCGGTCCAGCTGATCCACCGGCTCATTATGCGGCGCCGCCCGCGCCGGCCGCAGGGAAGGTGAGACGCCCCCGGCGACAGACACAGTGTCTACTGCGTCACAACGTCGCCGATGGTCCGCTATGGCCCGCGATGCCGCTTTGGCGTGTCTTTACCTGAGGCCGCCGTTCCGCAGAAGAAAACCTCCTGGTCAGAGCCATTTGAACAAGGACTTCACACGCGGGAGGACGCCAGAGGTTATGTCCCTTTTGCACTTTAAGGGCTCTTTACTCAAGGACAACCGTTCGAGTACCCGACGGGTGAAGTGCCACGATTGCCGCGTTGGCTACCCCGGCGCGACGGGCGAAAGGCCCGATGCCTCCGGTATAGCAAGTAGGTCGTTAAGGAGGCGGAAAATGACCGCGACGATGGGCGGAAGGTTGCTCACCCCGGGTGAAGTGGCCGCCTTGTTCCGGGTGGACCCGAAGACGGTCACCCGGTGGGCCACGGCCGGCCGGATCGGCTCGATCCGGACCCCGGGCGGGCACCGCAGGTTCCGCGAGTCCGAGGTGAACGAGCTCCTCGCCGAGCTCACCACCGACGCGAGCGAACCGGCCCGCAAGGCCTGAACCAGCGCGACAAGAGGGTCGTGAGTGGTAAGAGGTGACTTCCCGCACCTCTTACCGGTCACGACCCTTCGTCGTACCCAGGGTTCGGGCCGGTTCGCCGTTTTACGGCTACTGTGCGGATGGTTACCAGTCCGACCACAGTCACGGCGGGAACGTTTTGCGATAGGCCCTGACGTCCGGTTGCGTACCCGCCTTCTTCAGGCCGGATTGGTAACGTGGGACACCGGCAAGGCCTTGCACGACGGAAGGACCGGGCATGATCGCTCTGCTCGCAGCGGTGGGCGCCATCACCATCGCCGTTCTGTTGTGGCGGGCCTTCGGGGCGCAACGCATCGGCGTGCCCGATCGGCGCCCCACCCTCGCACCCGACGACGACCCCGACTTCCTGCGCAAGCTCGGCGAGCAGCAGCGCAAGCGGCCCACCGACGACCCGGACGCCTGACCCGCCACCTGGCCCCGACCACCCCAATGTGGCATTGGTTGCGTTGAGCGCACCCAATGCGGCGTTGGGGGGGGGGGGGGGGCCCGCAGCCCCACTTGGGTGGGGTTTTTATTCGGGGTGTGCTCTTTAGATGTTTACCCCACCCCCCTCCCCCCCGC
>NZ_JBEYSJ010000078.1:0-3065 GCF_040704195.1 Amycolatopsis sp. NPDC047767
CGGATCGTCGCGTGGTCCGCGGTCGGGAACACCGGCCGGTCCGGCAGCGAGCCGAGGTAGTCCAGCGCGGCCGTGCTCGCCGCGTCGAGCACGGACTTCCAGTCTGACTCCTGCACGGATCCTCCTGCGGTCATCGGGATTTCGAGGACCGACAGCGTCCACACAGGACCGCCGGCACCGGAGATCTGAGTCACTCGACTCACATCGCGGCCATTCTGCGTCGGCGGACTCAGAACTGAGTCAAGCGCCCTGCTTCAAACCCTTGACTCAGACGCGTTCGGCCAGCGCCGACAGCACGCCGAGCTGACTTGCACAGTGAAAGCCAGCACTCTACAGTGCATCTATGTCGGAAACCCGTTTGACCGCGGCCCCTGTTTCCGCCGGGCACAGGGTGTTCGCGGCCGGGGTGGCGACGCTGGCCGCGCTGTACGTCGGCAACAATCTGCCGAGCGCGTTGTATGCGTTGCTGCGTACGACGTTCGGCTTCTCGGCATTGGTGCAGACGCTGCTGTACGCCGTCGCGGTGGCGGTGATCGCGCCGGGGCTGCTGGTGGCGGGACCGCTGTCGGACGCGCTGGGGCGACGGCCGCTGATGCTGGTAGGGCTGACGGCGTTCTTCGCAGGCGACGTGGCGTTCGCCTTCGCGACCGGGACGGGCTGGCTGTTCGTCGCGCGGATTCTGCAGGGGCTCGGTATGGGCGCGGGCGCCGCCGCGGCGCAGGCGATGCTGAGCGACAGCGCCGGGCCGGACGCGGGCAGCCAGCGGCGCGCGGCGGCAACCGCCACGGCGTGCGTCACCTTCGGGCTGGCGCTCGGGCCGGTGGCCGGCGGCCTGCTCGCGCAGTACGGCCCGCTGCCCCGGCACTTGTCGTTCGCGTTCCACGCCGCGGCCGTGGCGATCGTGGCGCTGCTGGTGCTGCGGACGCCACGACCGGTCCGGCGCGAAGGCGCACACTGGCGCCGGCCGCGGCTCGGCGTGCCGGCTGAGATCCGGCGGACGTTCGTGGTCGCTGGGGCGTCGTCGTTCCTGGCGTGGGCCGTGCTCGGGGTGTTCTCCGCGGTGGTGCCCTCCCTCGTGCAGAGCATGACGGGCTCGACGAACCTCGCACTCGCCGCGGCAGCGCTCGCACTCATGATCGCCACGTCGGGGTTCGTGCAGTTCGGCGCCCGCAAAGTGTCGCCGATCCGCGCGCAGGCAAGCGGTCTCGTAGTGCTCGCCGTCGGCCTTGCACTGCTGGTGCTCGCGAACGAGGCCGGCGTTGCGTGGCTGGTGGTGCCGGCGATGCTCGGCACGGGAACCGGGCACGGGCTCGTGTTCACCGGTGCGCTGGCGGAGCTCACCGTCGTCACGCCGCCGGCCGAGCGCGGCGCGGTGATCGGCACGTACTACGTGGTCACCTACCTTGGTCTCGGTGGACCAGTGGTCGTGGTCGGCCTGCTGTCCCTCGCGCAGGGACTACCCGCCGCGACCGTGCTCGTCGCCGCGGTCATCGGCGTGTTGTGCCTGGTGCTGGCGCCGCTGGTGCTCCTGGAGATCCGCCGCCAGGAGGGTGTCCAGTGACCCGTCCGGCGAGGATCGTCGTGGCCGGCCAGCCGTGCCCGATCGGCCGCGCGGCCGATATCCTCGGTGACCGGTGGACCCTCCTGATCCTGCGCTCGATCACGGCCAGCGCCACCCGGTTCGACAAGCTCCACGACGATCTGGGCGTGTCGACCAACGTGCTCGCGAGCCGGCTGGCCGGGCTCGTCCGCGTGGGGGTGCTGACCAAGGTGCCCTACCGCGACGACCACCGCACCCGCCACGAGTACCGCCTCACCGAAGCGGGCGCCGATCTGCTGCCGGTGCTGCACGCACTGGCCCGGTGGGGCGAAGACCACACCCGCTCCGACCGGCGCACCCCGCTGATGAAGGCCGTCCACACCGTCTGCGGCGAGGAAATGCCGTTCGGCGACCACTGCCCGCGCTGCGACCGGACGGTGGCGCGGACGGAACTCACCTGGCTGCAACCCTGGCGCTCGGCCGCACCGGTGCCGCTCACCGAACCCGTTCACGATTGAGGAGAAAACACCGATGGCCACTGGACTTCCGGTCACCACGACCACCCACGATGTGCGCCGGCTTGCTGTGCCGCTCGGGCGACCCTACGCCGAAGCGATCCGCGTGTTCGAGGACACAGTGCCGGTGCTCGACCGCACCCGGTTCGAGGGCTTGCCAGACTGGGCCGCAGTCGTCGCCAAGGCCGACGAGGTCGCGCCTCTCGGCTTCCTGCGGTTCGCGAGCATCGAGGTGCCGCCGTTCATGGCCGGTTCCGGATTTTCCTGGGACTGTACCGAATACCTGATGGGCAACCACGTGATCGCCGAGCAGATGTACCGCCACAACCCGACGGTGATGCTGCACGCGCCCCTTCGGCTGCTGATCCAGGCCGACGAGCACGGCGACGGCGTGTTCGTGACCGACCAGCCGGGCACGCTGTTCGCGAGCTTCGGAGATCCGCGGGTGACCGCAGTCGGCCATCTGCTCGACACGAAGCTGGCCGGGCTGTTCACCGCCCTCGGGGCTGAACCACCGGCGGAGCTGACGCAGTGAGGCTGACCTTCGCAGGAAACTCGCGCCGCCACTAGACGACTGGTCTAATCGGCTGCTACTCTCACGTCATGCCAGCCAAAGCCGACACCCGCAAAAGCCTGCTCGACACCGCCCGGCGGATTGTCCTGGCCAAGGGTTACGCCGCGGTCGGCATCAACGAGGTGCTCGCCGACGCGGGTGTGCCGAAGGGGTCCTTCTACCACTGGTTCGACTCCAAGGACGCCTTCGGCGAAGCGATGATGCAGAGCTACTTCGACGACTACTTCGCCACCATGGACCGCATCGTCGCGGACAAGGCGAAGACCTCGGCCGAGCACCTCATGCAGTACTGGCAGTACTTCCACGACACGCAGGCCGCGGACGACTGCCAGGGCGGCTGCCTGGTCGTCAAGCTGGGCGCGGAGATCGCCGACCTGTCGGAGGCCATGCGCGTCACGACGAAGGCCGGGACCGCGGCGATCATCGACCGGATCGA
>NZ_JBEYSJ010000079.1:0-2926 GCF_040704195.1 Amycolatopsis sp. NPDC047767
GACGCGGCCGAGGACCTCGTCCGTCCACTTCAGACGCGGCCGGTGCGGGTGGACCGCGAGACGCTGACGCTGGGCTACGCCGGCGTCTACTCCAGCTTCCTCCTCCACGCCGAACGCGCCGCGAGCCGCTACGGCCTCGACGCGCGCGACATCCTTGTCGAGGTCGGGCGGCGTGGCCTGGTCGGCGGCCAGGAGGACATGATCGTCGACGTCGCCCTCGACCTCACGGAGGCGGCGCGATGACCGGGCACGTCGGTGAGCTCGCCACCCGCCTCGACGACGCCGCCCGCGACCGCGTGGCCGAGCAGCAGCTGTCGGCCGACCACGACCTGTCGCTGGCGGAGGCGTACGCGGTGCAGCACGCACTGGTGTCGCGGCGGCTCGGGCGCGGCGAGACGCGCGTCGGGGTGAAGCTCGGGTTCACGAGCCGGACCAAGGCGGCGCAGATGGGCGTGTCCGAGGTGATCATCGGGCAGCTGACTTCCCGGATGCACGTCGAAGAGGGCGCGGAGATCTGGCTGGGCGCGTATGTGCACCCGCGGGTCGAGCCCGAGATCGCGTTCCGGTTGGCGCGCAACATCGATCCGCAGCTGTGGACGGGCAACGTGACCGAGGCCGTCAACGCCGTCGCGCCGGCCGTGGAGATCATCGACTCGCGCTACCGCGACTTCCGGTTCAACCTCGCCGACGTCGTGGCGGACAACACCTCGGCGTCGGGGTTCGTGGTCGGGGCGTGGCAGCCGTTGCCCGCGTCGCTGGACAACCGCGGGATGGTCCTCGAGCTCGACGGCCGTCTTGTCCAAAGCGGATCCAGCTCGGCGATCCTCGGTGACCCGCTGCGCGCGGTGACCGCGGCGATCCGCATGGCCGGGCGGTACGACATCCCGCTGCGCGCGGGTGACGTGCTGCTGGCCGGGGCGGGGACCCCGGCCGTCGCGCTGGTTTCGCCCGGCACCGTCAGCGCGACGGTGTCCGGGCTCGGCCGCGTGCGGTTCCGTGTGACGTCCGTTCGGTGATGAGGAGGAATGCATGAGTGACGCCAGGACCGTCGCCGGCAAGGCGACGCCACGGGGCCGGTTCCCGCACCTCAAGGTGGCGGGTGGGTTCGTCTACATCTCGGGGACGAGCAGCCGGCGGCCGGACAACACCATCGCGGGTGCCGACGCCGACGAGTTCGGCGCGACACGGCTGGACATCGAGGCGCAGACGGCGGCCGTGATCGAGAATCTGCGCGACCTGCTCGCGGAGGTCGGCGCGGAGCTGACGGACCTCGTCCAGGTCAGGGCCTACCTCGTGAGCATGAACGACTTCCGCGGCTACAACGAGGTTTACGCGCGGTACTTCGATGAAAACGGCCCGACCCGCACGACGGTGGCCGTGCACCAGCTGCCGCACCCGCACCTGCTGATCGAAATGCAGGCGGTGGCTCTGCTGCCGCGTGCCTGAGCAGCCCGGCCAAACTGACGGCCCTCCCCCGGGAGGGCCGTCAGCGTGTCCAGGCCGGTGCGGCGCTGATGAGCCGGGCGCTGATCAGGCCGGCCGCGTTGGTGACGGACACGCGAGCCGACTCGACCACGGCCGTGGTGAACATTCCGGCCGGGCCGGACAGCGAGACCCCGCCGAGCGGATTTCCCGAGGAGTCGAAGATCGGTGCCGCGACCGACGTCCGGCCCTGCTGGACGGACCGCGAGGCCAGGTACCCGTCCTGCCGGGCCTGGGTCAGCTCGGCTTCGAGCTGCTTGAGGTCCGGCGGCGGCACGGCGCTTTCGGCGCAGCACTTCTCGACGTGCGCCACGACTTTGTCGAACGGCAGCCACGACAGCGCCACCTTCCCGCAGACCGTGAGGTGCGCCGGCGCGCGCTGGCCCACCTGGTTGGCCGCGGGCACGTGCGACGGGCTGGAGTTGCGGTCCAGGTAGACGATCCAGCCTTGCGTCAGCTGGCAGAGGTGCGCGTCCTGCTCCGGCGCGCGGACCAGCGAGTCGAGGATGCCTTCGCCGGCGCGCAGCAGGCCTGTGCGTTCGATGATCTGGCCCGCCAGCTCGAGCAGCAGCGGGCCAAGCTGGTAACCACCGCCGGCGCCTTCCAGCATGCCTTCGGCGACGAGCGTGCGGCACAGCTCGTGCGCGGTGCTGCGCGGGATCCCCGCACGGGCGGACACCTGTCGAACAGACAGGACACCCACGGTCGGGCTGAAGGCGCGCAGCACTTTGCACGCCTTCGCGACCGAGGCCACGCCACCACGTGATTCGTCGTTCGTCATCTCACCACGATAAGTGCGATTTCGAACGATTCCACCAAATGTGTCCCGGGCTGCCGGACACGAACGCTGACTTCTCGGGCGCTCGCTCCTACCGTCATCGCCACCGCACCCGGCGCGCCAGGCAAAGGAGCCCTCGATGTTCAGCTACACCGCCAATCCGGCTCGGGTCGTCTTCGGCACGGGCACGATCGCGACGCTGGCCGACGAGGTGCGCCGGCTCGGGGCTTCGCGCGTGTTGCTGCTCGGGACTTCTTCACTGGCGGGCCCGGTGGACCGGGTCGCCGACGCGCTGGGTTCGCTGCTCGCCGCCCGCTTCGACGAGGCCGCGATGCACACGCCGGTGGACGTGACCGAGCGTGCCCTGGCGGTCGTTGCGGAGAACAAAGTGGACTGTCTGCTGGCGATCGGCGGGGGTTCGACGACCGGTTTGGCCAAGGCGATCGCGTTGCGCACGGATCTGCCGCAGATCATCGTGCCCACCACCTACGCCGGGTCGGAGATGACCCCGGTCCTGGGCGAGACCGCCGATGGACGCAAGACCACCCAGACCTCACCCAAGGTGCTGCCCGAGGTCGTCGTCTACGACGTCGACCTCACCCTGAAACTGCCGGTCCAGGTGTCACTCACCAGCGGCGTCAACGCCATGGCCCACGCCGTCGAGGC
>NZ_JBEYSJ010000080.1:0-1098 GCF_040704195.1 Amycolatopsis sp. NPDC047767
GGTGATGGCGTGCCTTTTGAAGAATGAGCCTGCGAGTTAGTGCTGCGTGGCGAGGTTAACCCGTGTGGGGTAGCCGTAGCGAAAGCGAGTCTGAATAGGGCGTGTTAGTCGCGTGGTCTAGACCCGAAGCGGAGTGATCTACCCATGGCCAGGGTGAAGCGTCGGTAAGACGTCGTGGAGGCCCGAACCCACCAGGGTTGAAAACCTGGGGGATGAGCTGTGGGTAGGGGTGAAAGGCCAATCAAACTCCGTGATAGCTGGTTCTCCCCGAAATGCATTTAGGTGCAGCGTCACATGTTTCACCACGGGGGTAGAGCTACTGGATGGTCTAGGGGCCTTACCGGGTTACCGAAATCAACCAAACTCCGAATACCGTGGTGTGAGAGTGTGGCAGTGAGACGGCGGGGGATAAGCTTCGTCGTCGAGAGGGAAACAGCCCAGAACACCAGCTAAGGCCCCTAAGTGTGTGCTCAGTGGGAAAGGATGTGGGATTGCCCAGACAACCAGGAGGTTGGCTTAGAAGCAGCCACCCTTGAAAGAGTGCGTAATAGCTCACTGGTCAAGTGGTCCTGCGCCGACAATGTAGCGGGGCTTAAGCACACCGCCGAAGCTGTGTCATTGACACAATAGATCCGCTTTCTTCTTCGGAAGATTGTGTAGTCGTGTTGATGGGTAGGGGAGCGTCCTGCATCCAGGGAAGCGGCCGTGTAAACGAGTCGTGGAGGGTGTGGGAGTGAGAATGCAGGCATGAGTAGCGAATGCAGAGTGAGAAACTCTGCCGCCGGATGACCAAGGGTTCCTGGGCCAGGCTAATCCGCCCAGGGTAAGTCGGGACCTAAGGCGAGGCCGACAGGCGTAGTCGATGGACAACGGGTTGATATTCCCGTACCCGAGCATGTGCGCCCATGACGAGGCGTTTGATACTAACCACCCAAAGCGTGTTGGTGAAGCCTTCGGGTGGAGCCGGCATTGTGGAGCGTGGGACCTGATTTCGTAGTAGTCAAGCGATGGGGTGACGCAGGAAGGTAGCTCCGCCAGGCGATGGTTGTCCTGGTGTAAGCGTGTAGGCCGGAACATAGGCAAATCCGTGTTCCATAT
>NZ_JBEYSJ010000080.1:1192-2788 GCF_040704195.1 Amycolatopsis sp. NPDC047767
ATGTGGCTGAGACGTGATGCGTAGCCGTTTGAGGCGAAGAGGGTGATCCTATGCTGCCGAGAAAAGCCTCTAGTGAGTGCATGCACGGCCCGTACCCCAAACCAACACAGGTGGTCAGGTAGAGAATACCAAGGCGATCGGGTGAACTGTGGTTAAGGAACTCGGCAAAATGCCCCCGTAACTTCGGGAGAAGGGGGGCCAAACACCTTGAGGCCTTTTACAGGCTAGGGGTGGGTGGCCGCAGAGACCAGCGGAAAGCGACTGTTTACTAAAAACACAGGTCCATGCGAAGTCGCAAGACGATGTATATGGACTGACGCCTGCCCGGTGCTGGAACGTTAAGAGGACCGGTTAATCCCTTCGGGGGTGAAGCTGAGAATTTAAGCGCCAGTAAACGGCGGTGGTAACTATAACCATCCTAAGGTAGCGAAATTCCTTGTCGGGTAAGTTCCGACCTGCACGAATGGCGTAACGACTTTCCGGCTGTCTCAACCACAGGCCCGGCGAAATTGCACTACGAGTAAAGATGCTCGTTACGCGCGGCAGGACGGAAAGACCCCGGGACCTTTACTATAGTTTGGTATTGGTTTTCGGTTCGGCTTGTGTAGGATAGGTGGGAGACTGTGAAGCGGTGACGCTAGTTACTGTGGAGTCGTTGTTGAAATACCACTCTGGTCGAATTGGGAATCTGAACCTCGGGCCATGATCTGGTTCAGGGACAGTGCCTGATGGGTAGTTTAACTGGGGCGGTTGCCTCCTAAAGAGTAACGGAGGCGCCCAAAGGTTCCCTCAGCCTGGTTGGCAATCAGGTGTTGAGTGCAAGTGCACAAGGGAGCTTGACTGTGAGACAGACATGTCGAGCAGGGACGAAAGTCGGGACTAGTGATCCGGCACCACCTGGTGGAAGGGGTGTCGCTCAACGGATAAAAGGTACCCCGGGGATAACAGGCTGATCTTGCCCAAGAGTCCATATCGACGGCATGGTTTGGCACCTCGATGTCGGCTCGTCGCATCCTGGGGCCGGAGTAGGTCCCAAGGGTTGGGCTGTTCGCCCATTAAAGCGGCACGCGAGCTGGGTTTAGAACGTCGTGAGACAGTTCGGTCCCTATCCGCCGCGCGCGTAGGATACTTGAGGAAGGCTGTCCCTAGTACGAGAGGACCGGGACGGACGAACCTCTGGTGTGCCAGTTGTCCCGCCAGGGGCATGGCTGGTTGGCCACGTTCGGAAGGGATAACCGCTGAAGGCATCTAAGCGGGAAGCCTGTTCCAAGATGAGGTATCCCACCCCATGTGGGTTAAGGCCCCCAAAAGACGATTGGGTTGATAGGCCAGAGATGGAAGCACAGTAATGTGTTGTTGAGTTGACTGGTACTAATAGGCCGAGGACTTGCCTACAAAGATGTTACGCATCCACTCTACGGTTCTGAAACACCACACCGGTGTCTATGACAGACGCGGTGTGTGTTGTTTCGTAGTGTTTCGGTGGTTATAGCGCCAGGGAAACGCCCGGTCCCATTCCGAACCCGGAAGCTAAGCCTGGTAGCGCCGATGGTACTGCAACCGAAGGGTTGTGGGAGAGTAGGACGCCGCCGAACT
>NZ_JBEYSJ010000081.1:0-1973 GCF_040704195.1 Amycolatopsis sp. NPDC047767
GGCTGCACACCTACAACCACCACCGCGGACACACCGCACTCGCAGGCCACCCACCACTCAGCCGCGTCCCCAACCTCACAGGTCAGTACACCTAGCCCTGGCTGTCCCGCTGGATGGTCAGGGCCGAGAAGCTCTGCACGACCGGCATGATCTCGATGACGTTCACGTTCACGTGCGGCGGCTGCGCGGCGGCCCAGAACACGGACTCGGCGATGTCGTCGGCCGTGAGCGGGGTGGTGCCGGCGTACACGTTGGCGGCCTTCTCGTCGTCGCCGAAGCGGACGTTGGAGAACTCGGTGCCACCGACCATGCCGGGCTCGATGTTGGTCACGCGCACGCCGGTGCCGCGCAGGTCGCTGCGCAGGTTGAGGCTGAACTGGTGCACGAACGCCTTGGTCGCGCCGTAGACGTTGCCGCCGGGGTAGGGGTAGGTGCCGGCGATGGAGCCGATGTTGATCACGTGGCCGCTGCCACGTTCGACCATGCCGGGCAGCACCGCGCGGGTGAGGTGCACGAGACCGGTCACGTTGGTCTCGATCATCTGGTCCCAGTCGTCGAGCTTCGCCTCCTGCGCCGGCTCGAGGCCCTTGGCCAGGCCCGCGTTGTTCACGAGCACGTCGATCCGGCCCCAGTCGCCGGGCAACGCGCCGACGGCCGCGGCGATCGCGTCGCGGTCGCGCACGTCGAGCACCACGGGCAGCACGGACTCGCCGAGCTCCGAGGTCAGCGCGGCGAGCCGGTCGGCGCTGCGGGCCGCGGCGACGACCCGCGAGCCCTCGGCCACGAACCGGCGCGTGATCGCGGCACCGAACCCGGCACTCGCGCCGGTCACGAATACGGTCTTCATGGGGTGGGTCACCGTTCTTCCGCCTGGTGGTCCGGCCGGGGCCGGAGTGCGTTCAGGAACCGGCCGAACACGTCGTTGAACCCGGCCGCGGACTCCAGGTTAGGCAGGTGGCCCGCGCCTTCCAGCACCGCCAGTGTGGAACCGGCCACGAGCCCGTGCACGAGCTGTGCGTCGGAGACCGGGGTGAACTCGTCTTCGCTGCCGACGGTCACCAGAGTGGGGACCGCGACCTGTTCGAGGGTCACCCGGTAGTCGGGGCGCAGCGCCCGGGCCCGGAGTGCCGCGGCGGCGCCGGCGGGCGGGGCCGTGCGCATCATCGTGAGCACGTGCTCGGCGACTTCGGGGTTCTTCGCGCGGGTTCGCGGGGAGACCATCTTCGGGAGGAGCTCGGTCGCGTAGTCGCGCATGCCTTCCTGCTCGATCCGGTCGGCGGCCGCTCGTCTGTTCCGGCGGCCTTCGGGGGTCTCGGCGGTGGGGAAGGTGTCGGCGAGCAGCAGTGCCCGGACGCGCTCGGGGTGGTCGGCGACGGTCTGCATGGCGATCTGGCCGCCCATGGAGAGGCCGCCGAGCACGAAGGTGGCAAGGCCGAGGTGGTCGGCCAGCGCGATGAGGTCGTGGGTGAAGTCATTCAGGCCGGCCACGGCAGGACCCGTGCTCGCGCCGTAGCCGCGGAGGTCGGGGACGACGACGCGGAAGCCGCGTTCCGCGAAGTGCTCGGTCTGGGGGCGCCACATGGAGCGGTCGAAGGGGTGGCCGTGGACGAGGAGCAACGCCGGGTCGCCGGTGCCGTGGTCGTCGTAGGTGAGGACGGTGCCGTGGCCGGTGTGGAGGGTGGGCATGAAGCCGACGGTAGGCAGAGCTTTGGCTCGGTGCAATGAGTCGCAATGTAGTCGGAGCAATGTTTTCCGCCGGCCGACGACGCGGCTGGACGGGGTGTCCGGCGCCCCGGCGGTCCGTTTCCGGGATAACACGGGGTTTGACCTGGGAAGATCGCGTTAAGGGACCCCCCTGTTTTGGGGCGTTTCCGGCCATGTAAAGTTCTCCAAGTCGCCAGGGAAACCGGGCGGCCACCGGGACACGAACCAAGCTCTCGCCTCAGGCGATTGAGTGGGTGGCCCAAACAACA
>NZ_JBEYSJ010000082.1:0-1932 GCF_040704195.1 Amycolatopsis sp. NPDC047767
GGGGTATGGGTTTCGTGCTTGAGGCCGATGAGGCCCAGGCGTGGATCGCTGAAAATTCTCGTAATGCTGAGGTGCTATTCCCGTATCTCAGCGGCGAAGATCTCAACCAGCGACCTGATGCCTCGCCTACGCGGTGGGTGATCGACTTCAAAAACCTTCCCGAGCCTGAAGCGGCGAAGTACAGAGTGCCGTTTGAAAGGGTTCAGCAGTTGGTCAAGCCAGAGCGGCAATCAAACAAAGACCAAGCAGTTCGAGAGCACCCTTGGTGGCGCTTCTGGAGGACTGGACCGGCGATGCGGAAGGCGATCGCGGGTCTCGACGAGGTGCTAGCTATTGCACGCGTCAGCAAGTCCGTCATGCCAGTGCGAGTTCCTTCTTGCCATGTGTTCAGCGACTCGTTAGTAGTGTTCGCCACCGACTCGTTCGCCGACCAGGCGATACTCAGCTCGTCAGCGCACCAACTCTGGGCGATCAAGTATGGATCGGGTATGAGAAATGACCCTCGCTACACGCCTTCCGACGTGTTCGAGACGTTCCCGCGCCCCGCGCCCATCGACCGACTCGGGGCCGTCGGTCGCATCCTGGATGTGGAGCGTCGCAATGTGATGCTTCGCCGCAATCTTGGTCTGACGAAGCTCTACAACTTCATTAACGACCCCGCGATCCGTGGAGACACAGACATCACCCGACTGCGCGAGACTCACGTCGAGCTCGACCGCGAAGTCATGGACGCCTACGGCTGGTCCGACCTCGAACTCGATCACGGCTTTCACACCTACCGTCAGATGATCCGCTGGAGCGTCAGCCCCGCCGCTCGGGTTGAGATCTTCGATCGGCTACTGGAGGAGGCTCACCGACGCGTCGAGGAGAACAAGTACAACACCCGCCCTTCTGCGTCAGGAAGCGAGATTCCGAAGGAGCAAGGAGTCTTGTTCACCTGACTCGAACCTCACGCCGACCGCGGTCTCTGGGCTCGGCACACGGACAACTGGACCAGTCAGCTAAAGAGTGTCCCATCCTCCTTGGGAATCTCGCTGGCAAGTGCTGCGAGATTCCCCTGCTGGTTGCTTTTGCTTCGGCTGTTGTTTTCTTCTAGGAGGCGATCCAAGATCTCAACGCGAGCGACGGGGCTCACCGTCCATCGCTCCATCTGGCGGTAGGTGTGGAAACCATGATCGAGTTCGAGGTCAGACCAACCGTACGCGTCCACGGTCGCATCATCGACCTCGATGTGAATCTCACGTAGCCGATCAACATCTCTGTCGCCCTGAACAGACAGGTCATTGACCAGGTTATAAACGGTAGTCAGGCCAAGGCTGCGCCGCAGCATGATCTCCCTCCGCTCGTTGTCCAGGGCACGCCCAGCGGCATCGAGGCGGCCTGTCGCCTTCGGACGCGGCAACGTCTCGAAACAAACCTGTGGTGTATAGGTCGGATCAATGCGCATCGTGGTGCCGTACTTGATTGCCCACGATTGATGCACACTCGATGACAGAACTGCCTGGTCTGCGAACGAGTTGGTGGCGAACACTACCAACTTGTCGCTGAACACATGGCAAGAAGGAACTCGCACTGGCATGACGGACTTGCTGACGCGTGCAATAGCTAGCACCTCGTCGAGACCGGCAATGGCCTTGCGCAGCGCAGGTCGCTTCTCAGCATGTTGCCACCAATAGTCGCGGTAGACCTTGCGGTTGTTCTTCATTCGTTCGGGTTTGGCCTGCTCCAATACTCGCGTGAATGGTAATGAATATTTCGCAGCTGCGGCCTCGGTGCGGTCATTGAAGTCGACAACCCAGCGGGACGCAGACACATCGGGACGTTGATTGAGGTCTTCGCCGTTGAGGTATGGGAAGAGTATCTCGGTGTTGCGCGGATCGGCGGCGATCCATTCTTGCGCTTCCTCGGGTTCGAGTATGAACCCCATGCCGA
>NZ_JBEYSJ010000083.1:0-1708 GCF_040704195.1 Amycolatopsis sp. NPDC047767
GGGCAGCGGCTCCACCTTGGCCCCGTCCGGCGCGTCGACGTTCGGGCCGCGGTCGGTGAGGCCGTAGAACTCGTCGCGCGAGCCCGGCACCGGCGCGAAGAAGGCCGATTGAGCCGGGCGATGCTGGTGCCGGGTCAGGGCTGTTGTGGCGGTGTTGCCGGCGAGTGGCCATGGGCGGTCCGGGGGCGTTGCGTGTGAAGTCTGCTGAGTGGGCTGGCCAATGCGGTAGGAGACGGGGGGAGTGGGAGTCCTGCCGGTGGCGGTGATGGTGGCGGGTCGGGGTCTGCGCAGGAAGCGAGTTGGGAGACGGGGCGATGCTGTGCTCCGGGTGCGGGAGAGAGCGTTGAGGAGACGGTCGCGACGGTGAATGGCGATGGGTGTGAGGGGCGGCGGAGATCGTTTCGCTGATGGTGGGGGATGGTGTTGGCGGAGCCTTCGGGTAATGGTGATGCCTCGCTGAGTGGAACTGATTGGCGCATCGAACCATTGCGAGTGAAGGCGATTTCGATACGTTGATTTGGCGGCGCGGGGGAGAGCTGGATCGGCGCGGGGTATTGAGTGCGGAGTGGTTATCGCGGAAGAGGCGCCTGAGTCGGATCGCTGTTGATGGTCTGCGAGACGAGCGTGGGGGAATGTGTCGCGGATCTACTCGATGAGGCGAGGATTCGTCGCGGAGGAAGGGAAGTGGGTGGGCTGGTGAGGTCTGAGCTTGACCGGCGAGGCGCAGGCCAGAGGTCCGCGGGCCGTAGCGCAGGCCGACCTGAGGTTCGGCGGGGTAGCGAGGTGGGGCAGCTGAGTCCGGCGCTGTGATGGCACGGTGAGGCCGGCGTGGGCGGTGAGGGTGTCTTGTTCGGGCTGCGTTGCGATGCGGCGGGCGAGGCGGCGTGCGCGGTGAGGGAGTTCTGTTCGGGCTGCGATGCGGTGCGGTGGGCCGATGTCCGACACGGTGAGGCCGGCGTGGGCGGTGAGGGTGTCTTGTTCGGGCCGCGATGCCGTGTGGTGGGCCGATGTGAGGCGAGGCGGGGCCGGTGCCGGCGGAGAAGGAGCCTCGTCCTGGGACGCGGTGACGTGTGGCAGGAGAGGTAAGGCGAAGGCCCACGCCGGCGGCGAGATGGGCCCGTCCAAGGGCGAGTGTCGTGAACTGGAGTGACTTCAGGTCAGTTCGGGGAGGGAGTCCGTTGGTGGACAGATGGTTTCGGCCGTAACCGCCGGCGAGGCGAGAGAGCCCGGACATGCGGCAGGGCCCTCTCCCAATCAAGGAGGGGGCCCTGCCGTGAAGTGCACGTCCTGGCGTAACGCCGGGGTGGTGTTACTTCTTCTTCGCAGCGCTGGTGCGCTTGGCGGCCGGCTTGGCAGCGGCCTTCTTTGCGGCAGGCTTAGCGGCGGCCTTGGTCGCGGTGGCCTTGGCGGCGGGCTTGGCGGCCGCGGCCTTGGTGGTGGCGGCCTTGGCGCGCGTCGTGGCCGGCTTGGTGGCGGTGGTCTTCGTGGTGGCGGCGGGCTTCGCGGCCGTCGCGCGGGTGCGGGTGGTGGTGGAGCGCGTCGCGGCGGGGCGGGTGGCCGTGGTGCGCGAGGCGGCCGCCCGCGTGGTCGTGGTGGCGCGCGAGGCGGTCGCCGTGGTGGTGCGCTTGACGGCGGTGGCCTTGGGCAGCTTCTTCGTGCCGGAGATGACGTCCTTGAACGTCGTGCCCGCACGGAAGGCCGGCACGTT
>NZ_JBEYSJ010000085.1:0-1567 GCF_040704195.1 Amycolatopsis sp. NPDC047767
CCGCGGGGGGGTGGTCGAGCGCTTTGGGGCGGGTTGCGGTTGGGCGCGGTCGGATCGGCCGGGGGCCGATCGCACCGCCCCATCCGGAAGCCGGCGCGATCTCGCGGTGGGGGCGACTTCGGATGGTTCAGCGCGTTGTCTGGTGGGAACCTCGTGTTCGGGTGTTGTTCCCGGGGATGTGCGGTGGGTGTCATGGGTTTGGATCAGCCGAATGACGTCCACGCAGAGCGCGGGATCTTCGTTGCGGGTCCTCGTCGTGACCGAGTCGTACCCGCCGCAGGTCAACGGGGTCGCGCACACCGCGTCGCGGGCCGCGGAGCACCTCGTACGGCGTGGTCATTCGCCGCTGGTCGTGGCGCCGACCGCGCCGGCCGGGCTGCGGACGGGCAACGACACGGAGAGCGGGGACTCCCCGGTGGTCCGGGCGCCCGCGCTGTCGTGGCCGGGTTACCCGGACGTGCGAATGGCGCTGCCGACCGGCGTGGTGGGCCGCGCGATCGCCGCGCACCGGCCTGATGTCGTGCACCTGTCGAGCCCGCTGCTGCTCGGCGCGCACGCCGTGCGGGCGGCCCTGAAGCGGCGGGTGCCGATCGTCGCGGTGTACGAGACCGACGTCGCCGCTTACTGCCGGTCCTACGCGCCCCGGGTGCCGGGCGGCTCGCAGTACGTGTGGCGCCGGCTGCGCGGGATCCACCGGCCGGCCGATCGCACGATCGTCTCCTCCAGCGCGTCGAAGCTGGCGCTGGAGGAGCAGGGCATCCCGCGCATCCACCTGCTCCCCCACGGCGTCGACGCCGTGCGCTTCGACCCGCGGCACCGGGATCCGGACCTGCGCCGCCGGCTCGCGCCGAACGGTGAGGTCCTCGTCGGGTACGTCGGCCGCCTCGCGCCGGACAAGCACGTCGAGCTGCTGCGCGGCGTCTGCGGCCTGCCGGGGGTGCGGGTGGTCGTCGTCGGCGACGGCCCTAACGGTCCCCGACTGAGGACGGCGCTGCCCGACGCGACGTTCCTGGGCATGCGCGTCGGCGACGAGCTCCCGCGCATCTACGCGTCACTCGACGTCTTCGCGCACACCGGGCCGTTCGAGACCTTCGGCCTGACCGTCCAGGAGGCGATGGCCAGCGGCCTCCCGGTGGTCGCGCCCGCGGCCGGCGGCCCGCTCGACCTCGTCGAGCACGGGCGGACGGGCTTCCTCGTACCGCCGCTCGACGAAACCGCCCTGCGCGACGCCGTGCGCTGCCTCGTCGAGTCGCCCGCGCAACGCGCCACCTTCGGCGCGGCCGCGCGGTCCTTCGCCCTCCGCCACACCTGGGAAGCCGCCGGCGACAGCCTGATCGCCCACTACCGCCAGGTCCTCGACGAACGCGCCCAGCTCGCGCCGCGCACGCATCCCCCCGAAAACCACGTCACCCTGGCCACGGCGGACTGACGCCACCACAGCGCGAGATCGCGCCGGCTTCTGGATCGGGCGGTGCGATCGGCCCCCTGCGCTGGCAGCCGCTGTTCACCGAACGCTTCGTCTGCGTCCTGTCGCGCGATCACCCGCTGACGGCCGGCCGCCTCACCG
>NZ_JBEYSJ010000086.1:0-1276 GCF_040704195.1 Amycolatopsis sp. NPDC047767
TGGCGCGCCTCCCACTTTTCGGACAGTGGGCCTAATAAGGTCTGGTCTGGATTGGAGGATGTGCAATGCCGGAACGGCGGCGGAAGTTTTCTCCCGAGTTTCGGGATGAAGCGGTCAAGATGGTGGCGAACGGTGATCGTCCGATTGCGCAGGTAGCTCGAGAGTTGGGAATCAACCCGGGCACGCTCGGAAACTGGGTAGCTGCGTATCGGAAGGAGAATCCGGTAGACGAGGAACCGTTGTCGGTGTCCGAGCGTGCGCGGCTGCGGGAACTCGAGCGGGAGAACCGGGAACTGAAGACGCGGAACGAGTTCCTGGGAAAAGCTGCGGCCTTCTTCGCCCAGGAGTATCGGTGAGCACGAAGTTCGCGTTCATCGACGGCGAGAAGGACAATTTCCCGATCAGCAAGATGTGCGCTTGGCTGGGCGTGTCGAGGGCGGGCTACTACGAGTGGCGCGACCGGGCACCGTCGCTGGCGGCCCGCCGACGTGAGCGGCTGGCGGCGATGATCACGGCGATCTTCGAGGCCAACCACGGCACCTATGGCTACCGGCGCGTCCATGCGGTGCTGCTGCGTTCGGGCGAGCAGGTGTCCGACGAGCTGGTCCGCGAGCTCATGCGCCACCAGGGCCTGGTGTCCTGCCAGCCGCGCCCGTGGCGGCCGACCACGACCGAGGCCGACCAGGCCCACCGGATTCCCGATCTCGTCGCGCGCGACTTCACCGCCACCGAGCCCGGCACGAAGCTGGTCGGCGACATTACCTACCTCGCCACCGATGAGGGCTGGGTCTACCTGGCGACGGTCATCGACTGCTACTCGAAAATGGTGGTTGGCTGGGCCATGGCCGATCATTACAAGACATCACTGATCACCGCTGCTCTGGATTCCGCGGCCGGCACGATCGACATTAGACCAGGATGCATCTTCCATTCCGATCGCGGCTCGAACTACACGTCCTACGAATTCGCCACCACGCTCGCCAACAAAGATATGCGGCAATCCGTCGGGCGTACCGGAATCTGCTGGGATAACGCCATGGCCGAATCCTTCTTCGGTACCCTGAAGAACGAGTGGACGAATCGCATGACATTCACCACGCGCGCACAGGTGCGCCAGGAGGTTGTCAAATACATCGAAGGCTTCTATAATCGACAACGTCTCCACTCGGGTCTCGACTACAAGACCCCATTAGAGGTCCACAACGAGTACCTGAACCGACAGCTCGCAGCATGAATTAGCCATACGAAAGCTGTCCGGAAATTTCGGGGCGTCTCA
>NZ_JBEYSJ010000087.1:0-1267 GCF_040704195.1 Amycolatopsis sp. NPDC047767
GGGACTGCCCAGACTTCGGTTGACACCGGGGCTGACTGGTTTCAGGCCGCTGGTGCGGCGGTGTAGATGGTCTCAAACTCGACCGGGGTGAGCTTGCCCAGGGCGCGTTGTCGGCGTTTGCGGTGGTATTTGGTCTCGATCCAGGACACGATCGCCAGCCTGAGTTCTTCGCGGGTGCGCCAGCGCCGCGTGTCGAGAACATTCTTTTGCAGCAAGGAAAAGAACGATTCCATCGCGGCGTTGTCGCCGCACGCGCCGACCCGACCCATCGATCCGGTCAGTCCGTGGGCGCGCAGCAGGCGCCGGTAGGCTGCCGATCGAAATTGGGCTCCGCGGTCGGAGTGGACGACGACGCCGGCCGGGTCGCGGAGCGCGATCGCATTACACAGCGCACTGACGGCGAGTGACGCGCGCATGTGCGAGTCGATGGAGTAGCCGACAATCCTGTTGGAGTAGCAGTCCTTGATCGCGCACAGGTAGAGTTTCCCTTCGCTGGTCGGGTGCTCGGTGATGTCGGTCAACCATGTCAGGTTCGGTGCCGCAGCGGTGAACTCGCGGCGCACCAGGTCGTCATGCACCGGCGGCCCCGCCTTACTGGAGAGGCCCTTCTTCTTCGCGTGCAACGAAAAGATCCGTTGCATCGAGCAGAACGCCAGACCCGGTTCTCCGACGCGGCGAACCCGCGCACGGCGAGTTCGTCGGCGATGAACCGGTACCCGTCGCCGGGATCGTCGGCGTGGATCTCGAGGGCGGCGTTGATCAGATGGGCGTCATCTCAGTCCCGCTGCGAGACCGGGGCGGCGCACCATTGGTAGTAGGCCTGCCGGGAGATGCCCAGCACCCTGCACGTCACCGCGACCGGCACCCGCACAGGGGCGCCGGCCGCGGCCAGTTCACGGACGAGCGGGAAGACTATTTTCCCGGCAGATTGCCCTGCGCCAAGTAGGCGGCAGCCTTGCGCAGAACCTCGTTCTCCTGCTCCAGCAGACGGTTGCGCTTACGCAGTTCCCGCAGCTCAGCGGACTCATCCCGGGTCACCCCAGGTCGCGTGCCGTCCTCGACGTCGGCGGCCCGCAACCAGTTGGCCAGACACGACTCGGAGATCCCGAAGTCTTTGGCGACCTGCTTCAACGGGGTGTCACCGCGACGGGCCACGGCGACCACATCGTTACGGAACTCACGGGGATAGGGCTTGGGCACGATGACATCCTTCCAAGCAAGGCCGAAGCCTCACACATCAGGTGTCAACCAAACCCTGAGCAGACCC
>NZ_JBEYSJ010000088.1:0-1168 GCF_040704195.1 Amycolatopsis sp. NPDC047767
ACCTGCTAGCAGCCAACAACGACTATCCATAATAGACATCGAGCACGGTGCCGCGCTAATCTCTAGGTCGCAGGTTCGAGTCCTGCCGGGGGCACCACCAGCGGAAATGCCGCGCGCGGTCAGCGCGCGGCATCCGCCGGGGCCGAGAATTCGGCGCCATGCCACGGGTCGCGCCGGTGGCGCCGCAAAGAGCCCACTGTGGACGGCCCGCCAGGTCCGCGATCTTCGACACGACCGGACGCCGGATCGCGCAGCGGCCGAATGGGCCAACAGCTCCGGGCCGAGTTCCACTTGAGACACGCTTGTTATCTGGCGCCGCCACGTGAAATGCGCGACGGAGCGGTCACGCGCAGCCACAATCGACCCCAGCGAGGACCCCGTGGACCACAACGAATCGCCAAACCGGCGGCGCGCCGGGAACCGGGCGGCGCGCGCGCTGTTCGACGAGGCGCGGCGTGCCGGGCTCGTGCGGCGGCACCTGCTCAAGCTGCGCTACCTCGCCGATCACCCGCAGCAGCAGGGGGAAACCCCGGCCGCGCCGTTCCCGCTCGATGGCACACCGCGCCGACGACGCCGCACACCACCCGCAGTTCAGCTGGTGTTCGACTTCGCACCGGAAGGAGAACCGAACGACGACAGGACAACCACCGGACAGTCCACATCGGACGCTGCCTGACGCCCGACCGTAGGCGAACCGTATCTTCGAGTGACGAAGGGAGGCGCCGTGGACGTCGAGCAGGTGCGGGAAGCCGCCGTCGAACCGTACGTGGACGGGGTGCCGGTGAGCAGGGTCGTCGACGTCGTCGGGCGGCGGTCCGGGGAGCCACGGCCGGTAGTGCTGAAGGTGACGCCGCTGGACGGCCGGCAGTACGTCTGCGCACCCGACGGTCGCGGCTGGGTGCGCAACCTGCTCGCCGCCGGGTACTGCCGCGTAGAGCGCGACGGGCCGCAAGGCCGGGACACCGTCCGGCGCGTCCGGCGCGTCGGCGACGAAGAAGCGCAGCCCGTGCTCGAAGCCCAGGCCGCGAACTTCCCGGACGGCCGGCCCACGACCGTGTTGCGCCTCGAACCCCTGGACTAGCTGTGATGTCCAGGGAGGTTGGTCAGCCGGGTGATCGGTGGGTGGCCTCCGACGGCGCTGTGGGGTCGGTGGTGATTGTAGAAGTGG
>NZ_JBEYSJ010000089.1:0-1072 GCF_040704195.1 Amycolatopsis sp. NPDC047767
TGTACTGACCGGGGAGGTTGCGAACGTGGCGACACGTAGTCGGATGATCTTGGCGTGAGGGAGGGCCTCCGGGTTCGGTGTGGATTGCGACGTCAACACCGACCAACGGAGGCCCTCGTGACCCACGCTAACGCACCCCTGACCCCGACCGGCAGACTCCGCCTGGCCCGCTGCGTCGTCGATGACGGCTGGCCGCTGCGACGGGCTGCGGAACGGTTCCAGGTGTCGGTCTCCACCGCCGCCCGATGGGCCAGCCGCTACCGCGACCTCGGCGAACCCGGCATGGCCGACCGGTCCAGCCGTCCGCGCACCAGTCCAGCCCGGACACCGACCCCGACCGAGCGGCGAGTCATCAAGATTCGGGTACTGCGGCGCTGGGGGCCGGCCCGCATCGGCTTCCTGCTCGGTCTCAACCCCTCGACGGTGCACCGGATCCTGACCCGCTACCAACTGGCCCGGCTCACCCATCTGGACCGGGCCACCGCCATCCCGATCCGCCGCTACGAACACCCCGCACCCGGCGACTTGATCCACGTCGACATCAAGAAGCTGGGCAACATCCCCGACGGCGGCGGTCACAAAGCCCTCGGCCGCGCCGCAGGTCGCCGCAACAGCGGTCAACGCGGCCATGGCTACGCCTATCTGCACAACGCCGTGGACGACCACACCCGCCTGGCTTACACCGAAATCCATGCCGACGAGACCCGGGAAACCGCTGTCGCGTTCTGGACGCGGGCCCAGGCGTTCTTCGCCGGTTACGGCATCACCGTTCGCCGGGTGCTCACGGACAACGGATCCTGCTACCGCTCACGCCTCTGGCGCGACACGCTGCGCGACGCGGCGATCGCCCCCAAAAGGACCCGGCCCTATCGTCCGCAGACCAATGGCAAAGTGGAACGGTTCAATCGCACCCTGCTGGAGGAATGGGCCTACAGCAGGCCCTACCGCACCGAGACCGAACGCCGCCGAGCCCTGCCACACTGGCTGCACACCTACAACCACCACCGCGGACACACCGCACTCGCAGGCCACCCACCACTCAGCCGCGTCCCCAACCTCACAGGTCAGTACA
>NZ_JBEYSJ010000090.1:0-1061 GCF_040704195.1 Amycolatopsis sp. NPDC047767
GTCGGTTTGTCAAGGCGGGAAAGCGTGCCTTGACAAACCGACCCAGACCGTGTTGGGGAAAAGAATCGGGGGCCGGCCGGGGGAAGGTTGCGGGGAGGGGAATGTGGGTGGTGAGTCGCGTTGCAGGCTGTGGGTTGTGTGGTGGCAAGAGCGGCGCGGTTAGGGTAGGTGGTTGGGTTGGGAATCGCCCGCGCCGTTGGCAATCCTGGTTCGCTTAACTTCGAGTGTTTCGTGCCTGCCGCAGGTAACGTCCCCTTCGGCCGGCTGGGGGTAGCCCCGCCTCACTGAGCCCCGACTCCTCGCCCGCGCCCCAATGCGGCGTTGGTTGCGCTGAACGCCATCTCGCCCCCAAAAATCCGGCAATGGTGCGCTCCGCGCGCCGAGCCACCACCACCCCACTCAAACCCGACGACCAACCATCTCCGCAATCCAAACCGGCGCATAAGGCGACGTACAACCCTTCGGCGTCGGATAATCCTTCAAAACCCCCAACCGCTCCCCAATACCCACCGCCCGCTCCCGCAACTCCACATGCTCAATCCCGATCTCAGCCAGACAATGATTCATCGCCCACTGAAGCCGGTCAGGCGCATCCTTCATCTCAGCCTCGATCACATCCAGCAACCCACCCAGATCCAGCCCCTCCGAAGCCTTCCCCACCCGATCAGTGGTCAGCGCCCACCCAGCACTGGCCACAACCGGATCGGCATCGGCGAACCAAGCCACCCGCAACTCCTCGACATGCGGGCTCTTCTTCACCACATACCCCACCAACCAGTCATGCACCTTAGGCGTCCGAGCCTCACGCACCATGACGTCCAACTCACCACGCTCGAACGCCTTGGGCCGGCAAACCAACACCGCCACCAGCCGCGCCGCGCTGTCCCCAGTGCCCCACAACTCGACCGCAAGCTCGTGCTGCGTCTTCAACCTCTTGGCCAGCGCCCGCAGCTTCCCGAGATTCACCCTGGCGCGCCTCCCACTTTTCGGACAGTGGGCCTAATAAGGTCTGGTCTGGATTGGAGGATGTGCAATGCCGGAACGGCGGCGGAAGTTTTCTC